>DATEKR010000277.1:0-29238 GCA_035277345.1 Enterobacteriaceae bacterium
ATGGGTAATAACCGCGATAACAGCGCGGACAGCCGTTACTGGGGTTTTGTGCCGGAGCGTAACCTGGTCGGTAAAGCGACGGCTATCTGGATGAGCTTCGAAAAACAGGAAGGTGAATGGCCCACCGGCGTGCGTCTGAAACGCATTGGCGGCATTCACTAATTTGCCCGGCTGCGGTCATAATGGCCGCAGCTGAAATATTTAGTACATAAATCCCATCAGACTAACGACAACCCCGGTCGTTGCGTATAGAATATTCCCCGCTATTGTAACTGTATTCAGGTTGTCTCCCCCGGGAGCCACGGCACACGAAACCGCGTTGATTGACTCAGGTCGGTTTCGTGTGCTGCATTGTTGACGCATTCATTTATTTGGTATCGCATGAACCCCATCGTAATTAATCGGCTCCAGCGGAAGCTGGGCTACACTTTTACTCATCAGGAGTTGTTGCAACAGGCATTAACTCATCGCAGTGCCAGCAGCAAACACAATGAGCGTCTGGAGTTTCTGGGAGACTCCATTTTAAGCTACGTTATCGCAAACGCACTCTATCACCGCTTCCCGCGAGTGGATGAAGGGGATATGAGCCGTATGCGCGCCACGCTGGTTCGCGGCAATACGCTGGCGGAGCTCGGCCGCGAGTTTGAGCTCGGCGAGTGTCTGCGACTGGGACCTGGCGAGCTGAAAAGCGGGGGCTTCCGTCGTGAGTCGATTCTGGCGGACACCGTGGAAGCGCTGATTGGCGGCGTTTTCCTCGACAGCGATATTCAGAGCGTTGAGAAACTGATACTGAGCTGGTATCAGACCCGTCTGGACGAAATCAGTCCGGGCGATAAGCAAAAAGATCCGAAAACCCGTTTGCAGGAGTATTTGCAGGGTCGCCATCTGCCGCTGCCGTCTTATCTGGTGGTGCAGGTCCGTGGCGAAGCACACGATCAGGAATTTACTATCCACTGCCAGGTCAGCGGCCTGAGTGAACCGGTAGTTGGCACGGGTTCCAGCCGTCGTAAGGCGGAGCAGGCTGCCGCCGAACAGGCGCTGAAAAAACTGGAGCTGGAATGAGCGACGAAAAAAATTACTGCGGATTTGTTGCCATCGTGGGTCGTCCCAACGTTGGCAAATCCACTCTGCTGAACAAGCTGCTCGGGCAGAAGATTTCTATTACTTCCCGTAAAGCACAGACTACGCGTCACCGCATCGTCGGTATCCACACTGAAGGGCCGTATCAGGCTATTTACGTGGACACCCCCGGCCTGCACATGGAAGAAAAGCGCGCTATCAACCGCCTGATGAACAAGGCGGCCAGTAGCTCCATTGGGGACGTTGAGCTGATCATCTTTGTCGTTGAAGGCACCCGCTGGACCGCCGATGACGAAATGGTGCTCAATAAACTGCGCGGCGGTAAAGCGCCGGTGATCCTCGCGGTCAACAAAGTGGACAACGTGCAGGAAAAAGCCGATCTGCTGCCGCACCTGCAGTTCCTGGCAAGCCAGATGAACTTCCTCGATATCGTGCCGCTGTCTGCGGAAACCGGTACTAACGTGGATACCATCGCCAGCATCGTGCGTAAGCACCTGCCGGAAGCGATCCATCACTTCCCGGAAGACTACATTACCGACCGCTCTCAGCGCTTTATGGCCTCCGAAATCATCCGTGAGAAACTGATGCGTTTCCTCGGTGCGGAACTCCCTTATTCGGTGACCGTAGAGATCGAACGCTTCCAGACCAACGAACGCGGCGGGTATGACATCAACGGTCTGATCCTCGTCGAGCGTGAAGGTCAGAAGAAGATGGTGATCGGCAACAAAGGGGCCAAGATCAAAACCATAGGTATCGAAGCGCGTAAGGATATGGAAGAGATGTTTGAAGCCAGCGTTTACCTCGAGCTGTGGGTAAAAGTGAAATCTGGCTGGGCCGATGACGAACGCGCCCTGCGTAGTCTCGGCTATGTAGACGATCTCTGAGCAAACTAGTTTGGAAGGCTGGCAACGGGCATTTGTCCTCCACAGCCGTCCGTGGAGCGAAACCAGCCTTATGCTGGACGTCTTCACGGAAGAGTCGGGGCGCGTGCGCCTGGTAGCAAAAGGCGCACGTTCAAAACGTTCCAGCCTTAAAGGCGCTCTGCAACCTTTTACCCCTCTGCTGGTCCGCTTTGGCGGGCGCGGCGACGTCAAAACCCTGCGCAGTGCCGAACCCGTCTCGCTGGCGTTACCGCTCAGCGGCATCACGCTCTACAGCGGCCTCTACGTCAACGAACTGATCTCCCGCGTCCTTGAACAGGAAACGCGCTTCTCCGAACTCTTCTTCGACTACCTCAACTGCATCCAGATGCTGGCGGGTGCCACAGGCTCGCCGGAACCGGCCCTGCGCCGCTTTGAACTGGCGCTGCTGGGTCACCTGGGCTACGGCGTCGATTTCCTCCACTGCGCGGGCAGCGGAGAAGAGGTAGATGATACGATGACCTATCGCTACCGCGAGGAGAGGGGCTTTATCGCCAGCCTGGTGATTGATAACGCCACCTTTACCGGACGCCATCTGCGGGCGCTGGCCGAACGCGAGTTTCCCGACAGCGATACCCTGCGTGCGGCGAAACGCTTTACCCGCATCGCCCTGAAGCCGTATCTTGGTGGTAAGCCGCTGAAAAGCAGGGAGCTGTTCCGGCAGTTTGTGCCGAAGCCGCGTTAATATTTTGCTCTTAACTCTACGATCTGAGGATTGTCATGGCTGAATTACTGTTAGGCGTCAACATCGATCATATTGCTACTCTGCGCAATGCCCGCGGCACCGCGTATCCCGATCCGGTTCAGGCGGCGTTTATCGCCGAGCAGGCCGGAGCCGACGGGATCACCGTTCACCTGCGGGAAGATCGCCGCCATATCACCGACCGCGACGTGCGCGTTCTGCGACAGACCCTGGATACGCGCATGAACCTGGAGATGGCGGTCACCGAAGAGATGCTGACCATTGCCTGCGAGACAAAGCCGCATTTCTGCTGCCTGGTGCCGGAAAAACGTCAGGAAGTGACCACTGAAGGCGGTCTGGACGTGGCCGGTCAGCGGGATAAAATGCGCGACGCCTGTAAACGCCTGGCCGACGCCGGGATCCTGGTATCGCTGTTTATTGACGCCGACGCTGAGCAAATCAAAGCGGCTGCCGATGTGGGCGCGCCCTACATTGAAATTCATACCGGCTGCTATGCCGATGCCAGGGACGAAGCCGCTCAGGCCCAGGAGCTGGCGCGTATCGCAAAAGCAGCGACCTATGCGGCAAGCCTCGGGCTGAAGGTCAATGCGGGCCACGGTCTGACCTACCACAACGTGCAGGCTATTGCCGCGCTGCCGGAGATGCACGAGCTGAATATCGGCCATGCCATTATTGGCCGGGCGGTGATGAGCGGTCTGAAAGAGGCGGTCAGCGAAATGAAACGTCTGATGCTGGAAGCGCGTCGCTAATGGCTATTCTGGGGCTGGGAACCGACATTGTGGAAATTGCTCGCATTGAAGCGGTCATTGGCCGCAGCGGCGATCGTCTGGCAAAGCGCGTACTCAGCGAAAACGAGTGGGCTATCTGGCAATCTCACCAGCAGCCGGTCCGTTTCCTGGCGAAACGCTTTGCGGTCAAAGAGGCGGCGGCGAAGGCCTTCGGCACCGGTATTCGCAACGGACTGGCGTTTAATCAGTTTGAGGTGTTTAACGATGAGCTGGGCAAACCGCGGTTACGGCTGTGGGGAGAAGCGCAGCGGCTGGCAGAAAAGCTGGGCGTGGGGTCGATTCACGTCACCCTGGCCGATGAACGCCACTACGCCTGCGCGACCGTGATTATCGAAAGTCGTTAAATTTTATCGGCGTGGTGCAGCTGGACAAACTTGTCCCAAAGCATCTCGTCGGTTTCCAGCCGTGCCGGGTCTTTCAGGATGGTATTGGGGATCGGGCACACTTTCTGGCAGGTCGGCGTCTCATAGTGGCCGATGCACTCGGTGCAAAGGTCGCTGTTAATCTCATAAATGCTGTCACCCATCGAAATGGCCTCGTTCGGGCACTCCGGTTCGCACATATCGCAATTTATGCATTTTTTGGTGATTAACAGCGCCATCAGGAAAGTCTCAGAAACAACACAAACAGGGCGGGCATTATACGCGCATTCCCTGCTCAGACCAGCTTTTTCACCAGCGCTTCGCTGTGGCGGATCCGCTCCGGCGCATGCTCCAGATCCTGCTGAACCAGCCCCATAAACAGCAGATCGGTCAGCATCATCTGCGCGCTGGTCGACGAGATCGCCGCGCTGCGCGTGGCCTGCTCTTCGGCGATGGTATAGAGGCAGTGCGTGGCCCGCTGCTGTAGCGCGTTAGGGGTAAAGCCGGTGATCGCCAGGATCTTACCGCCCACGCGCAGGGTTTCATCCGCCGCGAGATTAATTTCACGCCGCTCGCCGCTGTAGGAGATCGCCAGCAGCACATCTTCTGGTGCCATCGCCTGTACCGTCGCCAGCAGGGCGTGCATATCCTGCTCCACCACCGCATTCAGCCCTATCTTCATGAGCTTCCAGCCGAAATTGCGCGCCACCAGACCGGACGCGCCGATCCCGGTTAAAACGATACGCCGGGCGTCGCGCAGCAGCACAACGCTTTCCCGCAGCTTATCCTCGCTGTTGACGTCCAGTGAGGCATGCATGGCAGCCAGGTTCTCTTTAATCAGCTTCTCGCCGACCAGGCGCAGCGGATCGTCGCCGCGGATCTGGTTATGAACCGGCACAGAGTGCGGTGTCGGGCTGCTGGCCAGCGCCTCGCTGAGCGCCAGCTTAAGCGCCGGAAAGCCCTTAAACCCCATTTTTTGCGCGAACTTGACCACGCTGGACTGGCTGACGCTGGCCTCCACCGCCAGCTGCTGCGAGCTGAGATGGCGGGCGCGATCGGGCTTGTCCAGCAGGAAGTCGGCCAGTCTCTTGTCGCTCTGCGCCAGGCCTGGGTAACGCTGACGAATGCGGATCAAACAATTCATGGAGGCTCCGGGGTAAAAATGTGACAGCAACTGCAACTTTGTGTTCTTACACCAACGAATGAATTTTATATTCCACTACATGGTGGTTACTATGAATTAAATATTCAAAAAGGGTCAAATATGAATCTTGGATCGCTGATTTCAGAAACGCGTAACCCGCAGACGATGGATCTGGACGCGCTGACAACAATCGAGCTCGTTAACCGTTTTAATCAACAGGATACGCTGGTTGCGCAGGCGGTAAAAGCCACTTTACCCGATGTGGCTCGTGCGGTGGATGCGGCCGGGGCTGCGCTGCGGGCGGGCGGTCGTCTTATCTATATGGGCGCGGGCACCAGCGGGCGTCTGGGCGTGCTCGACGCCTCAGAATGTCCGCCGACCTTTGGTGTGCCGCACGGCCTGGTGATCGGCCTGATTGCCGGGGGGCCGGGCGCGCTGCTGAAAGCCGTGGAGGGCGCTGAGGATAATGCCCAACTGGGCGCGGACGATCTGCAGGCGCTGGATCTGCGCGCGGAAGATCTGGTCGTCGGACTGGCCGCCTCTGGCCGCACACCATACGTGATTGGCGGGCTGGCCTGGGCCCGCAAAGTGGGCTGCACGACGGTCGCTATCTCCTGCAATCCGGATTCGCCGATTGCCCGTGAAGCGAATATTGCCATCTCCCCGGTGGTTGGGCCGGAAGCCTTAACCGGCTCGACGCGGCTTAAATCCGGGACGGCGCAGAAGCTGGTGCTGAATATGATCTCCACCGGGGCGATGATCCGCTTCGGCAAGGTGTACCAGAACCTGATGGTGGATATGAAAGCGACCAATATCAAGTTGATGGACAGAGCTTGTCGCATGGTGGTGGAAGCCACGGGGACCACGCGTGAAGAGGCACAAGCGGTGCTGGAGCAAACCGATCATGAAGTCAAACCGGCCATTCTGATGGTCTTAACCGGGCTGGACGCGGCGGCGGCCAGGCTCAGACTCGACGCGCACCAGGGATTTTTACGCGCGGCACTGGAAAACTAAAAAGAGGCGGATATGGACAAAGCAGCAGCGCTCGCCCGCGAGATCCTGCAGGGCATCGGCGGTCAGAATAATATTGAACGGCTGGAAAACTGCATGACGCGGGTACGCATTGAGGTGCGGGACGAGGCGCAGATGGACCTGCCCCGGCTGCGTAAGCTGCCTGGCGTCAGCGGCTACGTTAAGCAGGGCGAGCAGCATCAGCTGATCGTCGGGCCGGGAAAGGCGGCGCAGGTGGTGGATGCGATGCGCAGCCTGATCGGTGCTCCTCAGGAGAATACGGCGACGGACGATATTGAGCGTAATAAGGCGCAGGCCAAGGCGAAGTACAAAGCCCCGATGAGCGATGCGCTACGCCAGCTGGCGAATGTCTTTATTCCGCTGATCCCGGCGTTTATCGCCTCGGGTCTGATTACCGGCATCATCAATATCCTTAAACGGCCGGATATCGTCGGCGATTTCGCGACTCAGTATCCCAATATGCTGGGCCTGCTGGCGATCTTCGGCAGCGCGGTATTCGCCATTATGAATATCCTGGTGGGGGTCAATACCGCCAAAGTTTTCGGAGGTTCACAGGCGATGGGCGGCGTGATGGCCGGGATCCTCTCCAGCCCGCAGCTGGCCCAGATCACGCTGTTTGGTGAGGCGCTGCAGCCGGGACGCGGCGGGGTGATCGCCGTGCTGCTGGTGGTGGTGCTGATGTGCTGGATCGAGCGTCGACTGCGCAATCTGCTGCCGGGATCTATCGAGCTGATCCTCAATCCGCTGCTGACGACGCTGATCGCCGGGACGGTCGCGATCGTGGTACTGCAGCCGCTGGGCGGCTGGATCGCCGAATCCATCGCCCACGGCGCGACCTGGGCTATCGATCGCGGCGGCCTGCTGGTCGGTGCGGTTCTCGCGGGGACATTCCTGCCGCTGGTGCTGACCGGTCTGCATCAGGGCCTGGTGCCTATCCACGTTGAGCTGATCCAGGCGCACGGCTTTAACGCGCTCCTTCCTATCCTGGCGATGGCGGGCGTCGGACAGGTCGGCGCAGCGCTAGCCGTGCTGATGAAAACGCGCAACGCCCGGCTGAAAAAGGTGATTAAAGGCGCGCTGCCGGTGGGACTGCTGGGGATTGGCGAGCCGCTGATCTTCGGTGTGACCCTGCCGCTGGGTAAACCTTTTATCGCTGCCTGCCTGGGCGGCGCGGTTGGCGGGGCGTTCATCAGCTACTGCAAAGTGGCGACGGTGATCACCTTTGGTATCTCCGGCCTGCCGCTGGCAATGACGATAGTTACCGGAAAAGTCGCGCTCTATCTGTTAGGCTATTTAGTAGCGGTGATTGCCGGGTTCCTGTTTACCTGGCTGTTAGGGTTTAACGATCCAGAGGAGTAAGGTTTGGCAACGAACGAGCGTCGTGTGGTTTTTTTTGACCTTGATGGCACGCTGCATCAGCAGGATATGTTTGGCAGTTTTCTGCGCTTTTTGCTGCGTCATCAGCCGATCAATGCGCTGCTTGTGCTGTTGCTGCTGCCGGTGATTGGCGGCGGGCTATTGGTTAAAGGCCGTGCCGCCCGCTGGCCGATGAGCCTGCTGCTGTGGGGCTGCACTTTTGGTCACAGCGAAGCGCGCCTGCGCGAGCTGGAAGCGAAATTTGTGGTCTGGTTTCGCAATAACGTAACCACCTTCCCGGTGGTTCACGCCCGCCTGACCGAGTACCTGACCAGCACCGATGCCGATGTCTGGCTGATCACCGGCTCTCCGCAGCCGCTGGTGCAGCAGGTTTATTTTGATACTCCGTGGCTGCCACGCGTTAATCTTATTGCCAGCCAGCACAGCCGTCGTTTTGGCGGATGGGTGCTGACGGTACGCTGTCTTGGGCATGAAAAAGTCGCTCAGCTGGAGCGAAAAATCGGCACGCCGCTGCGGCTCTACAGCGGCTACAGCGACAGCAATCAGGACAACCCTCTGCTCTATTTCTGCCAGCATCGCTGGCGCGTCACGCCCGGCGGCGAGTTGCAGCAGCTGGAATAAGCATGTTGCATTGCAAGGCGGCTGTGTATAATGCGGCCCGCTTTTTCATCTGGAGTGCTTACCGTGTCGGATAGTGAACTAAACCATGAATACTGGATGCGCCACGCGCTTCGGCTGGCGCAGCGCGCCTGGGAAGAGGGCGAGGTTCCTGTGGGCGCGGTGCTGGTTCACGATAACCGGGCCATTGGCGAAGGCTGGAACCGGCCGATTGGGCATCACGATCCGACCGCGCATGCGGAAATTATGGCTCTGCGCCAGGGTGGACTGGTGCTGCAAAACTATCGCCTGCTGGAAACGACGCTCTATGTCACTCTTGAACCCTGCGTGATGTGCGCCGGGGCGATGGTGCATGGCCGCGTCGGACGGCTGGTATTCGGTGCGCGGGATGCGAAAACCGGTGCGGCCGGTTCCCTGATGGATGTGCTGCATCATCCGGGGATGAATCATCGGGTGGAGGTTACGGAAGGCGTGCTGGCCGATGAGTGTTCCGCTCTGCTCAGCGACTTTTTCCGTTACCGTAGAGCGCAGAAAAAGGCGCTGAAACAGGCTGAGCAGCCAGACAAAGACATTATTTAGCCGACGGTGGTTCCATCAGCGCGGGTGGGATCGTCAGTCGCAGCCTGTCGAAGGCTTCATCCGGGGTGTAAGCGACAAACGGCAGCACGCCGGAACCGGCATATTTCATTTCACCTTGCGACACTGCCGGGTAGCCGGCAGAAAGCTGCAGCGCTTTCTCGGCCATTTTCTCTTTTTCCAGCAGATAGCCGACCAGGCTGATTTCATATTTGCGGATATTTTCCACATAGGCATAGGCTTCATGGCCACGGGCGTAGCCGTAGGTCAGCTTGCTGTACCAGGCCTTCTGGCTGAGTAGCGGCAGGCGCTGCTTCACTTCCGTCCAGCTATCGGGATTCCCTTTCTGCTTTGCCGTCAGCGCCCGCGCATCCAGCATATGGGCGTAGCCCATATTGTAGGCTGCCAGTGCAAACCAGATCCGCTCCTCTTCCGGGACCGTACTCGGGACTTTATCCATCATATCTTTCAGATAGCGAGCGCCGCCGCTGATGCTCTGCTCTGCATCGGTACGATCGTTAATGCCGAGGCTTTGAGCTGTGTTGCGGGTCAGCATCATCAGACCGCGCACGCCGGTAGGCGAGGTGGCCTGCGGGTCCCAGTGGGATTCCTGATAAGAGATCGCCGCCAGCAGCCGCCAGTCGATATGCTCCGCGTATTTCTCGAACAGTGGCTGTAGATCGGGCAGAGTACTGTCTACCGCGCGCAGGAAAGAGCGCGTATCGACATAGTCAAAGCCGGCCCCGTGCCCGAGATACTTCTCTTCCAGGCGTGAAAGGGTGCCGTCTTCATTAATGTTGCTAAAAAAATCGAGCATCGCCGCCGACAGAGTATTGTCATCATCAAGCTGGCTGAACCAGGTCACCGGTTGCTCATCGGTGATGTCCAGCGCCACCGCCAGTTCGGGGTGTACGCGCTGAAACAGGCCGATGGCCACCGAATCTGAAATGGTGTAATCGAGCTGACCATCCGTGACCGCTTCCAGCAGGGCCACGGTGCCGCGCTTATCGTCGACGGTCCAGTTTAGATCGGGATACTTCGTCTCTTTCAGCGCTTTCAGGTCGCTGATTGCCACGTGTCCGGGAGCAATCGTCAGCTGCTGCGCGTTCAGGGTCGCCAGCGACCGGGGGCGATAGTTGCCGACCCGATAAACCAGCTGCTGAGAGACCGAGTAATAGGTCGGGCCAGGCTGATAGTTTTTAACGCGCTCGCTGTTGTAGACCAGCCCGGCGGCCAGCAGATCCGCGTCGCCGTTATCCAGGTCGTCGAATAGCTGGTTAATATTCTGGCGCACGGTAATCGTCAACTTAACGCCGAGGTAGTCGGCGAAGTGCTGGGCCAGCTCATAGTCCAGGCCGATTACTTTGCCGTTCACGTCGGTATAGGTGACCGGTGACACAATGGTACTGACGCGCAGCTCTCCCCGCGACTGGATCGCGGCGATACGGTTTTCGGCCTTGCCGAACCAGGGAATAGAAGGCCATAGGGCCCCTGCCAGCAGCAGCGTAACCATGCCGATGAGCAGATAATTAATCTTTAATTTTTTCAATTAGTTAATTCTCTGCGTCGTGCTAAGCCTCAGCGTACCGTAGCCATAAATAGTTGAAGAGCCTGGGGGTGAATGAGCGGCATTTTGCTTAACATTGCGTCAGTTGGCAACTAATTCACGATGTGGGCCACATAGAATGGTAAAAAACGCGTTGATTTTATTTCGACGCAAACGGTTTCGTCGGGGGCCAGTATTCTTTATAATAACGCCCGTTTTCCCCCCTTGCGCACACTTAAAGCGCCCCGGCGCTTAGAAGACGAGAGACTTATGATGGAAATTCTGCGTGGTTCGCCTGCACTGTCTGCATTTCGTATTAACAAACTGCTGGCACGATTTCAGGCGGCCAACCTCCCGGTAAGCAACATTTACGCTGAGTATGTCCATTTTGCCGACCTGAATGCGTCCCTGAGTGAAGATGAACTTGCGCGACTGGCGCGCCTGTTAAAGTATGGTCCGAGCCTGAGCAGCCATACTCCTTCCGGCAAACTGCTGCTGGTGACCCCGCGTCCTGGCACTATCTCCCCCTGGTCTTCAAAAGCAACCGACATCGCCCATAACTGCGGCCTGAATCAGGTGAGCCGACTGGAGCGCGGCGTGGCGTACTATATTGATGCCCCGAGCCTGAGCGCGGAACAGTGGCAGGATGTTGCCGCAGAGCTGCATGACCGCATGATGGAGTGCGTATTCGACGCGCTGGAAGAGGCGGAAAAACTCTTTGCCCACCACCAGCCTGCGCCGGTCCAGAGCGTTGATCTGCTGGGGCAGGGCCGTCAGGCGCTGATTGACGCCAACCTGCGTCTCGGCCTCGCGCTGGCGGAAGACGAAATCGACTATTTACAGGATGCGTTTACCCGTCTGGGCCGTAACCCTAACGATATCGAACTCTATATGTTCGCGCAGGCTAACTCCGAGCACTGCCGCCACAAAATCTTCAATGCCGACTGGGTAATCGACGGTGAACAGCAGCCGAAGTCGCTGTTTAAAATGATCAAAAACACCTTCGAGCAGACCCCGGACCACGTTCTGTCGGCCTATAAAGACAACGCTGCGGTAATGGAAGGGTCTGAAGTAGGCCGTTTCTTTGCCGACCATAAAGCAGGGCGCTACGCGTACCATCAGGAGCAGGCGCATATCCTGATGAAGGTGGAAACCCACAACCACCCGACGGCAATTTCGCCCTGGCCGGGTGCGGCAACGGGGTCCGGCGGCGAGATCCGCGACGAAGGCGCAACCGGTCGCGGCGCCAAGCCGAAAGCGGGCCTGGTCGGCTTCTCGGTCTCTAACCTGCGCATCCCGGGCTTTGAACAGCCGTGGGAAGAGGACTTCGGCAAGCCTGACCGTATTGTCAGCGCGCTGGATATTATGACCGACGGTCCGCTGGGCGGCGCGGCCTTTAACAACGAATTCGGCCGTCCGGCTCTGAACGGCTACTTCCGTACCTACGAAGAGAAAGTCACCAGCCACAACGGCGAAGAGCTGCGTGGCTACCACAAGCCGATTATGCTGGCGGGCGGGATCGGCAACATTCGTGACGAGCACGTGCAGAAGGGCGAGATCGTCGTCGGTGCGAAACTGATCGTGCTGGGCGGTCCGGCCATGAACATCGGCCTTGGCGGCGGTGCGGCTTCCTCAATGGCCTCAGGTCAATCCGATGCTGACCTCGACTTTGCATCCGTTCAGCGCGACAACCCGGAAATGGAACGTCGCTGCCAGGAAGTTATCGACCGCTGCTGGCAGCTGGGCGATGCCAACCCGATTCTGTTTATCCACGACGTGGGCGCGGGCGGTCTCTCTAACGCCATGCCGGAGCTGGTCAGCGACGGCGGACGCGGCGGTCGTTTCTCTCTGCGCGATATCCTCAGCGATGAACCGGGCATGAGCCCGCTGGAAATCTGGTGTAACGAATCCCAGGAACGCTATGTCATGGCGGTGGCTGCTGACCAGCTTCCGCTGTTTGATGAGCTGTGCCGCCGCGAGCGCGCCCCTTATGCAGTGATCGGTGAAGCGACGGAAGAACTGCATCTGACCCTTAACGACAGCCATTTCGATAACCAGCCAATTGATATGCCGCTGGACGTGCTGCTGGGAAAAACGCCAAAAATGACCCGCGATGTGCAGACGCTGACGGCGAAAGGCGAAGCCTTTGTGCAGCAGGGCATCACCGTCGCCGAGGCGGTTAATCGCGTTCTGCATCTGCCTGCAGTCGCGGAGAAAACCTTCCTGGTGACCATTGGCGACCGTACCGTGACCGGGATGGTGGCGCGTGACCAGATGGTCGGTCCGTGGCAGGTTCCGGTGGCGAACTGCGCGGTGACCACCGCCAGCCTCGACAGCTACTATGGCGAAGCGATGGCGCTGGGCGAACGCGCTCCGGTGGCGCTGCTGGACTTCGCCGCCTCCGCCCGTCTGGCGGTTGGCGAAGCGCTGACTAACATCGCCGCGACGCAAATCGGCGATATCAAACGTATTAAGCTTTCCGCTAACTGGATGTCTGCTGCAGGCCATCCGGGTGAAGACGCCGGCCTGTATGCTGCGGTTAAAGCGGTCGGCGAGGAGCTGTGTCCGGCCCTGGGCCTGACCATTCCGGTGGGTAAAGACTCCATGTCGATGAAAACCCGCTGGCAGGAAGGTAACGAGCAGCGCGAGATGACCTCTCCGCTGTCGCTGGTGATCACCGCCTTCGCCCGCGTGGAAGATGTGCGTGCCACCATTACGCCGCAGCTCTCGACCGAAGATAACGCCCTGCTGCTGATCGACCTCGGCCAGGGCAACAATGCTCTCGGCGCGACGGCCCTGGCGCAGGTCTATCGTCAGCTGGGCGACAAGCCTGCCGACGTGCGCAGCAGCGCGCAGCTGAAAGGCTTCTACGACGCCATTCAGGCGCTGGTCGCCGCCCGTAAACTGCTGGCCTACCATGACCGTTCCGACGGCGGCCTGCTGGTAACCCTGGCGGAAATGGCCTTTACCGGCCACTGCGGCGTTGAAGCTGACATCGCGGCGCTCGGCGAAGACCGTCTGGCGGCGCTGTTTAATGAAGAGCTGGGCGCGGTGATTCAGGTTCGCGCAGCGGATCGTGACGCGGTTGAGGCGATCCTCAGCGCTCACGGACTGTCAGAGTGCGTCCACTATCTGGGCGCGGCAACCGCCGGCGATCGCTTTGTGATTAGCGCAGCAGGCCAGCCGGTGTTCAGCGAAAGCCGGACCACCCTGCGTACCTGGTGGGCGGAAACCACCTGGCAGATGCAGCGTCTGCGCGATAACCCTGAGTGCGCCGATCAGGAACACGAGGCGAAAACGCACGACCGCGATCCGGGTCTGAACGTTAAGCTCTCCTTCGATATTAATGACGATATCGCTGCGCCTTACATTGCAACCGGCGCGCGCCCGAAAGTGGCCGTGCTGCGCGAGCAGGGCGTTAACTCCCACGTTGAGATGGCGGCGGCGTTCCACCGTGCCGGCTTCGATGCGATTGACGTCCATATGAGCGACCTGCTGGCGGGACGTACCGGGCTTGAGAGCTTCCAGGCGCTGGTGGCCTGCGGCGGCTTCTCCTACGGCGACGTGCTGGGTGCAGGTGAAGGCTGGGCGAAATCGATCCTCTTCAATAGCCGCGTGCGCGATGAGTTCGAAACCTTCTTCCACCGTCCGCAGACGCTGGCGCTGGGTGTCTGTAACGGCTGTCAGATGATGTCGAACCTGCGCGAGCTGATCCCGGGTAGCGAGCTGTGGCCGCGCTTTGTGCGCAACCATTCGGATCGCTTCGAGGCGCGTTTCAGCCTGGTGGAAATCACCCAGAGCCCGTCCCTGCTGCTGCAGGGCATGGTCGGATCGCAGATGCCGATTGCCGTTTCCCACGGTGAAGGCCGCGTTGAAGTGCGTGATGATGCCCATCTGGCAGCGCTGGAGAGCAAAGGCCTGGTGGCACTGCGCTATGTCGATAACTTCGGTAAAGTGACCCAGACTTATCCGGCGAACCCGAACGGCTCCCCGAACGGGATCACTGCGGTGACCAGCGAAAATGGCCGTGCGACCATTATGATGCCGCACCCGGAGCGCGTATTCCGCACCGTCAGCAACTCCTGGCACCCGGAAAACTGGGGCGAGGACAGCCCGTGGATGCGTATCTTCCGCAATGCCCGTAAGCAGCTGGGCTAAGTTCTGACGAAACAGAAGGCCCTTCGCGAGAGCGGAGGGCTTTTTTTATGTGTCGGCTTTTGCAGACAGGTGCTGTTTTATACTGTCGCCAAAAGGAGACATTTAATTTATTGATTTTAAAGGTTGGTACTAAAGCTTTGGCAGGGTGTCGCCAAAAAGAGACTGTGCGGTTAATAATTGGCCAGTTATGTGTTTGGTGATTTATTTATAAACTCAATGTAAAACAACGTGTTAATAATTTTATTTGTGTTCTGGCACGGATACTGCATAATAATAACCAGTGGCTCATTCACCTTCTTATGTCAGCCCCTTCGGGACGTGCTACATAAACTTCGAATGACGCACAAAAAGGTGCCTGCCGTCCAGCTACTGATAATTGCTTTGCTTTATCAACCATCGGGCGAAACGTTGAGTTAGGCACCGCCTTATTCCACAACAAAGCCAGGCCTGCGCCTGGCTTTGTTGTTTCTGCTTTCCGGGTTTAGCGTAATCAGGGCTTTAACCGGACGGCGACCTCAGTTAGCATCCCATGAAAGCCGATGACAGTGAGACGATTTCCGTGAAGCGCTGGTCCCTCTTTCCCCGTTCTTTGCGCCAGCTGGTGATGCTGGCCTTTCTGCTGATCCTGCTGCCGCTGCTGGTGCTTGCCTGGCAGGCGTGGCAGAGCCTTAACGCGCTCAGCGCCCAGGCCGCCATGACTAACCGGACGACGCTTATCGACGCCCGCCGCAGCGAAGCCATGACTAACGCGGCGCTTGAAATGGAGCGTAGCTACCGCCAGTACTGCGTGCTCGACGATCCCACCCTGGCGAGTGTCTACCAGAACCAGCGTAAGCGCTATTCTGAAATGCTCGACGCCCACGCAGGCGTGCTGCCCGATGAGAAAATCTGGCAGAGCCTGCGCCAGAGTCTGAACGACCTGGCAAAGATCCAGTGTCACAACAGCGGGCCGGATGCTCAGGCTTCGGCGTGGCTGGAAGGGTTTGCCAGCGCCAACACCGAGATGGTGCAGGCGACCCGCACGGTGGTCTTTTCCCGCGGGCAGCAGCTCCAGCAGGAGATTGCCGAGCGCGGGCAGTTCTTTGGCTGGCAGGCGCTGGTTCTGTTCCTCGTCAGCCTGGCGATGGTTCTGCTGTTTACCCGGATGATTATCGGCCCGGTTAAAGGCCTGGAGCGTATGATTAACCGGCTGGGCGAGGGCAGGGCGCTGAGCAATCAGGCCGTGTTCAGCGGGCCGCGCGAGCTGCGCTCCGTCGGGCAGCGTATTATCTGGCTCAGCGAGCGTCTGGCCTGGCTCGAATCCCAGCGCCACCAGTTTCTGCGTCATCTTTCCCACGAGCTGAAAACCCCCCTTGCCAGCATGCGTGAAGGCACCGAGCTGCTGGCTGACGAGGTGGTCGGGCCGCTCACCGCCGAGCAGCAGGAAGTGGTGGCGATCCTCGATAACAGCAGTCGTAATCTGCAAAAACTGATAGAACAACTGCTGGACTACAACCGTAAACTGGCCGACGGGGCGGTGGATCTGGAAAGCGTTGAGCTGGCACCGCTGGTGGAAATGGTTCTCTCTGCACACAGTTTGCCAGCACGGGCTAAAATGATGCATACCGGGGTGAAACTCGACGCTCCGGCCTGCCTGGCGGAGCCGATGCTGTTGATGAGCGTGCTGGATAATCTTTATTCCAATGCGGTGCACTACGGCACTGAATCCGGTAACATTTATATCCAGAGCACTCTCCAGGGCGCGCGCGTCTTTATCGACGTCGCCAACACCGGCACGCCGATCCCTGACGCGGAAAGAGCCATGATTTTTGAGCCTTTTTATCAGGGGAGCCACCAGCGCAAGGGCGCGGTAAAAGGCACCGGTCTTGGCCTGAGCATTGCCAGAGACTGTATCCGCCGTATGCAGGGTGAACTTCAGCTGGTCGACGACAGCGCGGGCGATGTCCGTTTCCGCATAGTGCTCCCCCTTACAGCGCCGGAAAACACCATACAATGAATCAATATCGGGTGAGTATGTCACAGGCCTTAGCACGTAATTTTAACGCGAAAATTGTTCGTTCCTTACTGGCCGGGCTGGCGGGACTGACCCTGGCCGGGTGCGTATCCCCTTCTTCCGATAGCCCGCCGAACGGCGGTATTAGCGAAAAGCTTCCCCAGCATCAGCTGGCTGATTATTTACTGACCGACTGTGATGATATCCAGCTGATGACCGGGACGGCCACGGAAAGCAATCCGCTGTTCTGGATGCGGGCCATGGACTGCGCCGGGCGTCTGCCGCCCGCCGAGGCCCGTGCACAGGCGCGTCTGCAGCTGGATGACACCTGGCAGGACGGCTTTATGCACGCCATTTTACTGGGCAGCGCGAAGATCACTCCGCTGGAGCGCCGGGAAATGATGGCGCGCCTCGATACCTTTAGCAGCGGGATCCCTGGACAGGTGCGGCCGCTGTATCAGATCTGGCGCGACGGACAGATGCTCGAACTGCAGCTCTCCAGCGAACGTTCCCGCTACGCGAAACTGCAGCAGTCTACGGACGGTGAGCTGGACACGCTCCGTCAACAGCAGGAACATCTGCGCAACCAGCTCGATCTCACGACCCGCAAGCTGGAAAATCTGACCGATATCGAAAGGCGGCTGTCGTCGCGTAAACCGACGGCGGCTTTCAACCCCGACAGTGACCGGAGCACAGACAAACCCGCCCCGGAAGATGAACAGCAGGGAGAGGAGAATCCATGACGGGGCATAAATCTGCGCATCTGCTGCTGGTGGATGACGATCCGGGCCTGCTGAAGCTGCTGGGCATGCGTCTGACCAGCGAAGGCTACAGCGTGGTCACCGCCGAAAGCGGTCAGGAAGGTTTGCGGGTACTGGCCCGGGATAAAATCGACCTGGTGATCAGCGATCTGCGGATGGATGAGATGGACGGCATGCAGCTGTTCAGTGAAATCCAGAAGGTCCAGCCGGGAATGCCTGTCATTATCCTTACCGCTCACGGCTCGATCCCTGACGCCGTCGCCGCCACCCAGCAGGGTGTCTTCAGCTTTCTGACCAAGCCGGTCGACAAAGATGCGCTGTACCAGGCGATTGACGGCGCGCTGGAGCATACCGCAGCCTCAAGCGATGAACAGTGGCGCGAGTCGATTGTCACCCGCAGCCCCCTGATGCTGCGCCTGTTGGAGCAGGCCAGGATGGTGGCACAGTCGGATGTCAGCGTGCTGATCAACGGTCAGAGCGGCACGGGTAAGGAGATCCTCGCCCAGGCGATTCATAACGCCAGCCCGCGCTGTAAAAACCCCTTTATCGCCATTAACTGCGGCGCGCTGCCGGAACAGCTGCTGGAGTCGGAGCTGTTTGGTCACGCCAGAGGGGCGTTTACCGGGGCGGTCAGCAACCGGGAAGGGCTGTTTCAGGCGGCCGAGGGCGGCACCCTGTTCCTCGATGAGATCGGTGATATGCCTGCGCCTTTGCAGGTGAAGCTGCTGCGTGTCCTGCAGGAGCGCAAGGTTCGTCCGCTGGGTAGCAACCGCGATCTGGATATCGACGTGCGCATTGTTTCGGCAACCCACCGGGACCTGCCTAAGGCGATGGCACGCGGCGAATTCCGGGAAGATCTCTTCTACCGTCTGAACGTGGTCAATCTGAAGATCCCGGCGCTGGCCGAGCGTTCCGAAGATATTCCGCTGCTGGCAAGCCATCTGCTCCGCCAGTCTGCGGACAGACATAAACCCTTTGTGCGTGCGTTTTCTACCGATGCCATGAAGCGTCTGATGACGGCCAGCTGGCCGGGCAACGTGCGTCAGCTGGTTAACGTAATCGAGCAGTGTGTGGCCCTGACTTCATCGCCGGTGATCGGTGATGCGCTGGTTGAGCAGGCGCTGGAAGGGGAAAACACGGCGCTGCCGACCTTCGTTGAGGCGCGTAATCAGTTTGAACTGAACTACCTGCGCAAGCTGCTGCAAATTACCAAAGGCAATGTGACCCACGCGGCGCGGATGGCCGGCCGTAACCGGACCGAATTCTACAAACTGCTGTCGCGCCACGAGCTTGAGGCGAATGATTTCAAAGAGTAGTTTTCCTGCCGCAAATTTTCGACAGTTGTGATACGTTGGACGAGCAACCGGTTACGTGATGACAGACAGGCGAGTAGCAAAGGAACACCATGAAAAAGATTGATGCGATTATTAAGCCCTTCAAACTGGACGATGTCCGCGAAGCGCTGGCGGAAGTGGGCATTACCGGGATGACGGTAACCGAAGTGAAAGGCTTTGGTCGTCAGAAGGGCCATACCGAGCTTTACCGTGGCGCAGAGTATATGGTCGATTTTCTGCCGAAAGTGAAAATTGAAATCGTGGTGACTGACGATATCGTCGATACCTGTGTGGATACCATTATTCGCACGGCGCAGACCGGTAAAATTGGCGACGGTAAGATTTTTGTCTTCGACGTGGCACGCGTGGTACGTATTCGTACCGGCGAAGAAGACGACGCGGCAATCTGATGTATCACCCGGCCTTCTCTGCAAGAGAAGGCCGGATATTCACGGCTTACAGCACCTTATGCGGGCCGAAGCATTCGTAATGAATACGCTCAGCGTCCACGCCCAGCGCCACCAGCTGCTGTGCAGCAAACTGCATAAACGCCACCGGACCACAAAGCCAGAACTCGCCCTTCGGATCGCTGAACTGCCCTTCAAGCTGCCCCAGATTCATTAACCCTTCGCTGTTAAAACCTCTGTTCGCCCGATCGGTTTCGTCCGGGGTGCGATACCAGATATGCGAGGCGAAACGTGGCAGCTGACTGCCCGCAGCGCTGACCTCATCGGCAAAGGCATGAACCGCGCCGTTTTCGGCGGCGTGGAACCAGTTGACCTGTGCCGGATGCCGATCCCTGGCAAGCGCTGAGAGCATTGCCAGCATCGGGGTCTGGCCGACCCCGGCTGAAATCAGCGTGACCGGCGTCTGCGGGCTGACCTGCATAAAGAAGTCGCCTGCCGGTGCGGCCAGGTGGATCACATCGCCCGGCCGGGCAGAATCATGCAGCCAGCTGGAGACGCGGCCGCCTTCCTCACGCTTCACCGCGATGCGATAGTGCTGCGGATTATCCCCGCCGGTCAGGGAGTACTGACGGATCTCCTGATACTCGAAGCCGTCGGGTTTTAACCAGACGCCGAGGTACTGACCCGGTTTATATTCCGCGATGGCGTGGCCATCGACCGGCGCCAGTTCGAAGCTGGTAATCAACTGGCTGCGCGGCGTTTTTGCCACAATGCGGAATGCGCGGGTGCCTTCCCAGCCGCCGGTTTTCGCGGCGTTCTGCTGGTAAAGCTCATCTTCACGCTGAATAAAGACCCCGGCCAGTACGCCGTAGGCTTTGCCCCAGGCGTCCAGCACCTCCTGCCCTGGGCTGAACATCTCATCCAGAGTTGCCAGCAGATGTGCGCCGACGATGTTGTACTGCTCTGGCTTAATCTGGAAGCTGGTGTGCTTCTGGGCGATCTTCTCCACTGCAGGCAGCAGGGCGGCCAGGTTCTCAAGATTGCTGGCGTAGGCGGCAATGGCGTTAAACAGGGCTTCACGCTGATCGCCGTTGCGCTGGTTGCTCATATTGAAGATATCTTTCAGTTCCGGATTGTGGGCAAACATCCGGTCGTAAAAGTGGGCGGTCAGTTTAGGACCGGTTTCTACCAGCAGGGGAATGGTCGATTTTACCGTTGCGATGGTTTGGGCGTCTAACATAGTCTCTTCCTTCTTATCTTACTTATAAGTTGTATTTTAAATGCATCTTATAAGTAATCCCACTCGGTTGTAAAGGGGATGTTTTGCGCCGACGACCACGTATTAAGATGAATTATTTGCATCTGCAAACTGAAAATAAATCCGTTTTTTCGGCGGAGATCTTTGTTGCTTAAACCCTTGTGTCATGCGGAGCCAATCGTTTGCGTAAAATCCTGTGTCAAGACCTGTTATCAGAATTCGAATCAGTTATACTGTGGGCCGTCGTCCAACAGGACTGCCTTTTACGGGCAAAATTTTATTGTTAGCTGAGTCAGGAGATGCGGATGTTAAAGCGTGAAATGAACATTGCCGATTATGATGCCGAACTGTGGCAGGCTATGGAGCAGGAAAAAGTACGTCAGGAAGAGCACATCGAACTGATCGCCTCCGAGAACTACACCAGCCCGCGTGTGATGCAGGCGCAGGGCTCTCAGCTGACCAACAAATATGCTGAAGGTTATCCGGGCAAGCGCTACTACGGCGGCTGCGAGTATGTTGATATCGTTGAGCAGCTGGCGATTGACCGTGCGAAAGCGCTGTTCGGTGCCGACTACGCTAACGTGCAGCCGCACTCCGGCTCACAGGCTAACTTCGCGGTCTACACCGCGCTGCTGCAGCCGGGCGATACCGTTCTGGGCATGAACCTGGCGCAGGGCGGTCACCTGACCCACGGCTCCCCGGTTAACTTCTCCGGCAAACTGTATAACATCATCCCTTACGGTATCGACGAGTCCGGTAAAATTGACTACGAAGATATGGCGAAGCAGGCGCAGACCCACAAACCGAAGATGATCATCGGCGGGTTCTCTGCCTATTCCGGCGTGGTTGACTGGGCAAAAATGCGTGAAATCGCAGACAGCATCGGTGCATATCTGTTCGTTGATATGGCGCACGTAGCTGGTCTTATCGCCGCTGACGTCTACCCGAACCCGGTCCCACATGCTCACGTTGTGACCACCACCACCCACAAAACCCTGGCAGGCCCACGCGGTGGTCTGA
This sequence comes from Enterobacteriaceae bacterium, assembly GCA_035277345.1. Taxonomy (GTDB): domain Bacteria; phylum Pseudomonadota; class Gammaproteobacteria; order Enterobacterales; family Enterobacteriaceae; genus BIGb0383. Next base: position 21,078 of record DATEKR010000277.1, read on the forward strand.
TCCTGGCCAAAGGCGGTGACGAAGAGCTGTACAAAAAACTGAACTCTGCCGTTTTCCCAAGCGCGCAGGGCGGCCCGCTGATGCACGTTATCGCGGCGAAAGCCGTGGCGCTGAAAGAAGCGATGGAGCCGGCGTTCAAAGTTTACCAGCAGCAGGTTGCCAAAAACGCCAAAGCGATGGTGGAAGTGTTCCTGAACCGTGGCTACAAAGTGGTATCCGGCGGCACGGAAAACCACCTGTTCCTGCTGGATCTGGTTGATAAGAACCTGACCGGTAAAGAAGCTGACGCTGCCCTGGGCCGCGCCAACATCACCGTCAACAAAAACAGCGTGCCGAACGATCCTAAGAGCCCGTTTGTGACTTCCGGTATCCGTATCGGTTCTCCGGCGGTCACCCGTCGTGGCTTTAAAGAAGCGGAAGTCAAAGAGCTGGCTGGCTGGATGTGTGACGTGCTGGACAACATCAATGACGAAGCCGTGATTGAGCGCGTGAAGCAGAAAGTACTGGAAATCTGCGCTCGCTTCCCGGTTTACGCATAAGCGTTATCCTTTAGCGCTAAGAAGGCCGCCTTGCGCGGCCTTTTTCATAATTAATGAGGTTGTAATCGTGGTGACTACCATTTCACGTAACGACTAACTATAACTATCATGAATATAGCAAATACACCGACGGGCCAAATTGGACCCTCCGGAAAGAAATGTACTAGCGCGATTGCGAACACCAGAGTGAGTAATCCCGGGGCATATATCGAAAATAAGAACCGGCATTGCCATTTTAAAATCTTTATAAGTGTATTTGTCATGGTTGCACAATTATCTCTATTTAATATGCATGATAAGTTAAGCATGCTGCCTGCATTGTTAAATCAGTGCCGGTTGTGAGGCGGTTACCATTTCACGTAACGACCAAATATAGCCAGTATAAATATGGCGAAAACACCTACAAGCCAGATGGGGCTGTCTGGGAAGAAGTACCCTTGCAGTAGTGCAAACAGGATGATTAGCCAGGTCGGGCCGTACATTGAGAAGACGGATCGGCACTGCCATCGTAAAAATCTTTTAATATATCCCAGCATAATTATCTGACCATCCGCATATCAGACGGGTAGCGCCTGCACCTAATGTTGTAACATGATCGGCTACTTGTTCCCTGACACCCGTTAACGCGCGGTCGAGTTTTAATGCGAGGATTCTGTTGGATTGTAAATAGCCTGTGACTTCATTCCTGTAGTACATAACCGCTCCTTGCGAATTTATACTCCATCAGTTCGGCAAGAATAAGCGTTACAGGTTGGCGAGTAAATAAATATAAGGCCCGGAAGCGGGAGAGCCTTCGGGCCTGAATTTTATTATGTGATCTGGGTTGTTTTATTTCAGTCCCGCGTAGCCGTGGATCGCCATATACACGCCGACGATAGCGATCAGAGCGCTGGAGAGATAAGGCGCTTTGCCAATGAGGCGGTTTAGCCCCGACCAGCGCTTTGTCGCCTGGCGCAGGCTAATCGCCGCCCCGACGCCCACCGCCACCAGGGTTAACGCCAGTCCGATACTGAAACTCACGACCAGAGTTGCGCCCAGCGACAGCGCCTTAAGCTGGATACAGATCAGCAGCACGGTAATGGCCGCAGGGCAGGGGATAAGCCCGCCGGTCAGGCCGAAGAGAATGATTTGCGTATTGCTGACGTCGTTGCGACTAAAGCGGCGCTCAATATCTTTTGCATGGGCTCTGGCATGTGCATCCTGATACTCCTTCGAATCCGGCAGCAGTCCGGCCAGTTCAGGATGATAATCCTGCTGATGGGCCTGCATCACCATGGGTCCCGGGGCCAGCGTGGCGGTGCCGTCGATACGGACTATGGTGGTAAACGCTTTTGGGGCAGGTGGATGGCTATGCTGCTGCTCATCCAGCCAGCTTTTCTCCCCGCGCCACGTCCGCCAGAACATCCAGGCTGCGGTTGTCAGAATAATGACCGCAGAGATCATCTGTAGCCACGGCTCAACGGCCTCGGCGGTAAACCGACGGCTGAGGTACATGCCGCCCAGTGCAATCAGCCAGACGATGGCGGTGTGGCTGACGGTTGCCGCCAGTCCCAGCATTACCGCCTGCCTGACCGTTCCTTTGATAGCGATAATAAACGCCGCCATCATGGTTTTAGAGTGTCCCGGCTCAAGACCGTGCAGGGCACCGAGCAGAATCGCGCTCGGGATAAAGAACCAGGCATTTCCCTGCTGTAAGAGCGTTGAAAAGTCGTTCATGAGAAGCATTTTCGATCGTTTTTTGTGCGTTTAAATCTACTCCCCCCAGTTAAAAATACTACCCCCCAGTAGAATTGTCTTTTCCCGGATGAATGCATGGTATGCTGTCGCCCAGCTCACAACGGCAGTTTGAGGTTTGTATGTCGCATACCATTCGCGATAAGCGGAAACTTAAAGCGCGGGCCAGCAAGATCGAAGGTCAGGTCGCGGCGTTGAAGAAAATGCTCGATGCGCCCCATGAATGTGCGGAAGTTTTGCAGCAGATCGCCGCTATTCGCGGCGCGGTCAACGGTCTGATGCGAGAAGTGATTAAGGGACATCTGACCGAGCATATCGTGCATGAAAACGACGAGATCAAACGGGAAGAGGACCTGCAGGTGGTGCTTAGCGTGCTGGACTCCTATATCCGTTAGAGTCTGCCTGCTCACTCTTTCAGCGCCGCTTCCGCATATAAATACCCTATCCCGATTACTTGCTGGGCGCGAGTGAGTCGACCGAAATTGATGTGTGTTGCATTTATTTGCAAACCATCGCCGTGATCAAACGGGTTGAAACCGATTTGTTGTCTTATCGTGTCGAGCCAGCCGCTACCGAATTCACAGCTGCGCCCATAAAACCAAATCTGATTAATATTGAGGATATTGAGGAAGTTGTACAGACTCATGCCAATGGCGTTGGCTGAATCTTCTACCCATCGACGCACGCGTTCGTCACCGTTATACCATGCCTGTATCAGCTGGGTTGAGGAGAGGGCTTCTGGATCCTGTTGGCGGGGCTGTGGCTGGGATTTTAACCAGACTCGCGCCTGTTTTTTCAATGCGGACAGCGAGGCGACTGTTTCCAGACAGCCATAGCGGCCGCAGACACAGGCTACGCCGTCCGGATCGATAATGGTGTGGCCGATCTGTCCGCTGCCATAAAGACTTCCGCGATAAATCTGACTGTTAATCACAAAGGACGAACCGATGCCGTAGTCGACGTTAATAACGCAAAAATCCTGTTGATTCTCCGGATTTTGCCACTTTTCCGCCAGCGCCAGCATCACACAGTCGTTGTCCAGCCTCACCATCACGCCTAGCTTTTCTTCCAGCAGATATTTAATTTCCACTGCTTCACGCCACGGTGCCTGGGGCATGGTTTGCGATACCCCGGTAACAGGATTCACCTGCCCATGGATACCGAGTGCCAGGTTAATGGTTTGCTGCGGCCAGTTTTTACGCTGTTTATTCCAGATAACCGCAATGGCTGCGAGCAGTGCCTGAGGAGTTGGAGCATTTATATGCTGTCGTTCAAAGGCGCCCAACGGCGAGAGTTGGGCATTGCACAGCTGGCTTTCGATACTGGTGGGGGTGATGTTCATACAGAGGATAAAATCGCCGTCAGGGGGAAGCTGATAGCTGCCGCCGTTTAGTCCCCGATTACTCAGATTCTCATCTGAGTGACTTAACTTTCCGTCATTTACCAGCTCGTCAACAATCTTACTCACCGCCGGGATCGATAGCCCGGTTTGCTGGGCAAACAGGGATTTACTCAGGCGCTTGTACCGCCATACCAGCGTCAATAGTGTTTGCCGGTTGAGCTGACGTACCCGCTGATTATTGAGACCTGAATCCTGCATATCACTAAACCTCGTTAACAGTATTGCGTGAGCATTAAGCGATTAAATCATATACGACTGCGACAAACTGCTGACATACCAACATTCACTGTTATTTGTTTACTGGAGCGTCGCTATGTACGGAGCCGTTAAAGTCTGGCAGGAAACTCTTTCACTCCCCACCTGGACGACGGAGGCACAGGATCCTAATCCCATGTTCCTGGAGCGCCGTGTTTATCAGGGGTCGTCGGGGGCAGTGTATCCCTATGGCGTTATCGATACCCTGACTGGTGAGCGTGAAATGCGCGACTATCAGGCAGTATGGTTGGAGAATGATTTTATTCGCGTCATGCTGTTGCCTGAGCTGGGCGGGCGCATTCATCGTGCGTATGACAAAGTGATGCAACGTGATTTTGTTTACTACAACGAGGTGGTGAAACCCGCGTTGGTTGGGCTGGTAGGACCGTGGATCTCCGGCGGGATTGAATTTAACTGGCCGCAGCACCATCGGCCGACCACCTTTATGCCGGTGGACGTCACTTTTCGTCAGAATGAAGACGAGTCGCAAACCGTGTGGTTGGGGGAAGTCGAACCAATGCGTGGCTTGCAGGTGATGACCGGCTTTACGCTCTATCCCGATAAAGCATTGATTGAGATTACCGGTAAGGTCTTTAACGGTAACGTCACCCCACGTCACTTCCTGTGGTGGGCAAACCCGGCGGTGAAAGGCGGTGACGACCACCAGAGTGTGTTTCCACCTGATGTGACAGCTGTATTTGACCACGGCAAGCGCGACGTCTCGGCGTTCCCCATCGCGAAGGGAACCTACTATAAAGTGGATTATTCCGCAGGTGTCGATATCTCGCGCTATAAAAACATCCCGGTGCCCACCTCCTATATGGCGGACAAATCGGATTACGACTTTGTCGGGGCCTATCATCACGGCGAGCAGGGGGGGATGCTGCATATTGCCGATCATCACATTTCGCCAGGTAAGAAGCAGTGGAGCTGGGGCAACGGCGACTTTGGTCAGGCCTGGGATCGTAACCTGACCGATAGCAACGGTCCTTATATTGAGCTGATGACCGGGGTGTTTACCGATAACCAGCCTGACTTTACCTGGCTCGCGCCATTTGAAGAGAAAGTGTTTGTGCAGCACTTCCTGCCTTACAGCAAGCTAGGTACGCTGCAAAACGCCAACACCCAGGCAGCGATCAAACTGGAGCGTGACGGGGATACGCTGGAACTGGGCGTCTATGCCATCGCGCCACTAAGTAATATGACGCTGAATCTGCGCGCCGGGGACGAAACCCTGTGGCAAACGCCACTCACGCTCAGGCCCGCGGAGGTCTGGCAGCAGCGACTGGACGTTAGCTGGCCGCAGCGTCTGACGCTCTTTCTGAGCGATGAGCATGGGGCTATGCAGCTCAGCTATTGCGAACATATCGCGCAGGAAATACCGTTGCCTCAGGCGGCAAAAGCACCGGCGAAACCGCAGGACATCAGCAACAGTGACGAGCTTTATCACATCGGTCAGCATCTTGAGCAGTATCTTCACGCCAGCCGCCCGGCGTTTGATTATTACCAGCGTGCGCTTGAGCTTGATCCGCTGGATTACCGTTGCAACGTGGCGCTGGGGATCCTTGAATTTAATCGGGCTGACTGGCAGAAAGCCATAAGCCATGCGGATGCAGCGTTACAGCGCGTCCATGCGCTAAACAAAAACCCACAGAATGGCGATGCCAGCCACTTGCGCGCGGCCGCGAAAGAACGGCTTGGTGATTATGCGGGTGCCTGCGATGACTATTTTAAGGCCAGCTGGAGCGGGAATTGCCGGGACATGGCGTTTTATTCCCTGGCGCGTCTGGCAATGCGTAAAGGCGAAGCCGCCCGGGCGCTGGAATTTGCTTCCAGGAGCCTGTTGTTTAATGCCAGTAATAACCTGGCGATGGCTCTGAAGGCGCTGGCTTTACAGCAATGCGGCGATACCAGCGGCGCACTTTCGTGGATTACGCAGCAACTGAAAAACTGGCCGCTGAGCTATGCCCTGCACTATGCCCGCTGGCGTATCACTCGTTCAGAGGCCGACCGTGATGAGCTGTTGCGGATAACGGGCCGACGCGGTACTAACGCCAGCGTGCTGGCGGGCTGGTTACTGAGTTTTGGTGCTGAGTCTGATGCTTGCGAATTGCTCCAGGTCCTGGATTCGCCGGAAGCGATCTCTCGCTTATGGCAGGCCTCGCTGGAGAGCGATTTATCACAGCGGCAGCGCTATCTGACACTAGCCCGTGAACATTTTTCCGATAACGTTCGCTTCCCGAATACGTTGGATGAAGCAGGGATGCTCCAGGGCCTGTCTCAGGACGGCTTTGCCCGCTATTTGCTTGGATGTTTCTGGTATAGCAAACGGCGCTATCCCGAAGCCATAGCGTGCTGGTCGTATTCTGCGAAGGCCATACCGGAATTTGCTGCGGTACAGCGTCTGCTGGGCATTCATGCCTGGAATAAACAGCAGGATGCGGCAAGTGCGATCGACCATCTGCAGCGAGCGGTGGACCTTGAGCCGGACAACGCCCGATTCCTCTTTGAACTGGATTTCCTGCACAAACTTATCGCCACCCCGACAGAGAAGCGACTTTCCCTGCTTGCCGCACGTCGCCACCTGGTGCTTAAGCGTGACGATCTTACCGCTGAGTTGCTCAGTCTCTGGCATATCCATGGTGAAAACGATGCCGCAGCCGAGGTGCTGGCGGAGCGTAAATTCCATCCGTGGGAAGGTGGAGAAGGCAAAGTGACCGGCCAGTATCTGATCAATCAGCAGCGTCGGGCGCTGGCGCATATTGGTTGTGGAGAACTGGAACAGGCTGAGTCATTGCTGCAACAGGCGTTGAGCTACCCGGAGAACCTGGGCGAGGGACGTCTGGTTGGTCAATACGATAACGATATCTGGTACCTGTTGGGCTGGTGTGCACAGCTACGGCTGCAAACCGGACGGGCACAACAGTGCTATCGCAACGCGCAGCGAGGCGATTCAGTTCTGGAGGCCGGGCGTTACTACAACGATCAGCCGATGGATTACCTGTTCTACCAGGCGATGGCGCAGATGCAACAAGGCGAGCGGGATGCCGCACATCAGCAGTTCAACCGTTTCATTCAGTGGGGGCAGGCGCACAGAGACGATCCCGTCGAAGCTGATTTCTTTGCCGTGTCGCTCCCGGATTTAATTGCCCTCAATGGCAACTTGGGCAGCATTCAGCATCAGCATTGCCTGTTCGTTGAGGCGCTGGGGCATCTCGGTCTTGGCGATCTGCGGGGATTCGAACGTCTTATCCAGGTGCTGCTGGAGCTGAACCCGGCCCATGATAAGGCGCATCTGCTGTTGGTGGCGCAGCGGGCAGGCGTCTTTGCCTGATAGCGCTGATTAACAATGCGGATGCCAACATGCGTCCGCACCTCTTACTCTACAAAAACACAATGGGGTACGACTATGGATCGTATGCAGACGCAATTGCGCATGGGCTATATCTGGACAATCTGTCTGGTAGCCGCCTGCGGGGGATTACTGTTTGGCTATGACTGGGTAGTGATTGGTGGAGCGAAGCCCTTCTACGAAGCCTGGTTTTCGATTACCGATCCCGGGGTATCGGGTTGGGCAATGAGCTCAGCGCTGGTCGGCTGTATATTCGGGGCGCTGATCTCCGGCTGGTGCGCCGACCGTTTTGGCCGCAAAATTCCGCTGCTCCTGTCCGCGATGCTCTTTAGCGTTTCGGCCCTCGGCACGGCCGTTGCCAGCAATTTCGATCTCTTTGTGGTCTGGCGAATTGTCGGTGGGCTCGGGATTGGCCTCGCCTCGGCCCTGAGTCCTATGTATATCGCAGAAGTCAGCCCGGCGGAGAAACGCGGCAAGTTTGTGGCTATTAACCAGCTCACCATTGTGATTGGTGTGCTGGCTGCGCAGTTGATTAACCTGATGATTGCAAGGCCGGTTGAGAGCGGTGCCACTATGCTGGAAATCAGTCAGAGCTGGAATGGGCAGGTGGGCTGGCGCTGGATGTTTGGCGCGGGGTTGGTTCCTGCCCTGGCGTTTCTGGTGCTGATGTTTTTTGTGCCAGAGTCTCCGCGTTGGCTGGTGCGTGCCGGTAAAAATGAACGCGCGCTTCAAATGCTTAAGCGGATTGGTAACCAGCGTTATGCCGATGAAACGCTGCGTGATATTCAGCAAACGCTGGGTAACGAACAGCAAAAGGTATCCTGGTCAGCGCTGTGGGAGCCGAAGGTTCGCCCTATTATCATCATGGGTATGATTCTG
>DATEKR010000278.1:0-5752 GCA_035277345.1 Enterobacteriaceae bacterium
GAAATTGCGCCTGCAGCGCCTGCCTCAAGAGAGGCACTGACCTGCTCCGGGGCGGAGATACCAAAGCCCTGCAGCGGCGGGGCCGCATTGTATTCGGTCAGCTTCTCAATCAGATGATGCAGCGGCAGGGCGGCGCGGTTCTCTGCACCGGTGACGCCCGCACGTGACAGCAGATAGGTGTAGCCGCGACCGTGGGAGGCCAGCTGGCGCAGCAGGTCATCGTCGGCGTTTGGCGGGCAGATAAAGATCGGCGCAACGTTATGGCGCATCGCCGCCTGACGGAACGGGGCAGACTCTTCAATCGGCACATCGGCCACCAGCACGGAATCGACGCCCGCTTTCGCACACTGGGCGTAGAACTCATCGATCCCGCGGCTAAAGACCAGGTTGGCGTACATCAGCAGGCCAATCGGGATCTGCGGATATTTCTGGCGGATGGTCGCCAGTAGCTCGAAGCACTGGGTTGGCGTCACGCCGGAAGCAAAGGCACGCAGGGTCGCGTTCTGGATGGTCGGGCCGTCCGCCAGCGGGTCAGAGAAGGGAATACCCAGCTCCAGCGCATCGGCACCGGCTTCCACCAGAGTATCAACGATCTTCAGCGACAGCTCCGGGTCAGGGTCGCCGAGGGTCACGAAGGGCACAAACGCGCCTTCCTTGCGGGATTTAAGCTGCGCAAACAGGTTATCGTAGCGTTCCATCAGATTTCCCCTCGTGCTTTCAGAATATCGTGAACCGTAAAGATGTCTTTGTCGCCGCGACCGGAGAGGTTAACCACCAGCAGCTGCTCTTTTTCCGGATTGTCTTTCATCATTTTCAGGGCATGGGCCAGGGCATGGGAAGATTCCAGGGCCGGGATAATGCCTTCGTGCAGACAGAGCGTTTTAAAGGCTTCCAGAGCTTCGTCATCGGTAATCGAGACGTAGTCTGCGCGGCCAATGCTGTTCAGGTGCGCGTGCTGTGGCCCGACGGACGGGAAGTCGAGGCCGGCAGAGATTGAGTAGGATTCTTCAATCTGTCCCTCGTCGGTTTGCATCATCGGGGATTTCATGCCGAAGTAGATGCCGACGCGGCCATGCTTGAGCGGCGCGCCGTGCTCGCCGGTTTCGATACCGTGACCCGCTGGTTCGACGCCGATCAGTCCCACACTGGTTTCATCAATAAAGTCGGCAAACATACCGATGGCGTTGGAGCCGCCGCCGACGCAGGCGATCACCGCATCCGGCAGGCGACCCTCTTTTTCGAGGATCTGCACTTTGGTCTCTTCGCCAATCATACGCTGGAATTCACGCACGATGGTCGGGAACGGGTGCGGACCCGCAGCGGTGCCGAGCATGTAGTGCGCGGTATCGTAGCTGCCGGACCAGTCGCGCAGGGCTTCGTTACAGGCATCTTTCAGCGTTGCGGAACCGCTGTGCACCGGGATCACCTCGGCACCCATCAGGCGCATACGGAAGACGTTCGGCGACTGGCGCTCAACGTCTTTCGCTCCCATATAGATACGGCACTTCAGGCCCAGCAGAGCGCTGGCCAGCGCCGAAGCCACGCCGTGCTGCCCGGCACCGGTCTCGGCGATAATTTCCGTTTTGCCCATACGCTTAGCCAGCAGCGCCTGACCGAGCACCTGGTTGGTTTTATGCGCGCCGCCGTGGAGCAGATCTTCACGCTTCAGGTACAGCGTGGTGCGGGTACCGGCGGTGATATTCTGGCATTTGGTCAGGGCCGTCGGGCGACCGGCGTAGTTTTTCAACAGATCTGTGAACTGAGCCTGAAACTCAGGATCTTTCTGCGCGCTGACAAAAGCCTCTTCCAGCTGGCGCAGAGCGGGCATCAGGATTTGCGGCACGTACATGCCGCCAAACTCACCAAAGTAGGGATTAAGTAATGTAGTCATGCTGTCTTCCTTAATAAGCGCGTAAAGTGCGGAATACCGAGGCCAGCTTAGTGGCATCTTTAATACCCGGCTCGCGCTCTACGCCTGAATTAAAATCGAGTCCGGCACAGCCGGTTTTGGCTGCTTCAACGCAGTTATCCGCGCTGAGCCCGCCGGCAAGAATCACGTTGTCGAGGTTCTGACCGCCCAGCAGGGACCAGTCAAAACGCTGGCCGCTGCCGCCCTGGCCATTATCAAAAACGTATTTGTCCACGTGGAGCAGATCGCGTGCAGGCAAGGTGTCGGCGACGCTGAGTGCTTTCCAGATCTGCACCTCCGCTGGCAGGGCGTCGCGCAGGCTGGTTATCCAGCTCTGGCTCTCATTTCCGTGCAGCTGCACGGCGGCGAGAGAGAGGCGTGCCACCTTCGCAACAACCTCATCGATAGCGGCATCGCGAAAGACGCCGACATAGCGCAGCGGCGCGGCGGCGATAACTTCTGCGGCCTGAGCGTCATCCACCGCACGTGGCGAGGTGGGAACAAAAATCAGCCCGCCGTAGATCGCCCCGGCTTCGAAAGCGGCCCGCGCGTCCTGGGGACGGGTTAAGCCGCAGACTTTGTTTTCCCCCAGCAGCACCCGGCGCACCGCGCTTTGCAGATCCCCGTGGGACATCATCGCCGAGCCAATCAGGAACCCGTTGCAGTAGTGGCTGAGTTCGCGCACCTGAGCATAGGTATTGATGCCTGACTCGCTGATCACCGTCACGCCAGCGCCGAGACGCGGTGCAAGCTGGCGGGTACGATTAAGGTCGATGGAGAGATCGCGCAGGTCGCGGTTATTAATGCCGACCACTTTGGCTTCCAGCGCGATGGCGCGCTCCAGCTCCTCTTCGTTGCTGACTTCGGTCAACACGCCCATATTCAGGCTATGCGCGACGGCGGCCAACTGGCGATACTGTTCATCGTCGAGGACGGAGAGCATCAGCAGGCAGGCGTCGGCCTGATAGTGACGCGCCAGATAGATCTGATAAGGGTCGATAATAAAGTCCTTACACAGGATCGGCTGCGGCGCGATGGCGCTGACGGTGGTCAGAAACTCAAAATTGCCCTGGAAATATTTCTCATCGGTCAGAACTGAAATCGCCGACGCGTAATCTTTGTAGATACCGGCAATCACCGCCGGGTCGAAATCTTCGCGAATCACGCCTTTAGAGGGCGACGCCTTTTTACACTCCAGGATAAAGGCTGTCTTTGTGCCCGCCAGGGCATCGTAAAAGCGGCGCTGGCTCGGCTGGACCTCATTCTGGAAGCTGGCCAGCGGCTGTTGCTGTTTACGGGCTTCGACCCAGATGGCTTTATCGGCGACGATTTTCGCTAAAACGGTCTGCATTATTTATCCTCTTGCCGCCAGGGCGGTTACGCGGTCATAGGCGGTGCCGCTGTGCAGCACGTCGAGTACCTTCTGCACGTTGGCCCGCAGGTCCTCAAAGCCATGCAGTCGCATCAGCATGGCCACGTTGGCGGCCACGGCGGCCTGGTGCGCTGTCTCACCTTTACCTTGTAGCAGGCGGGTTAAAATGTCACGGTTTTCTTCCGGCGTGCCGCCCGCCAGCGCCTGCTGGTGGTAAGGCTGTAGGCCGAAGTCATCGGCGGTCAGCTGATAGCTTTTGATCTCGCCGTTATGTAATTCGGCTACCACTGTTGGCGCATGGAGGGATACCTCATCCATGCCGCCGCTGTGAACCACTGCTGCACGCTGGTAGCCCAGTACCCGTAGCGTTTCAGCGATAGGCAGTACCAGTTCCGGGCTATACACGCCGATCAGCGCCAGCGGCGGATGAGCCGGGTTAATCAGCGGTCCCAGCACGTTAAACAGGGTCCGGGTCTTCAGCTGCTGGCGTACCGGCATGGCGTGACGGAAACCGGTGTGGTATTTCGGTGCGAACAGGAAGCAGACGCCCAGTTCATCCAGAGCCTGACGGGATTTATCGGCATTCATATCGAGATTGATCCCGAATGCGGCCAGTAAATCCGAGGAGCCTGAACGGCTGGAGACGCTGCGGTTGCCGTGTTTCGCGACTTTCAGCCCGCAGGCTGCCGCCACAAAGGCGCTGGCGGTGGAGATATTAATACTGTTGCTGCCGTCACCGCCGGTGCCGACGATATCGGCAAAGAGGTAATCCGGGCGCGGGAAGGGCGCGGCATTTTCCAGCAGGGCGGTTGCCGCACCGGCAATCTCCTGCGGATGCTCACCGCGCACTTTCATACTGACCAGCGCGGCGGCCAGCTGCTCGGGTTTTAATTCCCCGCGAACCACTGCCGAGAAGAGCTGATGGCTCTCCTGCTGGCTCAGGGTTTCCGCCTGGTAGAGTTTTTCCAGAATAGGCTGGATCGTGTTGGTCTGCTCCAGCTTCTGCAGCGCCCAGTTCAGGGTCTGCTCCAGCAGTCGCGCCCCCTGGGTGGTCAGGATTGATTCCGGGTGGAACTGGAAACCGCAAACCCTGTCCGCATCGTGACGGACCGCCATCACCATGCCGTTAAAATTGGCGTTAATGGTCAACCCTGCCGGAATATTACTGCCCACCAATGAGTGATAACGGGCAACCGGGAGCGGATTGGTGAGTCCGGCGAACATGGCCTGGCCATCGTGCTCAATGCTGGAGGCTTTACCGTGCAGGATCTCGCCCGCCTGGCCGACGTAGCCGCCGTAGGCTTCAACAATCGCCTGATGCCCAAGGCAGATACCGATAATCGGCAGCTTGCCGCGCATACGGGTTAACAGCTCCGGCATACAGCCCGCTTCGCTCGGTACGCCCGGACCCGGTGAGAGCATCAGCACCGGGTTTTTCATGGTGCCCAGGCGTTCTATCAGCGTCTGCGCCGGGACCTGGTTGCGGTAAATGACCACGTTGTGGCCGCTGGCACGCAGCTGATCTGCAAGGTTATAAGTAAAGGAGTCGATATTATCGAGCAGCAGAATATCAGCCATCAGAAAATCTCCTGTGCGTGGTGTGCGGTGGCGATAGCGCGCAGTACCGCGCGGGCTTTATTGCGGGTTTCGTCGGCTTCGGACTGGGGCACGGAATCGAGCACCACGCCTGCACCGGCCTGAACGGTGGCCACGCCGTTTTCAACAAAGGCGGAGCGGATAACGATGCAGGTATCGAGATCGCCGTGGGCGGTAAAGTAACCCACCGCGCCGCCGTAGCTACCGCGACGGCGGCCTTCGGCTTCGGCAATCAGCTGCATGGCGCGCACTTTCGGCGCACCGCTCAGGGTGCCCATATTCATACAGGCGCGGTAGGCGTGCAGGGCATCAAGATCCCGACGCAGCTCGCCGACCACGCGCGAGACCAGGTGCATCACAAACGAATAGCGGTCTACTTTGGTCAGGTCCGCCACGTAGCGACTACCTGGGGTGCAGATACGGGCCAGGTCGTTACGGGCCAGGTCGACCAGCATCAGGTGCTCGGAGAGTTCTTTATGATCGGTACGCATCTCCAGCTCAATGCGGCTGTCGAGATCCCGGTCGAGGGAGCCATCGGCGCGGCGACCGCGCGGGCGGGTACCGGCAATCGGGTAGATCTCAATCTGGCGGGAGGTGGCGTCATACTTCAGTGAGCTCTCCGGCGAGGCGCCGAACAGGGTGAAGTCGTTATCCTGCATAAAGAACATGTAGGGGCTGGGATTGCTCTTTTTCAGCACGTCGTAAGCGGCCAGCGGCGACGGGCAGGGCAGCGAGAAACGGCGGGACGGCACCACCTGGAAAATCTCTCCGGCGCGGATCGCTTTCTGCATATCGCGGACAACGGCACCAAACTCTTCATCGCTCTGGCTGCAGTCGCAGCGCATATCCGCCACTTTCTGCACCGGCAGCTCAGC
>DATEKR010000279.1:0-3920 GCA_035277345.1 Enterobacteriaceae bacterium
GACATCAGCAGATCGTCGAAGTGCAGCCCGAAGCCCGCCTCCTGGCTCTGGTTGGTTTCCGGACGCAGGTTCGGGTTCGGCACGAAGTAGTTGGTAAACGGCCCGGCGGCGAAGTGCATAGAGTCGTTATACATTTCCCCCATGGTCGGAGCACGGAAGGCCTGCGCCCATGAGCCAAACAGCATCAGCCAGTCGGTCGGGTTGACGGTCATCCCGGCGCGGGAAGACCACTTATCCGCGTTGACATCGGCATAGCCATCGCTGCTGCCCTTGTAGTTATCGTAGCGGGTCCCCGCAAGGAGGGTAACCGGCAGATCGCGCAGGGTGATTTCATCCTGTAACCAGCCGGAGCTGAAATCAATTTTTGCCTGCGGGAAGCCTGTCGTGCCGCCGCCCGGTTGCTGATCCTGACGGTAATACTCACCGCCCCAGGTCACCAGGTGAGAGGCCGCGCTGTCGCTAAAGAGGCGGCTGCGGTTCTCCAGCTTGCCGCCTTTGGTGGTCTGCTCGCGGTACTCTGGCTCGATCTGCGCATTTTTGGCGGCGATGCGCACTTCAGACCAGTACAGCTTCGCGGTCGCATCCAGCCAGTCGAGATCGGCCGGGTTCAGATGGTAGCCCAGCTGGGCATCGCGCTGGATGGTTGAGCGATCCACCATCACCGTGCTGCTTGTCGCTTCTCCCGCCGTCTGCGGATTTTTCGGCTGGCGCGCGTCGTTATTGTAGTAACGGAATGAACCGCTTAAGGTCTGGGCGTCGTCGAGTTTCCAGCTGCCTTTTGCCAGCATATTGCTGATGTTTTCGTCATTCGGGGCTTTTTTACCGTCGCTCTGGCGGATATCACCCCGATCGCGGCTTGACCAGGAGACAACACCGTCCAGCGTATCGGTGCGGCCAAAGGCGCTGGCACCCATGCCCAGACTGCTGTCGCCGGTTGCACCCGTCCCGAATACGCGGTAGCCGCTGTTCTGGCCTTCGTGCAGCAGATCGCGGGCATCTGCCGTGTCGTAGCTAATAACGCCGCCCATCGCGCCGCTGCCGTAGAGCATGGCGGCAGGGCCGCGCACCACTTCAATACGCTTCACCAGCGCCGGGTCGAGGAAGGTGCTGTTCAGGTGACCGGTGTCGGTGCCCTGGCGCACGCCATCTACCAGCATCAGTACGCCGCGACGGTCATAGCCGCGCAGGCTGACGTCCTGGCCGTTGGTGCGGCCAGTGCCGCTGAGGGTCAGGCCTGGCACATAGCGCAGCAGATCGGCGGCGGAAGAGGCGGTCCGGTTTTCCGGCGCGCTGGGATCGATAACGCTGACCATCATTGGCGCCTCAAAGGCGCTGCGGCTGTTGCCGGTTGCGGTAACGGTGATTTCATCCGTCGCAGCCAGGGCCGGAGCGGAAATAGCTGTGGTAATCGCCAGCGCCAGCAAAGAACGACGAGGTAGCGCAAAAGAGGACAAAGGCATAGCAACTCTCCAGAGTGTGTGAAAAGCGCTGGCTGCCTCGGCGGACCTGGGTGGCTGGCGGTTTGTTTTATTTTGTCAGGATCAGTTTTCCGGCATGGGTCCGGCGCAGCAAATAGTGCTGCCCGTCATGCTCGATAATGACCCGACCTTCCGGGCCCAGCAGGATTTCACTGGCAATGCGGCGGTCGCTGTCGACCGGACGCGGTGTCGTGTCTTTGCACGGGGGCAAAGTGGCGGTAGCTGTGTTGTCCATAGTCAGAAGTTCTGTAAATGAAAATTCATATAACAATAATAATCATTATCAACAAAGTGAAATTTTCGGGCAAGCGTTATTTGTAATAAAGTTGTGACGGAATCAGATAAAACGTAGGCGTAATAACGAGGTGAAAAGTAAGGAAATAGCCCCGCCGACGGGTGACGGCGGGGTGAATATCAGCTGCGGCTCTTGACTGCCGAGGCCAGGTTGTCCAGCAGCGTTTCGCTATCCTCCCAGCTCAGGCAAGGATCGGTGATCGACTGGCCGTAAACCAGCGGTTTTCCGGCGGAGATGGCCTGGGTGCCTTCCTGCAGGAAGCTCTCCACCATCACGCCGACGATTGCACTGGAGCCCGCTCGGATCTGCTGGCAAACATCGTCGCAGACCGTCATCTGGCGGCGGTGCTGTTTCTGACAGTTGCCGTGGCTGAAATCGACCACCAGATGTTCCGGCAGCGCGAATTCACGCAGGGTTTCACAGGCGCTGGCGAGATCCTGCGCGTGATAGTTAGGCGCTTTGCCGCCGCGCATAATGATATGACCGTAGGGATTGCCGCTGGTCTGATAGATGGTCATCTGGCCGTTTTTATCCGGCGACAGGAACATATGGCTGGCACGGGAGGCGCGAATGGCGTCGACCGCAATCCGCGTGTTGCCGTCGGTGCCGTTTTTAAAGCCGATCGGGCAGGAGAGCGCCGACGCCATTTCCCGGTGGATCTGACTTTCGGTGGTCCGCGCCCCGATAGCGCCCCAGCTAATCAGGTCGGCGGTAAACTGGCCGGTGACCATATCAAGGAACTCGGTGGCCGCCGGTACGCCGAGAGTGTTCACGCCCACCAGCAGCTTGCGCGCCAGCTCCAGACCATGATTGACCCGATAGCTGCCGTTAAGATCCGGGTCTGAAATCAGGCCTTTCCAGCCGACGACGGTGCGCGGTTTTTCAAAATAGGTGCGCATCACGATTTCGAGGTGCGCCTGATGCTTGCCACGTGCGCCCCGCAGACGACGGGCATACTCCATCGCGGCTTCAGGATCGTGAATAGAGCAGGGGCCGATAATCACCAGCAGTCGGTTATCCTGGCCGTTAAGGATCTTCTCAATACGACGACGTGATTCAGTAATATGCGCCGCCACTTCAGAAGAGACCGGATGCCGCTGCATCAGTTCGGCTGGCGTGACCAGGCCATCGATGCGGGCGGTACGAAGTTCATCTGTTTTACTCATTGGGTGTCTCAGAAATAGATTGCTTCCTCGGCACGATGCCGGGAAGTGATGGTCATCACGATAAACCAATTCCTGCTGAATTCAAGTTTGCAGCAGGATGCACAACAGATAACGGCCCTTTGCCAGGGAAGTAACGGGGATTTCAGTACATACGGCGGCTTAATCCTCTGATATCGAGAATTTTGGTGGCAATTTCTTCTACCGAATAGTTGGTGCTGTTCAGGCAGGGGATCTGGTGTCGGCGATAGAGCGCTTCGACCTCGGTCACCTCCATCCGGCACTGGCGCAGCGACGCATAGCGGCTGTTTTCACGTCGCTCTTCACGGATCGCCGCCAGCCGCTCCGGGTTGATGGTCAGGCCAAAGAGCTTATGCTGCAGCGGTTTGAGCGCGGCGGGCAGGACCAGATTATCCATATCGTCGGCAATAAAGGGGTAGTTGGCGGCGCGGATCCCGAACTGCATCGCCAGGTAGAGGCTGGTCGGCGTTTTACCGCAGCGGGAAACGCCCAGCAGTATGACCTGGGCCTGATCCAGATTGCGCATCGAAATGCCGTCGTCATGGGCCAGGGTGTAATCAATTGCGGCAATGCGGGCGTCATATTTCGTCAGGTTCCCCGGCGTCAGGCCGTGCGTACGGTGGGCGACGGGCGTCGGATCCAGCTTTAACTCCTGCTGCAGCGGGGCCACCAGGGCCTGGACAATATCCTGACAAAAGCCTTCACTCTGTATGATAATTGCGCGGATTTCCGGCAGCACAATCGAGTAGAACACCAGCGGACGGGTGCCGGTCTGCCGGTAAATCGCGTCGATCTGCTCTTTAACCGCCCGCGCACGGCTCTCATTTTCCACAAAAGGCAGCGTGATGCTGTTAATCGCCACCGGAAACTGCGACATCACCGCGTGGCCGAGCACTTCTGAGGTAATGGCGGTGCCATCGGAAATATAAAAGACGTGGCGATCGACAGCATTTTCCATTTTTA
>DATEKR010000280.1:0-6423 GCA_035277345.1 Enterobacteriaceae bacterium
ATGAGACTGATTCCCCTGGCTACGGCTGAACAGGTTGGTAAATGGGCGGCACGCCATATCGTTAACCGTATCAACGCCTTCAAACCGACCGCAGACCGTCCTTTCCTTCTCGGTCTGCCGACCGGTGGCACGCCGCTGACCGCCTATAAAGCCCTGGTTGAAATGCATAAAGCAGGCCAGGTTAGCTTCCAGAACGTCGTCACCTTTAATATGGATGAATACGTCGGCCTACCGAAAGAGCACCCGGAAAGCTACCACAGCTTTATGCACCGCAACTTCTTCGATCACGTGGATATTCCGGCGGCGAACATTAACCTGCTCAACGGCAATGCGCCAGATATCGACGAAGAATGTCGTCGCTATGAAGAAAAAATCCGCGCCTACGGCAAGATCCACCTGTTTATGGGCGGCGTAGGCAACGACGGTCATATCGCGTTTAACGAACCGGCCTCCTCGCTTTCGTCCCGTACGCGCATTAAAACCTTGACTCACGATACCCGTATCGCCAACTCCCGCTTCTTTGACGGCGACGTCAACCAGGTTCCGAAATATGCGCTGACCGTCGGCGTCGGCACCCTGCTGGATGCGGAGGAAGTGATGATCCTGGTGCTGGGCAACGTTAAAGCTCAGGCGCTGCAGGCGGCGGTGGAAGGCAACGTGAACCATATGTGGACCATCAGCTGTCTGCAGCTGCATCCGAAGGCCGTTATGGTCTGCGATGAGCCGTCCACCATGGAACTGAAAGTGAAAACGCTGAAATACTTCAATGAATTAGAAGCGGAAAATATCAAAGGTCTGTAAAGTCGTCTTCGCCCTGCCCTCTGCCGGTGGGGCGACATTTTTGCAATCGGGGGTCGTATGTATGCATTAATCCATGGCCGGATTTACACCGGTCACGAAATCCTGGACGGTCACGCGCTGGTTATTTCCGGGGATCGGATCGAACGTCTTTGTCCGCTGGCCGATCTCCCATCGGGTATTGAACAGCGTTCACTTAAGGGCGCCATTATCTCCCCCGGTTTTATCGATGTACAGCTCAACGGCTGCGGCGGCGTGCAGTTTAACGACAGCGCCGACGCGGTAACGGTTGAGACGCTGGAAATTATGCAGCGTGCGAACGAGAAATCCGGCTGTACCAGCTACCTGCCAACCCTTATAACCACCAGCGATGCGTTAATGCAGCAGGGCGTGCGCGTGATGCGCGAGTATCTGGCGAAGCATCCGCATCAGGCGCTGGGTCTGCATCTGGAAGGTCCGTGGCTTAATATTGTCAAAAAAGGCACGCATAACCCGGACTTCGTGCGCCAGCCTGACGCTGAACTGGTCAACTTCCTGTGCGACAACGCGGATGTGATTACTAAAATCACCCTGGCGCCGGAAATGGTCGATACCGCCGTCATTCACCAGTTGACCGACGCCGGGATTCTGGTCTCTGCAGGCCACTCGAACGCAACGCTTGCCGAAGCGAAGAAAGGCTTCCGGGCCGGGATCGGCTTTGCGACGCATCTCTATAACGCGATGCCCTACATCAGCGGGCGCGAACCTGGCCTGATCGGTGCGATCTTTGATGAGCCGGACCTGTACTGCGGGATTATTGTCGACGGCCTGCACGTCGATTACGCCAACGTGCGCAATGCTAAACGGCTCAAAGGCGATAAGCTGTGCCTGGTCACCGACGCCACCGCGCCGGCAGGTGCTAATATTGAGCAGTTCATTTTTGCCGGTAAAACAATATACTACCGGAATGGACTCTGCGTGGACGAGAACGGCACCCTGAGCGGTTCGTCGCTGACGATGATCGAAGGGGTACGTAACCTGGTCGAACATTGCGGCATTGCTCTGGATGAAGCCCTGCGCATGGCCACGCTCTATCCGGCTCGCGCCATTGGCGTTGCCTCACAGCTTGGTGTTATCGCACCGGGCCACGTGGCTAACCTGACGGCGTTCACCCCGGATTATAAGGTAATCAAGACCATCGTTAATGGTAACGAGGTCGTCACTGAGTAGGTAATTATGACATCAGGCGGACACGCGCAAATCGGTAATGTTGACCTCGTAAAACAGCTTAACGGTGCGGCTGTTTACCGCCTGATTGACCAGCACGGCCCCATTTCGCGCATTCAGATCGCCGAGCAGAGCCAGCTTGCCCCTGCCAGCGTCACCAAAATTACCCGCCAGCTGATTGAGCGGGGGTTTATCAAAGAAGTGGATCAGCAGGCCTCCACCGGGGGCCGCCGCGCGATTTCTATTATTACCGAAACCCGCAGCTTTCATGCCGTCGGCGTACGTCTGGGTCGTCATGACACCACCCTGACACTGTACGATCTGAGCAGCAAGGTGCTCGCTGAAGAGCACTATCCTCTGCCGGAGCGGACCCAGGAAACCCTGGAGCACGCGCTGCTCAATACCATCGCCACCTTTCTTGAGTCCTGCCAGCGCAAAATTCGCGAGCTGATTGCCATTTCGGTGATCCTGCCGGGTCTGGTGGATCCTGAGAGCGGCGTGATTCGCTATATGCCCCATATCCAGGTCGAAAACTGGGCACTGGTTGAAGCGCTGGAAAAACGCTTTAAGGTGACCTGCTTTGTCGGTCACGATATCCGCAGCCTGGCCCTCGCGGAGCACTATTTCGGTGCAAGTCAGGACTGTGACGACTCTATTCTGGTGCGCGTGCATCGCGGTACCGGCGCGGGGATTATCTCCAACGGCCGCATTTTTATCGGCCGCAACGGTAACGTCGGCGAAATTGGCCATATCCAGGTCGACCCGCTCGGTGAACGCTGCCATTGCGGTAATTTCGGCTGTCTGGAAACCATTGCCGCAAACGCCGCCATCGAGCAGCGCGTCCGCCATCTGCTGGGTCAGGGCTACCAGAGCCGCGTCACCCTGGATGACTGCTCCATCAAAAACATCTGTAAAGCTGCCAATAAGGGCGATGCGCTGGCCTGCGAAGTGATTGAACAGGTTGGCCGTCAGCTGGGTAAAACCATCGCCATCGCCATCAACCTGTTTAATCCGCAAAAAGTCGTGATCGCCGGTGAAATTGTGGAAGCGGAGAAAGTACTGCTGCCCGCCATCGAAGGCTGTATTAACACCCAGGTGCTGAAGGCGTTTCGCCATAATCTGCCGGTGGTGCGCTCAACCCTCGATCACCGCTCGGCTATCGGCGCCTTTGCGCTGGTGAAACGCGCCATGCTGAACGGCGTGCTACTGCAGCATTTGCTCGAAAATTAGTTTTCGATTCACTCTTTAAACTGGGTAGTCCATGACCATTAAGAATGTGATTTGTGATATCGACGGCGTGCTGATGCACGACAACGTCGCCGTACCGGGTGCCGCAGAGTTTCTGACGGGCATTCTGGAGAAAGGGATGCCGCTGGTGCTGTTAACCAACTACCCTTCACAGACCGGCCAGGATCTGGCGAACCGCTTCGCCTCCGCCGGAATCGACGTGCCGGACAGCGTGTTCTATACCTCGGCGATGGCCACCGCCGATTTCCTCAAGCGCCAGGAAGGGAAAAAAGCCTATGTAGTCGGCGAAGGCGCGCTGATCCACGAGCTGTACAAAGCCGGTTTTACCATCACCGATATCAACCCTGACTTTGTCATCGTCGGCGAAACCCGCTCCTACAACTGGGAGATGATGCACCGCGCAGCCTTCTTCGTCGCGAACGGTGCCCGCTTTATCGCCACCAACCCGGATACCCACGGCCGCGGTTTTTATCCGGCCTGCGGCGCGCTCTGCGCCGGGATCGAAAAAATTTCCGGGCGCAAGCCGTTCTACGTCGGCAAGCCCAGCCCGTGGATTATCCGTGCGGCGCTCAATAAGATGCAGGCCCACTCTGAGCAGACGGTGATTGTCGGCGACAACCTGCGGACCGATATTCTGGCCGGTTTTCAGGCCGGGCTGGAAACCATTCTGGTGCTCTCCGGCGTCTCACAGCTGGATGATATCGACAGCATGCCGTTCCGGCCTTCGTGGATTTATCCGTCGGTGGCCGAAATCGACGTTCTGTGAAGCGCAACCACGTCCCCGGACGTGGTTTTTCATTTCTGGCAGCCATTTAAAAAGAGTCATTCAATAAAAAGCACTAAAAACTGACAATTCATCAATAAAGCAGCGTAAATCGTAATCATTTTTCAGCTTTCAACAATCCTCATTGCACTTTTTGTTTTTCGACCGCCAAACCGCTTGCGCCCTTCTCTCCTTTCCGGCATTTTCTTGATAACGCACTACAACAATACAATGACAGACAGGGTTAACGGAGACGGATATGTGTTCTATTTTTGGTGTACTGGATATTAAAACCGACGCGACAGAGCTGCGTAAGAAAGCGCTGGAACTCTCCCGCCTGATGCGCCACCGCGGCCCGGACTGGTCAGGTGTTTACGCCAGCGATAAAGCGATTCTCGCCCATGAGCGTCTGTCGATTGTCGACGTCAACGCCGGCGCTCAGCCGCTGTACAACGAAAAGAAAACCCACGCTCTGGCCGTCAACGGTGAAATCTACAACCATCAGGCCCTGCGCGCCGAATATGGCGACCGCTACCAGTTCCAGACTGGCTCCGACTGTGAAGTGATCCTGGCCCTGTATCAGGAGAAAGGACCGGAGTTTCTCGACGATCTGCAGGGGATGTTCGCCTTTGCCCTCTACGATAGCGAAAAAGACGCGTACCTGATTGGCCGCGACCATATCGGGATTATCCCGCTGTATATGGGCCATGACGAGCACGGCAACTTCTACGTCGCCTCCGAAATGAAAGCGCTGGTGCCGGTATGCCGCACCATCGAAGAGTTCCCGGCGGGTAGCTACCTGTGGAGCAAAGACGGCGTGATCCGCCAGTACTATCAGCGCGACTGGTTCGACTATGACGCGGTGAAAGATAACGTCACCGATAAAGTCGAACTGCGTCAGGCCCTGGAAGATGCGGTCAAGAGTCACCTGATGTCCGACGTGCCTTACGGCGTGCTGCTCTCCGGCGGTCTGGACTCCTCGGTGATCTCCGCGATCACCAAAAAATTCGCCGCACGTCGTGTGGAAGATCAGGAAAAATCAGAGGCCTGGTGGCCGCAGCTGCACTCCTTCGCCGTAGGCCTGGAAGGCGCACCGGACCTGAAAGCCGCGCAGGAAGTGGCTAACCATCTGGGCACCGTGCACCATGAAATTCACTTCACCGTGCAGGAAGGCCTCGACGCCATTCGCGACGTGATTTATCACATTGAAACCTACGATGTGACCACTATTCGCGCGTCCACGCCGATGTATCTGATGTCGCGTAAGATCAAAGCGATGGGCATCAAAATGGTGCTGTCTGGCGAAGGGTCAGATGAAGTGTTCGGCGGCTATCTCTACTTCCATAAAGCGCCGGATGCCAAAGAGCTGCACGAAGAGACCGTGCGCAAGCTGCAGGCGCTGCATATGTTTGACTGCGCCCGCGCCAACAAGGCGATGTCCGCATGGGGCGTGGAAGCCCGCGTGCCGTTCCTGGATAAAAAATTCCTCGATGTGGCGATGCGTATCAACCCGCAGGACAAAATGTGCGGCAACGGAAAAATGGAAAAACACGTCCTGCGTGAATGTTTCGAATCCATGCTGCCGGCAAGCGTGGCGTGGCGCCAGAAAGAGCAGTTCTCCGACGGCGTCGGCTACAGCTGGATCGACACCCTGAAAGAGGTTGCGGCACAGCAGGTCAGCGATCAGCAGCTGGAAACCGCACGTTTCCGCTTCCCGTACAACACGCCGTCTTCTAAAGAGGCGTATCTGTACCGTGAGATCTTCGAAGAACTGTTCCCGGTTCCGAGCGCGGCTGAGTGTGTCCCTGGCGGTCCGTCCGTGGCCTGTTCGTCGGCAAAAGCGATTGAATGGGACGAAGCGTTCAAAACCATGAACGATCCGTCTGGCCGTGCGGTCGGCGTTCACCAGTCCGCCTACAAATAAGTTTTTGTTATCGCCATGACAGGCCCTGCGGGGCCTGTTTTTTTTACCTAAAATAGCCAGATCTTGGCTCTTAACGGCTGATTCCTGCTGAATAATCACTCAGCCTGTTCGCAAGCTAACCAAACAGTCACATTCCGGCAATTTTCGTTGAAAAAGGTATTGACGCTACAAGGCTCAATACGCATAATGCGCCCCGCAACGCCGATAAGGTAACGCAGAAAAAAGATGGCTACGTAGCTCAGCTGGTTAGAGCACATCACTCATAATGATGGGGTCACAGGTTCAAATCCCGTCGTAGCCACCATCTTTTTTTGCGGGAGTGGCGAAATTGGTAGACGCACCAGATTTAGGTTCTGGCGCCGCAAGGTGTGCGAGTTCAAGTCTCGCCTCCCGCACCATTCCCGACAAGCGTTGCACGGATGGGGTATCGCCAAGCGGTAAGGCACCGGTTTTTGATACCGGCATTCCCTGGTTCGAATCCAGG
>DATEKR010000281.1:0-47455 GCA_035277345.1 Enterobacteriaceae bacterium
TCCGGTGGTGCTTCTTCAACGATCTCGCCGCGATCCATAAAGATCACCCGGTTAGCGACCGTGCGTGCAAAGCCCATCTCATGGGTCACGCACAGCATGGTCATTCCGGACTCTGCCAGACCAATCATCGTATCCAGTACCTCTTTCACCATCTCCGGATCCAGCGCGGACGTTGGCTCATCAAAGAGCATGATTTTCGGTTTCATACAGAGAGAGCGGGCAATGGCGACACGCTGCTGCTGCCCACCGGAGATCTGACCCGGGAACTTATGCGCATGTTCAGCGATACGCACACGTTCCAGGTAGTGCATCCCCAGCGCTTCGGCTTCTTTCTTCGGCATCTTACGCACCCAAATCGGTGCCAGGGTGCAGTTCTGCAGCACGGTCAGATGGGGAAACAGGTTAAAGTGCTGGAATACCATTCCGACTTCCTGGCGCACTTTCTCAATATTACGAATGTCTTCGTTCAGCTCGATACCGTCAACAACAATACGACCCTGCTGATGCTCTTCAAGATGGTTAATACAGCGGATAGTGGTCGACTTACCGGACCCGGAAGGGCCGCACAATACAATGCGCTCGCCCTGCTGAACATTCAGGTTAATGTCCTTCAGAACGTGGAACTGTCCGTACCATTTATTGACACTTTCCAGCGTAATCATCGCGTTGGTAGATGGTGTAATTATTTGACTCATGGGATCCCTCAGTGCGGTGTACGCCCGGTGTTGAAACGCTTTTCCAGATGCTGGCTGTAGCGCGACATGCTGAAACAGAAAATCCAGTAAACGAGCGCGGCAAAGACGTAGCCTTCGGTCGACATTCCGAGCCATATCGGGTCCACCGTTGCCTGCTGTACGCTGCTGAACAAATCGAACAAACCAATGATGATGACCAGGCTGGTATCTTTAAACAGGGCGATAATGGTGTTAACCAGGCCCGGGATCACCAGCTTGAGCGCCTGGGGCAAAATCACCAGCCCCTGGGTTTTCCAGTATCCGAGTGCCAGCGATTCTGCCGCTTCGTACTGCCCTTTTGGCAGCGCCTGCAGCCCACCGCGAACCACTTCAGCCACATAGGCGGACTGGAACAGCACCACCCCGACCAGGGCGCGGATTAGCTTGTCGATGCTGGTGCCTTCCGCCATAAACAGCGGCAGCATGACGGAGGACATAAACAGCACCGTAATCAGCGGGACGCCGCGCCAGAACTCAATAAAGACCACCGACAGCACGCGCACCACTGGCATGGTTGAGCGACGCCCCAGCGCCAGCAGAATGCCTAACGGCAGCGCACCGGCAATACCGACAGAGGCGATAATCAGCGTCAGCGTCAGCCCACCCCACTGGCGTGTTTCTACGCGCTCCAGCCCGAGGAAACCGCCGTACATGAGCCACCAGACCACCACGGGATACACCACTGCCCAGCAGGCGATATAGCGGCCCCGGCGCGGCAGGCTATTCCAGAACATCGGAACTATCGATAGCAGCCCGACCAGTAACGCGGTGTTAATGCGCCAGCGCTGATCGTGGGGATACAGCCCATACATAAACTGCCCGAAACGCTGATGAACAAACACCCAGCATGCGCCGGCTTTCGTACAATCTTCGCGTGTCGATCCTAGCCAGTTAGCCTCCAGAAATGCCCAGTTCAGCAGCGGTGGCAGCATCTGATACAGCAGCCACAGGCAGAAAACCGTCAGCAGTCCGTTACTCCAGCTGGAAAATAAATTTTTGCGCGTCCAGGCAATCACTCCGGCAGGCCGTGCGCCCGCCGAACGCGGCGGTTGAGACAGGATAGCTTTGGTCATCATGGCTCCTTAGCGTTCTACCAGCGCAATACGGCGGTTATAAATATTCATAAGTAGCGAAATGCTCAGACTAATAATTAGATAGACCGACATCGTGATGGCGATAGTCTCTATCGCCTGGCCGGTTTGATTGAGAACGGTCCCGGCAAACAGTGACACCATATCCGGGTAGCCGATGGCCGCGGCCAGAGAAGAGTTCTTCACGATGTTCAGATACTGGCTGGTCAGCGGTGGGATAATGACGCGCATGGCCTGCGGAATAATGACCTGGCGCAGCGTTACCGGGTTAGGCAGCCCCAGAGAGCGGGCCGCTTCATGCTGACCGTGAGGCACCGCCTGAATACCGGAGCGAATAATCTCGGCGATAAAAGCCGAGGTATACACCGACAGCGCCAGGGTCAGCGCAGCCAGTTCCGGGATCAGTGCCATACCGCCGCGGAAGTTAAAGCCCTGCAGCTGCGGTACGTCCCAGTGCATTGCCGCGCCAAAGATCCAGTGCGCCAGCAGCGGAAGGCCGATAATCAGCCCCAGCGCAGCGGGCCAGGTTCGACGCAGCTGCCCGGTTTTTATCTGGTGTGCCTTGTTGTAACGGTAAAGCCCGGTCGTGACCGCGATAGCGACGGCGACGGCAGCAAGAAAGCCCAGTACGCCTTCGCCCAGCTGCGGTGCCGGAATATACAGCCCGCGATTGCTGAGAAAGGCCAGGTCGAAAGCATTTACAGCCTGACGCGGCCCGGGCAAATTACGCAGCACCGCGAAGTACCAGAAAAAGATCTGCAGCAACGGCGGAATATTGCGGAACGTTTCGATATAAAAGGTTGAGAGCTTACGCAGCAGCCAGTTATCCGACAGGCGCGCCAGCCCGAGGAAAAAGCCCAGCAGGGAAGCAAAGACAATGCAGAGAGCAGACACCAACAGAGTATTGAGCAATCCGACCAGGAACACCCGGCCATAGGTATCACCCTGTTCATAATCAATCAGGTGCTGAACAATGCCGAATCCTGCGCTGCGGTCGAGGAAGGCGAACCCGGAGGTGATCCCCCGATTGCTCAGGTTAGTAACGGTATTGTGTATCAAATAAATGGCGATGCTGACGACGGCCAGGATCGCGATAATTTGAAACAGCCAGGCACGAACCGCAGGGTTGGTAAAGGAGAGCGATCCTTTTACGGTTGGGCGGCGAAGCGACATAAGAAAACCTCGGTAACCAGTGGTCCAGACTGGGCACCGCAGAGGCGGCGCCCGTTACAGCAATGGCGCTTAGCGAACCGGCGGTGCGTACTGAATACCGCCGTTGTTCCAGAGGTTGTTCTGGCCACGTTTGATTTTCAGCGGACTTTCAGAGCCAACGTTGCGCTCAAAGACTTCGGCATAGTTACCGACGTGTTTGATGATGTTGTAGGCCCACTTATTGTCGAGTTTCAGATCCTTACCGTAATCCCCCTCTTTGCCCAGCAGGTGACCCATATCCGGGGTTGCAGGATTCGCCGCTT
Source organism: Enterobacteriaceae bacterium (assembly GCA_035277345.1). Lineage (GTDB taxonomy): Bacteria > Pseudomonadota > Gammaproteobacteria > Enterobacterales > Enterobacteriaceae > BIGb0383. The sequence goes on from DATEKR010000281.1 coordinate 3,301, forward strand.
TCTCGTCGACGTTCTTCGAGGTGACACCCATCTCTTCCGCGTTCAGCATGGCGAACAGCGTCCAACGCACGACGGAGAACCACTCATCATCACCGCGACGGACGACCGGACCCAGGGGCTCCTTAGAGATAACTTCCGGCAGCACCAGCCATTCAGCCGGGTTACTCAGCTTGATACGCAGGGCGTACAGCTGGGACTGGTCGGATGCCAGCGTATCGCAGCGGCCGGATTCCAGCGCTTTTGCCGACTCGTCAGAGCGGTCGAAGGTCACCGGGGTGTACTTCATTTTGTTGGCTTTGAAGTAGTCCGCCACGTTCAGCTCGGTATCTGTTCCCGCCTGAATGCAAACGGTTGCGCCATCAAGCTCTTTTGCGCTCTTCAGGCCCGCTTTGTTATGGGTCAGGAAGCCGATTCCGTCGTAATAAGTGACGCCAGTAAAGGACATGCCCATGCCGGCATCGCGGGAGGAAGTCCAGGTGGTATTACGAGAGAGGACGTCCACTTCGCCTGACTGCAGTGCGGTAAAACGTTCTTTGGCGGTCAGCGGGGTATATTTTACTTTCGTGTCATCACCGAATACGGCAGCGGCAATGCCACGGCACACATCAACGTCAATACCAGAGAATTTGCCGTCGGCATCCGCATAGGAGAAACCTGGCAGCCCGTCACTGATACCGCACTGAACGAAACCTTTCTTTTTAACGGCATCAAAGGTGGCACCTGCGTGAGCCTGATTGGCAACAGCAAACAGCGCACCGGCAGCGGCCAGGCTGGCGATCACAATCTTTTTCATAATGCATCCTGTGTGGTGAGACTTATCGTTATATGTAAGGCGTTCGGGAAACGCCTGAAACCTGTCTGTGGCTATGGCCATACTCTCTTAAGCAAAGGTAGTGCCAGGTTTGCGAACGAGATTTTTTGGGCTTTTCGTGCGCATTAAGATGAGTTTAGGCAGGATTAAAAAAATGCAGCGCGCTGAAACGGTGCAAAAACATAACGGCCGCCACATTCTGGAGCAAAAAAGTCGTGGTTATTGCGGCCGTTTTTCGGGGGTGTGACAGAGGTTACGAAATTGCACCTGAATAAAGCAGACCCGCACGCGGCGGGTCTGAAGGAAGGGAAAGGTTAAGCCTGGGCGGCGAGTGCCTCTCTGCCCAGCTGCAACGCCGCGTCGGCGGTCACCGGGCGTCCCAGCAGATAGCCCTGGAGCGTATTACAGCCGATCTGCGTCAGAAACTTCTGCTGTGCCTCCGTTTCCACGCCCTCGGCGACCACCTTCAGATTCAGCGTCTTTGCCAGTGCAACAATGGCCGAGACAATGGTGGCATCGTCACCCTCTCCGCTGAGCTCATTCACGAAGGCACGATCAATCTTCAGCTCGCAGGCTGGCAGACGCTTGAGGTAGAGCAGGCTGGAATAGCCGGTACCAAAATCGTCAATGGAGGCTTTAACTCCCGCATCGGTCAGGGCGGTCAACACCCGGACGCTTTCGTCAGGGTTATTCATGGCGGTGGTTTCCGTCACTTCCAGAATAAGCGTCTCAGCCGGGATCTGATGCCGTGCAAGACTGTCCATCACCGTATCAATAAGACCAGGCTGTTCGAACTGTAGGGTGGATAAATTCACGGCGACCGACCATTCGCGATGTCCTTCCAGATGCCAGATCCTTAGCTGGCGACAGGCCTCGTCGATAACCCAGTTGCCCATCGGGATAATCAGCCCGGTCTTCTCCGCCAGCGGCAGGAAAACGTCGGGGGTCAATAAACCCAGGGTAGGATGCTGCCAGCGTATCAGGGCTTCAAAACCGGTTACCGGACCGGTTGGAGCCTGAAACTTAGGCTGGTAAAGCAGGCGCAGCTCCTCGCGCTCCATGGAGAGCCACAGATCGTTCATCAGCTGGAGCTGTCGCTGGGCCAGCGTCGTCATTGACGGCTGGAAAAAGTGATAGCCGTTACGCCCCATATGCTTGGTGTGATACATCGCGGCATCGGCGTTAAACATCAGCTCGCGCTCGTTACTACCGTCGTGAGGGAAGAGCGCGATGCCGACGCTCAGGGTCACGATAGGCTCATAAGGTTCAATGCTGAAAGGCGTGTCGATGGCACGAACCAGGGTGCTGGCCAGCGAGGCCGCATCGTCCGGGCCGTTGATCTCAAAGAGCAGCACAAACTCATCGCCGCCGATACGCGCCAGCGTGTACTGGCCTTTTAACGGCTGCAACAGACGTTCGGTGACGGCTATCAGCAGTTTATCGCCCGTATCGTGCCCGTAGGCATCGTTGACCGCCTTAAAGCCATCAAGATCCATAAACATCAGGGCAAAGGACGTGCCGTCGCGACGGGCTTTATTAATGGCCTGGTCGAGACGATCTTCCAGCAGGACGCGATTAGGTAAACGCGTCAATGTGTCCTGCAGAGCCAACTGGGCCAGCTCTTTATTGGCTTCGGCCAGCGAAGAGGCCAGCAGAGAGGTGCGGGCCTGCAGGCGCGCATCGAACATGGAGAGCATCAGGGTCAGGCAGAGAATTGACAGCGCGACGACGCTGACCACGATAGCCAGCCAGCTGACATTGACGCCGTGATGGTGCATTGCCATCTGGTGCGGGAACTGTGCCGCCATCATGCCCGTGTAGTGCATCCCGGCGATAGCAATACCCATCAACAGCGCGGCACCAAAACGCATCAGCGAGACCTGGGCTGCTTCGTGACGCAGCCGGAAGGTCAGCCACAGTGCGGCAAACGACGCCACCAGCGCGATGACAACCGACACGGCTATCCAGCCGGTGTGCCAGACGATGCCCGGTGAAACCTGCAGTGCCGCCATGCCGGTATAGTGCATGGCGACGATACCGGAAGCCATCACAAAGGCACCAGGGATAAGGCGACGCATCCGAAGTTTGTTTGTGCTCACTAACCAAAGGGCGAACAGCGAGGAGCTAATGGCAATCAGCATTGAAATGCCGGTAAGGAACGGATCGTAGCTGATGGTCATGGCCATTTCCATCGCCAGCATACCGATGAAGTGCATGGCCCAGATGCCGATGCCCATCGCCGTGCCGCCGCCGATTAGCCAGACGAGCGCCGATTTCCCGCTGCTGGTGGAGACCCGGCCTGCCATATTAAGGGCGGTCCAGGAGGCCAGAATGGCGACGATAAACGAGACCGTCACGAGGACTTGGTCGTACTGACTAACCAGCATGATGTCTTAACTCATTCGCGTTGAACGTAAAGTGTGGCTTCTATCGTCCAGGACGGAAGGGCGCTGACAGTATCATTGTCTGAAGTTGACGAAAAGGGATTTAAATCCCCTGTTTTGCAGGGGATATCGACACGTTAGTGACTTTTCGCGTCCGCAGTATTAGTTAAGGTCGGTGCAATTCACCAGCTTAAGGGGATTTACCGAATCCATATTGCGGCACCGTTCGGTTTCGGTCGTCAGCAATTCGATAAACTGGATGATCAATGCGTCAAGAATAAAAACAGAGACGGCGAACACCGCCAGCCACCAGTACTTACGAATCACCTGCTGCCCCTTACCATCAACCTGCGAGAATGACGGCAATATACACGAAATAGAGGGGCTGAGAAGACACGATAAGCGTGGTGAAATGGTCGCAAACTGAGCAATAAAAAAGGCGCGATCCAGCAGGAACGCGCCCTTTAAACCGTTATGAACTGATTAGTTCATGCCGTATTTTTTCAATTTTTTACGCAGCGTACCACGGTTGATACCCATCATCAGCGCGGCGCGCGTCTGGTTACCACGGGTGTATTGCATCACCATGTCCAACAGGGGCTGTTCTACTTCAGCCAGTACCAGCTCATACAGGTCATTAACGTCCTGACCATTCAGTTGAGCAAAATAGTTCTTCAGTGCCTGTTTAACCGAGTCACGCAGGGGCTTTTGAGTTACCTGGTCCTGAGAGTTAACGGTAGAAACGGTCAGTACGTCAGAATTTACGCGTTGTTCGAACATAGTTCTGTCAGCTCTTTATTTCTGTTTGACACTTCATCTTTCACGCTGCCTCGTCGTTGGCTGCCTGTGCTTATCCGGGTTGCTTACCGATGTAAGTTTCCACGGACTCGCCGGGCTACCGCCGCGATGCACTATGAATGATCATGTGTATACGCAATATTTTCGAAGTATGCCTCCAACGCCTCCAGCTGTTCGCTGGAATCTTCAATGGCGTTGAATGTGCGCCGAAACTGGTCATCTGGAGCGTGCTCCTGGAGATACCAGGAGACGTGTTTACGCGCGATTCGGTACCCTTTTGCGTGGCCATAAAAGTCATGCAATTCCCGAACGTGCGCGCAAAGTAAGCGCTTAACCTCTGCCAGAGGCAGTGGGGGCAGCAACTCCCCAGTGTCCAGATAATGCTGGATTTCCCGAAAGATCCAGGGTCTTCCCTGAGCTGCGCGGCCTATCATCAGGGCATCAGCCCCCGTATAGTCAAGCACAGCTCTGGCTTTAAGCGGGTCAGTAATGTCGCCATTCGCGATAATCGGAATGGCAACTTTATGCTTAACTGCCCGAATGCTGTCGTACTCAGCGTTACCGTTGAACAAACAGGCGCGGGTGCGTCCATGAATGGTCAGGGCCTGAATACCACAGTCTTCAGCCAGTTGGGCAATTTCTACACAGTTACGGTGTTCTGGTGCCCAGCCGGTGCGAATCTTCAGGGTGACAGGAACGTCCACCGCTTTAACGACCGCCGTCAGGATCAACTTCACCTGCTCCGGGTACTGTAAAAGGGCCGAACCTGCCAGCTTGCGATTCACCTTTTTTGCCGGGCAACCCATATTAATATCAATAATCTGGGCGCCGCTTTCCACGTTAATGCGTGCGGCCTTCGCCATCTCTTCCGGATCGCTGCCGGCGATTTGCACGGTGCGAATACCCGGTTCATCAATGTGCACCATCCGTAAACGGGATTTGTCACTTTCCCAAACCTGCGGGTTAGAAGACATCATCTCGGAAACGGTCAACCCGGCTCCCATCTCGTAGCACAGCGTCCGGAACGGCCTGTCGGTAATACCGGCCATTGGCGCTGCGATCAGGCGATTTCTGAGCTGGTGGTGTCCGATGCGCATGAGTTAAGAAATGACCATACTGTGACTGCAAGGCGGCGTATATTACGCATTTTTCGCACGAGATGAAAGGCCAAACTTTGACCAATCCTGTGTTGTAGATCAATGAATCGCTGGCATTATGAGCACGTGAAATTAATAAGGCATAAAAATCATTGGGTTATTGTTTATTGCGTGACGCGCAGGCATTTACAATTTCGTTCAACTTCTCTGGTTTTCTTTAGCCCCAGGGGCTAAAAACGGGATAATCTGCGGTTTTTATCAGCAGATTATCCCCTTGAAATGCGATCCAGATCTAATTTTAGTCGATGATCGCAAAGGATAAATTGTCTGTTATTCGACCACCATACGACCGTGCAGCGGCTGCACCGGGCGATTATTGTCGTGATGCATAGTGCCGGTGAATTTCTCCAGCTGTGCTGAAGAAAGGGTCAAAGGGTGCTTCAGTACCAGCCAACTGACGCCCTCAGAGCACGGTGGCGTGGTCAGGGAGCCGCTGAAGCGCCAGTAAGTTTTATCCGTCGGCAGGAGCTTATTGATATCCAGGCCAGGCTTCAGGGCCGAATTCTGCTCTGCCTGCGCGGGCATGTTCTGCCAGAGGTCATCCAGTTCCGGGCTGGCGGGTCCTCTGTCGAACATCACGGCCACGACGGCGATCTCTCCCTCTGCATTGGTGTGCACCAGGCGCATCTCCATGGCGTAGTGTTTACCGTGAACGGTGTTTTCACTCGGCGCGTGGAAATGAAACTGCTGCAGGGTCCAGATGGTGTTATCGAGGGTAATGCTGTTGTGGGTTTCAGGCTTCATGGCGGCCTGAATCGTATGGCCGTTGTTCAGTAGCGTAACGGGGCCATCCGTATAGTGAGTTGCCAGCGGCGCGACCTGCGCTCTGAAGGTGGTATCAATATTGATGGGAGACTGGTTCATCCCCGCCCGACAGGTCTTAAAGGCTTCGTCCATCTCGCCCCAGTGCTCCGGCGACTCTCCGCCTTCGTATCCCCAGTGAGCGGCAAACGCGGCCGCCGGAAGCATACTCATACCCAGCGCCAGCAGCGCTGCCTTGTACATCGATATCTTCATGATCGTTACCCAGTGCTAAGGAAAATCCTAATTTTCTTTGTAACTCATAACGTTACGTGGATATCTTAGCGGGAGTGGCGAGCGAAGAAGCGTAGGTTAGATCAAGTGAAGGGAAGAAAAGCGTGGCCAAATGGCCACGCGAGAAAGATCAGTTTTTGCGCCCTGTAATACGGCACCACTCTTCTTTTTCTACCACCGGATCGAGCGTGAAGAGAGAGGCGTAAGCCCCGCAGACGCTGTCAGCCTGGCTGGCAAGGATACCGGAAAGGCCCAGCAGGCCGCCCTCAACGGGCAGGACGCTGATTAACGGTGCCAGCTCACGTAACGGGCCAGCCAGGATGTTGGCGACCACCACGTCGGCTTTCATGGCGTCTGGCTGGTCCTGCGGGAGATAAAGCTCAAGACGTTCGGACACGCCGTTGCGCTGGGCGTTATCGCGGCTGGCCTGAATAGCCTGGGGATCGATATCGATGCCGATGGCTTTAGCCGCACCCAGTTTCAGCGCGGCGATAGCCAGAATGCCGGAACCGCAGCCGAAGTCGATAACCGTCTTCCCGGCCAGATCGAGGCTATCCAGCCACTGCAGACACAGGGAGGTCGTCGGATGCGTCCCGGTACCGAAGGCCAGGCCCGGGTCGAGCATGACGTTGACCGCGTTTTCATCCGGCACATCGCGCCAGCTTGGACAGATCCACAGGCGTTCGCCAAAGCGCATCGGGTGGAAGTTATCCATCCACTCGCGCTCCCAGTCTTTATCTTCAAGCTGCTCAATTCTATGCGCAAAACCGGTGCCCAGCAGCGGGTGAGATTCGAGGATCGCCACCACTTCTTTCATGTCGGTTTCGGCATCGAACAGGCCAATAACGTCTGTGTCACCCCACAGGCGGGTTTCGCCCGGCAGCGGTTCGAATACCGGCGTATCGTGGGTATCCTGGAAGGTGATGGACACCGCGCCAGCTTCCATCAGCGCATCGCTAAGCTCTTCAGCGTGGGCGCCAGAGGCGTTCAGTTTCAGTTGGATCCATGGCATAGCAATACTCTTTATTGATTCACGGTAATAACAGGCTCCTGCGGAGCAGGGCGACCAAAACGGTTGCCCAGCAAAAATGCTGCCAGGCTGAGCAGTAAAGAAGGCACAATAGGGTGGAAGCCCAGGTACTGAATGTTAAAGGTTGCCAGCACCGCATACAGACCGCCACCGACGATCATCGCGCTCAGCGCACCCGCCGCGTTTGCACGTTCCCAGTACAGGCCAAGCACCAGTGGCCAGAGGAACACCGCTTCCAGACCGCCAAAGGCCAGCAGATTCAGCCAGATAATCATCTCCGGCGGACGCCAGGCTGCGAGCAGCAGCAGCGCGCTAAGGATCAATGTGATCCCCGTCGACATGCGTTTTAACCGGGTCTCATTATGAACCTGTTCAGGGTGAAGATTGAGATACAGATCCTTAATGATCGTAGCGGAACTTTGCAGCAGCTGGGCATTGATCGTCGACATAATTGCCGCCATCGGTGCGGCGAGGAAGATCCCGGCTGCAAACGGCGGCAGAACCTTGACCATCAACGTCGGGATCACCAGGTCGGGTACGTTCAGGTCGGGCAGAACTGCACGGCCCAGCGCGCCGGCCAGGTGCATTCCCAGCATCAGAATGGCCACAACAATGGTGCCGATAATAATCCCGCTGTGCACCGCCTTACTGTCTTTATAAGAGATGCATCGTACCGCCGTATGCGGCAGTCCAATGACGCCAAAGCACACCAGTACCCAGAACGACGTCATAAAGCTGGGAGACAGAATATCGTCAGCCCCCTGTGGCGTGACCAGCTGCGGATCGATATGACGCAGGGTTTCCACCGCCGTACCGAGGCCTCCTGCCGCATGGACGATGCCGACGAGTAGCACGATTGTGCCAATCAACATCACCATGCCCTGCATGGTGTCGTTGAGGACGCTGGCGCGGAATCCGCCGAAAGCGGTATAGAGAGCAATGCTGACGCCAAAAATAAGCAGGCCGGTCTCGTAAGGGATCCCTGCGGCGGTCTCCAGCAGGCGCGCACCGCCGATAAACTGCACGGTCATGGCGCCAATAAACGCCACCAGCAGGCTCAGGCTCGCTAACCAGACCAGCACGCGGCTTTGATAGCGGGCAAAGAGCATGTCGTTAAGGGTGACCGCATTATAGCGGCGGGCGAGGATGGCGAACTTTTTACCGAGAATACCCAGCGAAAGCCAGACGGCGGGCAGCTGGATCATGGCCAGCAGCACCCAGCCAAGACCATACTTATAGGCCGCACCCGGGCCACCGATAAACGAGCTGGCGCTGATATAGGTCGTGGTCAGCGTCATCGCCAGCACAAAACCGCCCATTGAACGGCTGCCGAGGAAATATTCCTGCAGGAAGCTGCCGGTTGTTCGCTGGCGCATGGCATAGACGGAGAGGCCAAACACCACCAGCAAATAGGCGATAAGCGGCAGAATAACTTCAAGCTGCATCGTTATCCTCCAGGGGAATATCGCGGAAGATCACGCGTACCATTAGCCAGCACAGGAGAATAAACAGCAGCGGCACCAGCAGGCAGGCCATTTCAAACCAATGGGGTAAACCGGTCATTCCCGGGTTTACGCTGGGCACATAGGCAGCGGCCAGCCAGGCGGCCAGATAAAGAAGGGTCAGCCAGAGCGCCCAACGCGCCTCTTTGTTGGCCTGAACAAAACGTTTGTCCATGGTTATCCCTTATCCTCGTGGTGCAACAGAGCGCATCCAGAGGGTGTCAGTGTAAAGAAAGCGGCGATTATACGGCATGGGCGGGATGAGGGGAGAGAAAAAGAAAAAAGGCCGGAAAATCCGGCCCTTTGCGTTGAATGCAGAATTACTTTTCCTGCAGTCCGAGTTTTTTCTCCAGATAGTGGATATTGGTTCCACCGTGCTGGAAGTTTTCGTCGCTCATAATGCGCATCTGCAGATCAATGTTGGTTTTGATACCATCAATAATCAGCTCCTGCAGCGCATTCTTCATACGGGAAATCGCCACATCGCGGGTTTCACCGTAGCAGATCAGCTTGCCGATCATGGAGTCGTAGTACGGCGGCACCGTATAGCCTGCGTAGATATGCGATTCCCAGCGCACGCCAAAACCGCCCGGCGCGTGGAAACGGGTGATCTTACCCGGGCTTGGCAGGAAGGTGTGCGGGTCTTCGGCGTTAATACGGCACTCGACCGCATGGCCTTTCACCATCACTTCTTCCTGCTTAATGGACAGCGGCTGGCCGGCAGCAACACGCAGCTGCTCTTTGATCAGGTCAACGCCGGTGATCATCTCGGTAACCGGATGCTCTACCTGAATACGGGTGTTCATCTCGATAAAGTAGAACTCACCGTTTTCGAACAGGAACTCAAAGGTACCTGCGCCGCGATAGCCGATATCCACACACGCCTTCGAGCAACGCTCGCCGATATAGCGACGCAGTTCCGGGGTAATACCCGGTGCCGGTGCTTCTTCGACCACTTTCTGGTGACGACGCTGCATGGAGCAGTCGCGTTCCGCCAGATAGATAGCGTTGCCCTGACCGTCAGCCATCACCTGAATTTCGATGTGGCGTGGGTTTTCCAGGTACTTCTCCATGTAAACCATGTCGTTGTTGAAAGCCGCTTTGGCTTCCGCACGGGTCATGGCAATGGACTGGGCCAGGTCGGCATCTTTACGCACAACGCGCATACCGCGACCGCCGCCGCCGCCGGAGGCTTTGATAATTACCGGGTAGCCGATGCGCTTGGCATGGGCGCGGTTAGCGTCCATGTCGTCGCCCAGCGGGCCGTCAGAGCCAGGTACGGTCGGCACGCCAGCTTTCTTCATCGCGGTGATTGCCGACACTTTGTCGCCCATCAGGCGAATGGTGTCAGCTTTCGGGCCGATAAAGATAAAGCCGGACTGCTCCACCTGCTCGGCGAAGTTGGCGTTCTCAGAGAGGAAGCCGTATCCCGGGTGGATAGCTACTGCGCCGGTGATTTCAGCCGCGCTGATAATCGCCGGAATATTCAGGTAGCTTTTCACGGACGGAGCCGGGCCAATACAGACCGTTTCATCCGCCAACAGAACGTGTTTCAGATCGCGGTCCGCGCTGGAGTGCACGGCGACGGTCTTGATGCCCAGTTCTTTACAGGCACGAAGAATACGCAGTGCAATCTCGCCGCGGTTGGCGATGACAATTTTATCCAGCATGTTCGCCTCGTTATTCGATGACAACCAGCGGCTCGTCAAATTCAACCGGCTGGCCACTTTCAACCAGAATGGCTTTCACCACGCCTGACTTATCGGCTTCGATCTGGTTCATCATTTTCATCGCTTCAACGATGCAAAGGGTGTCACCCACGTTAACTTTCTGGCCGATTTCGATAAACGCTTTCGCGTCCGGGCTCGGGGTGCGGTAGAAAGTACCCACCATCGGGGAACGCACGATATGGCCACTGATTTCAGCTGCAGCAGGCGCTTCCATTGCCGGGGTCGCAGCAGGTGCAACGGCGTTAGACAGGGCAGGCTGCTGCATCATCGGCGCAGCATAAGCCTGCTGCATCAATGGGAAGCCAGCATTTGGCGCTGAACGGCTAATGCGAACAGACTCTTCGCCTTCAGAAATTTCCAGTTCGGAGATGCCTGATTCTTCAACCAGCTCGATCAGTTTTTTAATCTTACGAATATCCATGGGTGGGTTCCGTACTCTTTGTTTAGTGTGATTGTGACAGGCGTTGTACCGCCGTCTGTAACGCGTATGAATAACCGTCCGCCCCCAGACCGCAAATGACGCCAGCGGCGACATCTGACAGATATGAGTGATGGCGGAACGGCTCGCGCGCATGCACGTTGGACAGATGGATCTCGATAAACGGAATATCCACCGCCAGCAGTGCATCGCGGATAGCCACGCTGGTGTGCGTAAACGCGGCCGGATTAATCAGGATATAGTCCACAGTCTCTTTAGCCTGATGAATACGGTCGATGAGTACGTGCTCCGCGTTAGACTGCATATGGTCAAGCGTCACATTCAGCGCTCCGGCCTCCTGCTGCAAACGGTTAACAATCTCCGTTAACGTCAGGGTGCCGTACTTCTCTGGCTCCCGGGTACCGAGCATATTCAGGTTCGGTCCGTTCAAAAGCAAAATGTGAAACTTATCGGCCATGATGCTGCTATCTCCTGCGATTCTCGGGTAAAAAACAAAATATACCTTCGATGCGCGATTGTCACCTTTTCAGGGCCTTAAAAACCCCGTCGGGAAAACCAAGGTCGCACATTATAACGATTTCGTAGCATTTGGCAGCTAAATACTGGTCTTATCAGAGAAGATTATCAATCGTAATCGTGTAAAGAACCGTTTGTGATAAGCAATTTGTGGGAGGCTGCACACTCTGCTCAGCTAGCGCCACCACTGGCGAAAGGTCCGGTAGCGGCATGCCAGGAGAACGACGGCAATCGCGGCATAAATGAGCGGCTGCGGCGATAAAATTTTTACTGACCACAGGTAGTGAACCGGTGCGAGGATCGCCGCAAGATAGACGAAATTGTGTAATCGCTGCCAGTTTCTGCCCAATTTTTGCTGCGCGTAGCGGGTCGATGTCAGCGTCAGGGCCAGCAAAATGCCCCAGCAGGCGATCCCAAGCGTCAGCCAGGGTCGCGTGATCAGCTCCCTACCCAGCAGAGAAAGATTGTCCACGCCCAGTTCAAGCAGGGCATAGCTGGTCAGGTGCAGCGTCGCCCAGGCAAAGCACCACAGCCCCAGCAGCCGACGTGTGCGGATCAGCAAAGGCTGTTTAGCGTAGCGTGCAAGCGGCGAAACCAGCAAGGTAGCCAGTAAAAATTTTAGCGCCATCCGACCGGTAAAATGCTGAATATCCTTCGCCGGGTCGGCGCTGAAACCGCCGTTATTCACGGCCCAGAAGAGCCAGATAAAGGGTAAAAACCCGGCCAGGTGCAGGGCGACCTTCAGCCAGGTTATCTGTTTTGCCGTTAAGCGCACTTAAAAACTCTCCCGCAGATCCAGCCCGCGATACAGGGAGGCGACCTCGTCTGCATAGCCATTAAACAACAGCGTCGGCTGGCGTTTCACGTCCAGCACCCCGCCGGGACCGATGACCCGCTCGGTGGCCTGGGACCAGCGAGGGTGATCGACGTGCGGATTGACGTTGGCATAAAAACCGTACTCATCGGGGGCGGACAGGTTCCAGGTCGAGGGTGGGCGCTCACGGGTCAGGCTAATACTGACGATGGATTTAATCCCTTTAAAACCGTATTTCCACGGCACCGTCAGGCGCACGGGTGCGCCATTCTGCGGCGGCAGGGCTTTGCCGTAGACGCCGACGGTCAGCATCGTTAGCGGGTGCATGGCTTCATCAAGACGCAGCCCTTCGACATAGGGATAAGCCAGGCCGCCGCCGATAAAGCGATCTTTCTGGCCGGGCATCTGCTCGGGCGCGTAGAGGGTTTTAAAGGCAACATAGCGCGCATTGCTGGTAGGCTCGACCAGCGCCAGCAGCTTGTGCAGCGGAAATCCCGTCCAGGGAACGACCATCGACCAGGCTTCCACGCAGCGCATACGGTAGATGCGCTCCTCCAGCGGAAAACGGGTGGTCAGCGCCTGGTGATCGAGCGTCAGGGGTTTGGCGACTTCGCCGTCGATGGTCAGCGTCCAGGGATCGGTGACCAGGCTGCCTGCATTGGCTGCCGGATCGGCTTTATCGAGGCCGAACTCATAAAAATTGTTGTAGCCGGTGACTTTCTCTTCCGGTGTCAGCGTCAGATCGTTTTGCCATTCGGCGGGGCGGGAGAAATCCAGCGGCTTACCGGCGGGCGCGGCGGGGCGATCGTTGCCTTTGAACCAGCCCAGCAGATCGGCCTGCGCGACGGGGGAAAGGGAAAGGGTGGCGGCGCTGATGCCTAAGGCCTTCAGCACCTGGCGTCGTTGCAGCATAAAAACGGATTCTGCCGTGACGTCGGCTTCCGTCAATTTAGTGGGTTTCATCATACTCTCCGCCAGCGTTTTACTAAGCATGGCGGAGAGTTGGCGTTATAGCGAGTCGCAGAGTGTTACTAAAATTAAAGGTCAGGCAACCTTCACCAGCGTACGACCCTGCACGTTGTTATTGATAATCGCCTGCGCCACGGCTGGAGCCTGGTCCAGAGTGATTTCGGTGGCGCTCTGCTGGTAGAAAGATTCTGGCAGATCCTGCACCAGACGCTGCCAGGCCGCGAGGCGACGCTCTGCCGGGGCCATCACGGAGTCGACGCCCTGCAGGCGGACATTACGCAGAATAAACGGCATCACCGTGGTTGGCAGCGCAAAGCCACCCGCCAGGCCGCAGGCCGCGACGCAGCCGCCGTAGTTCATCTGCGCCAGAACTTTTGCCAGCACTTTATCGCCGACCGTATCGATGGCACCGGCCCAGACCTGTTTTTCCAGCGGGCGGGTTTCGGCGAACTCGTCGCGGGCGAGAATGCGCTGTGCGCCAAGCTCTTTCAGATACGCATGGGTGCTTTCACGGCCGGATACTGCAGCCACCTGGTAGCCCAGTTTATGCAGCAGTGCGACAGCCGTACTGCCCACGCCGCCGCTTGCGCCGGTGACCACCACCTCGCCGTCCGTCGGGCGAATGCCCGCGTCTTCCAGCGCCATCACGCAGAGCATCGCGGTAAAGCCTGCCGTGCCGATAATCATTGCCTTGCGACCGTCCATGCCTTCCGGCATTGGCACCAGCCAGTCACCGTTGACGCGTGCGCGCTGCGCCAGGCCGCCCCAATGATTTTCACCCACGCCCCAGCCGGTGAGCAGCACCTGCTGGCCGACATGAAAACGCGGATCTTCGCTGGTGTGAACCGTTCCGGCGAAATCAATGCCTGGCACCATCGGGAAGTTGCGAATGATCTTGCCCGTGCCGGTAATGGCCAGAGCATCTTTATAATTGAGGCTGGACCACTGGATGTCGACGGTGACGTTGCCTGCCGGAAGCTGGCTATCCGTGAGCGGCTGTACGGATGCGTGCGTTTTTCCATCCTGCTGTTCCAGAATTAAGGCCTGCATAATTTTTCCTCTATTTGATAGATGTTGGGCAATTAATTCATCAAGACTATACTCGCTTAGAAAACAGCGATGCCCGATTAACGCAATAAATTGCCAGATAAGCCAGGTTTGGTAGTATGCGCAGTTCATTTGATAAGCGGATGCGTGTTTTTTACTCGCCGCATCCTACGCCTCAGGGCTGATTTTGGCTGCTTTACACCGACGGAGTTAACTCAGGGATGCGATTAACGACGAAATTCTCAGCATTTATTAGCCTGGTTATCGGCCTGACTATTGTGGTCACGCTGATCGGCTGTTCGCTGAGCTTTTATCACGCCGTTCAATATAAAGTCGAAAATCGCGTTCAGGCGGTGGCGACCTTTATCGACACCCATCTGATTACCACCCCGTTTAACGGCCTTGCGCCGCAGCTTGATGCACTGATGGTGCCGCTGGATATCGTGCGGATCCGGGTCAGGCTGGGGGGCGAAACCCTCTTCAGCCATGAGCGTCTGGGGGCTTATCGCCCCTCGGGCAGCATAAGCAAATATCGTGAGCTGACGGTTTCCTCGGTGAAATATCCGGGTATGGCGGTCTGGCTACAGTACCGTGACCCAATCGTCAGCGATGTCCGCTGGTTTTTTCCCACAGTGCCGTTAAGTCTGGCCATCATATTGATGGTGCTGGCGACCTTTCTGTCCGTGCGCTGGGTACGTCAGCAGCTCTCCGGCCAGGAACTGCTGGAGAGGCGTGCGGTGCGTATTCTTAACGGCGAGCGCGGGCACCTGGTGCGCGGTTCGGTTTACGAATGGCCGACCAGTACCAGTAGCGCGCTCGACATGCTGCTCTCTGAAATTCAGTTTGCCAGCGATCAGCGCAGTCGCATCGATACTTTGATCCGCTCTCACGCGGCGCTCGATACCCGCACCGGGCTCAGCAACCGCGTCTTCTTTGATAACCAGCTGGCCACGCTGCTGGAAGACCAGGAAAAAGTCGGGGCCTATGGCATCGTGATGATGATCCGCCTGCCCGATTTTGATCTGCTGAGCGATAGCGGAGGACGCGCCGCCGCGCAGGATTATCTGTTTATGCTGATCAATCTCCTGTCGACCTTCACGATGCGCTATCCCGGGGCGCTGCTGGCCCGCTATCATCGCAGTGATTTCACCGTCCTGTTGCCCCACCGAACCCTGAAAGAAGCCGACAGCATTGCAGGACAGCTCCTGAAGTCTGTGGACGCGTTGCCGCCCACCAAAATGCTGGATCCCGCCGATATGATGCACATTGGCATCTGCGCCTGGCGCAGTGGCCAGCCGCTGGAGCAGGTGGTCGAGCATGCGGAAGCGGCAACGCGTAATGCGGTGCTGCAGGGCGCTAACAGCTGGGCGGTTTATGACAGCGCGCTGCCGGAAAAAGGGCGCGGCAACGTCCGCTGGAGAACGCTGGTCGAACAGATGCTCAGTCGGGGCGGCCCGCGTCTGTACCAAAAACCGGCGGTAACGCTCGACGGCCACGTTCATCACCGGGAGCTGATGTGTCGCTTCTTTGACGGCAACGAGGAAGTGCTTTCCGCCGAGTATATGCCGATGGTGCTGCAGTTTGGCCTGGCGGAAGAGTATGACCGCCTGCAGATCACCCGCCTGCTGCCTTTCTTAACCTTCTGGCCGGAAGAAACCCTCGCGCTACAGGTTACGGTGGAGTCTCTTATCCGCCCGCGTTTCCAGCGCTGGCTGCGCGATACCCTGATGCAGTGTGAAAAATCACAGCGGCAGAGGATTATTTTTGAACTTGCGGAGGCTGATGTTTGTCAACATATCAGTCGGTTACATCCGGTGGTTCGTTTAATGAACGCGCTGGAGACACGCGTGGCGGTCACCCAGGCCGGATTAACCATGGTCAGCACCAGCTGGATCAAGCAGCTGGAAGTGGATCTGATCAAGCTACATCCGGGTCTGGTACGCAATATTGAAGAGCGGCCTGAAAACCAACTGCTGGCACAGAGTCTGGTGGAAGCCTGTAAAGGAACGCCGACGGTCGTTTTTGCCACCGGCGTTCGCACCCGAAACGAGTGGCAGACGCTCACCAAGTGTGGCCTGGCGGGTGGGCAGGGGGATTTTTTTGCCTCTTCACAACCAATTGATACAAACGTGAAAAAATATTCACAAAGATACTCGGTTTAAGCCTGCCGTTTATTCTGTTTTCACGTAGAATAACTCGCGCTGTGGCTTCTGGGGGCGTGCTTGTCTGCCCGCCAGCGCGTTGCAGTAAAACAAGCCAGTTTCTGACCTTTGACAGGTTACAAATCCGAGTGGGATATGTCATCGTTGTCTGCCGCCATCAGGGAGCCGACGGTGAAGTGTAACAAAGGACATAAACTGCACTAATTTTCACCGTTGCAGATGATTTTTGCGCCTTGTCGCTGCTGCGTGTGGTTGGTAAAGTAAGCGGATTTTGTTTTCCGCCCCAGCTTTCAGGATTATCCCTTAGTATGTTGAAAAAATTTCGTGGCATGTTTTCCAATGACCTGTCCATTGACCTGGGTACCGCGAATACCCTTATCTATGTAAAAGGACAAGGCATCGTACTGAATGAGCCTTCCGTTGTGGCCATTCGCCAGGATCGTGCTGGTTCACCGAAAAGCGTGGCTGCTGTAGGTCATGAAGCGAAGCAGATGCTGGGCCGTACGCCTGGCAACATCGCGGCTATCCGTCCGATGAAAGACGGCGTTATCGCCGACTTCTTCGTGACCGAGAAAATGCTGCAGCACTTCATCAAGCAGGTGCACAGCAACAGCTTTATGCGTCCAAGCCCGCGTGTTCTGGTCTGCGTCCCGGTCGGTGCGACCCAGGTTGAACGCCGCGCCATCCGTGAATCTGCGCAGGGCGCAGGCGCACGTGAAGTCTTCCTGATCGAAGAGCCGATGGCCGCTGCGATTGGTGCTGGCCTGCCGGTATCCGAAGCGACCGGTTCCATGGTGGTCGATATCGGTGGTGGTACTACCGAAGTCGCCGTCATCTCCCTGAACGGCGTGGTTTACTCCTCTTCCGTGCGTATCGGCGGCGACCGCTTCGACGAAGCCATTATTAATTATGTGCGCCGTAACTACGGCTCACTGATCGGTGAAGCGACCGCTGAGCGTATCAAGCATGAAATCGGCTCTGCCTATCCAGGCGACGAAGTGCGCGAAATCGAAGTGCGCGGTCGTAACCTGGCTGAAGGTGTTCCACGCGGCTTTAACCTGAACTCCAATGAAATCCTCGAAGCCCTGCAGGAGCCGTTGACCGGCATCGTCAGCGCGGTGATGGTTGCGCTGGAACAGTGTCCGCCGGAGCTGGCGTCCGATATCTCCGAGCGCGGTATGGTTCTGACCGGTGGTGGTGCGCTGCTGCGTAACCTCGACCGCCTGTTAATGGAAGAGACAGGTATTCCTGTCGTAGTTGCAGAAGATCCACTGACCTGCGTCGCCCGTGGCGGCGGCAAGGCGCTGGAAATGATCGACATGCACGGCGGCGACTTGTTCAGCGAAGAGTAGCCAGCTGTGATAAAGGGCGGCCAGAGGCTGCCCTTTATCGTCTGGCCCAAGAGTACGCATAGCCTATGAAGCCCATTTTTAGCCGTGGCCCGTCGCTGCAGATTCGCCTTATTCTGGCGGTGCTGGTGGCGCTCGGCGTCATTGTTGCCGACAGTCGCCTCGGTACGTTCAGCCAGATCCGAACGTACATGGACACTGCCGTCAGCCCTTTCTACTTTATTTCCAACGGTCCGCGTGAATTACTGGATAGCGTTTCGCAAACGCTGGCCTCGCGGGATCAGCTTGAGCTCGAAAACCGTGCGCTGCGCCAGGAGCTGCTGTTTAAGAACAGCGAGCTGCTGATGCTGGGTCAATATCGCCAGGAAAACGCCCGACTGCGTGAGCTGCTGGGGTCTCCGCTGCGTCAGGACGAGCAAAAAATGGTGACCCAGGTGCTCTCCGCCAGCAACGATCCTTACAGCGATCAGGTGGTGATCGACAAAGGCAGCGTTAACGGTGTCTATGAAGGTCAGCCGGTCATCAGCGACAAAGGCGTCGTCGGCCAGGTTATCGCGGTCGCGAAGATGACCAGCCGCGTGCTGCTGATTTGCGATGCGACCCATGCGCTGCCCATCCAGGTTCTGCGTAACGATATCCGCGTGATTGCGGCCGGTAACGGCTGTACTGACGATCTGCAGCTGGAACATCTGCCGGCGAATACCGATATCCGCGTCGGCGACGTGCTGGTGACATCCGGTCTTGGCGGACGCTTCCCGGAAGGGTATCCGGTCGGGGTTGTGTCTTCCGTGACGCTCGATACCCAGCGTGCTTACACCGTTATTCAGGCTCGTCCGACCGCCGGTCTGCAGCGCCTGCGCTATCTGCTGCTGCTGTGGGGCGCCGATACCAACGGCACCAACCCGATGCCGCCTGAAGAGGTACATCGCGTGGCCAACGAGCGTCTGACGCAAATGATGCCTCAGGTGTTGCCGTCTCCGGACGCCATGGGCCCACCCGCGCCCGTACCGGCGCCAGCGACCGGCCTGACGCCGCCGCCGTCTGATGTGGTGCCTCCACCCCAGCTCGCACCGGGAGGGCAATAGTGTCAGCGTATCGTAGCCAGGGGCGCTGGGTGATCTGGCTCTCGTTCTTTATTGCACTATTGCTGCAAATTATGCCCTGGCCGGATGACATCCTTGTCTACCGGCCAAACTGGGTGCTGCTGATCCTGCTGTACTGGTCTCTTGCTCTGCCGCACCGCGTAAATGTCGGTACGGGTTTTGTGATGGGTGCCATACTGGATCTGATCAGCGGCTCGACCTTAGGCGTTCGCGCCTTATCTTTCAGCATTGCTGCCTACCTGGTGGCGCTGAAGTATCAGCTCTTCCGCAATCTGGCCCTCTGGCAACAGGCGCTGATGGTGATGGTGATTTCACTGGCGGCGGAACTCATTGTTTTCTGGGCGGAGTTTTTAGTGACCAGCGTCTCTTTCCGCCCGGAAGTGTTCTGGGGTAGTGTAGTGAACGGCGTACTCTGGCCGTGGGTTTTCCTGCTGATGCGTAAGGTACGCCAGCAGTTCGCGGTGCAATAAAGGGTACTATGACGACTATCTATCTTGCTTCGGGCTCTCCACGCCGTCAGGAACTTCTGACGCAGCTTGGCATTACCTTCGAACGTATTGTTCCGGGCGTGGAAGAAATCCGCCACGCACAGGAAAGCGCCCAGGACTATGTGATGCGACTGGCGCGGGACAAAGCCCGGGCCGGCGTGGCGCTGGCAGCGCGGGATCTCCCGGTGCTCGGTGCCGACACTATCGTTATTCGCAACGGTGAAGTGCTGGAAAAACCTCTCGATGCTGCCCACGCGGCCGCAATGCTGCGTCAGCTTTCCGGCCAGACGCATCAGGTGATGACCGCCGTTGCCCTTGCCGATCGCCAGCAGGTGCTCGATTGCCTGGTGATGACGGAAGTGACATTCAGAGTGCTCTCAGAACAGGATATCGCGACCTACGTTGCCAGCGGCGAGCCGATGGATAAAGCGGGCGCATACGGTATTCAGGGGCTGGGTGGCTGTTTCGTCAGGAAGATTAACGGCAGCTATCACGCCGTTGTGGGCTTACCGCTGGTGGAAACGTATGAGTTGCTGAGCAATTTCAACGCACTGCGTGAGAAAAGGGATACAGATGACAGCTGAACTACTGGTTAACGTAACGCCTTCCGAAACCCGGGTGGCGTATATTGACGGCGGCATTCTGCAGGAAATTCATATTGAGCGCGAAGCGCGACGCGGAATAGTCGGCAATATCTACAAAGGTCGTGTGAGTCGTGTACTGCCGGGAATGCAGGCGGCTTTTGTCGATATTGGTCTCGATAAAGCCGCCTTCCTGCACGCCTCCGACATTATGCCGCATACCGAATGCGTGGCGGGCGAAGAGCAAAAGCAGTTTACCGTCCGTGATATTTCCGAGCTGGTGCGTCAGGGCCAGGACCTGATGGTGCAGGTGGTAAAAGATCCTCTGGGCACCAAAGGCGCGCGTCTGACCACCGATATTACCCTGCCTTCCCGCTACCTGGTCTTTATGCCGGGGGCGTCTCATGTTGGGGTATCCCAGCGTATCGAAAGTGAAACCGAGCGTGAACGCCTCAAGCAGGTGGTTGCCGAATACTGCGATGAGCAGGGCGGGTTTATTATCCGTACCGCCGCAGAGGGCGTGTGCGAAGAAGATCTGGCGTCGGATGCGGCCTATCTGAAGCGCGTCTGGACCAAAGTGATGGAGCGTAAAAAACGCCCGCAGACGCGCTATCAAATGTACGGCGAGCTGGCGCTGGCCCAGCGCGTACTGCGCGACTTCGCTGATGCGCAGCTGGACCGCATTCGCGTTGACTCCCGCCTGACCTATGAGGCGCTGCTGGAGTTTACCGGCGAGTATATCCCGGAGATGACCAGCAAGCTTGAGCACTACATTGGCCGTCAGCCGATCTTCGATCTTTTCGACGTGGAAAATGAAATCCAGCGTGCGCTGGAGCGCAAGGTAGAGCTGAAGTCCGGCGGCTATCTGATTATCGATCAGACTGAAGCGATGACCACCGTCGACATCAATACCGGGGCCTTTGTCGGCCACCGCAATCTTGATGACACCATCTTTAATACCAATATTGAAGCCACCCAGGCGATTGCCCGTCAGCTGCGGCTGCGTAACCTGGGCGGGATTATCATCATCGATTTTATCGATATGAATAATGAAGACCATCGTCGTCGGGTGCTGCACTCTCTTGAACAGGCGCTGAGTAAGGATCGGGTCAAAACCGGCATCAACGGCTTCTCGCAGCTTGGGCTGGTCGAGATGACCCGCAAGCGCACCCGCGAAAGCGTTGAGCATGTCCTGTGCAATGAGTGCCCGACCTGCCATGGCCGTGGGACCGTCAAAACGGTGGAAACCGTCTGCTACGAAATCATGCGTGAAATTGTTCGCGTACATCATGCTTACGATTCCGATCGCTTCCTGGTGTACGCTTCACCTGCGGTGGCCGAAACCCTGAAAGGGGAAGAGTCACACGCGCTGGCCGAGGTTGAAATCTTCGTCGGCAAACAGGTCAAGGTCCAGATTGAGCCGCTCTATAATCAGGAGCAGTTCGACGTGGTGATGATGTAATCGCACGTTCAGTGGCAACACAGACTCAGCCTGTCAGCAGGCTAACAAGGAGAGATGCGTGAGGCGACTGCCGGGGATTTTGCTGCTCACAGGTGCAACGCTGGTGGTCATTATTGCCCTGCTGGTCAGTGGACTGCGCCTGGTGCTGCCTCATCTCGATCAATGGCGTCCCCAGCTGCTGACCCGGATTGAAAACGCGACCGGCGTACCGGTTGAGGCCGGCCAGCTGCAAGCCAGCTGGCAAAACTTCGGACCCACCCTCGAAGTCCGCGACGTGAAAGCGAGCCTGAAGGACGGCGGTGAAATGTCCGTCAGCCGGGTGACCCTCGCGCTCGACGTCTGGCAGAGCCTGCTGCATCTGCGCTGGCAGTTTCGCGATCTCACCTTCTGGCAGCTTCAGGTCCACACCAATACGCCCATCCAGCAGGAGGGCGGCGAGGGCATGGGAACGGACCGGATGCGCGATCTGTTCCTCCGCCAGTTCGATCACTTCGATTTGCGCGACAGCCGTATCAGTTTCCTGACCCTTTCGGGCCAGCGTGCTGAGCTGGCTATTCCCCAGCTGACCTGGGTAAACGGCAAGAATCGTCATCGCGCGGAGGGTCAGGTCAGCCTCTCCAGCCTCACCGGACAGCACGGCGTGATGCAGGTGCGGATGGACCTGCGCGATGATAATGGCCTGCTGAGCAACGGTAAAATCTGGCTGCAGGCGGATGATATTGACGTCAAGCCGTGGCTGGGTCAGTGGATGCAGGACAAGGTGGCCCTGGAAGCCGCCCGCTTTAGTCTCGAAGGCTGGGTGGATATTGCCCGGGGTGATATTGCCGGGGGCGATGTCTGGCTGAAACAGGGCGGGGCCAGCTGGCATGGCGATGACAAAATCCATCAGCTGACGGTCGATAACTTAACGACGCATCTTTCCCGCGAGAAAGGCGGATGGGTGTTCTCCATTCCCGATACCCGAATTACGCTGGATAACACACCCTGGCCGCAGGGCGCGCTGTCGCTGGCCTGGATCCCGCAGCAGGACGTGGGCGGCACCGCTGGTGTACGCAGCGATGAACTGCGCGTTCGCGCCAGCAGTCTGGAGCTGAGCGGCCTGGAAGGGCTGCTGCCGATCGCAGAAAAACTCTCTCCGGCGCTGGGCGAAATCTGGCGGGCGACGCAGCCTCGCGGGAAGATCGACAGCCTGGCGCTCGATATCCCGCTGCAGGCCACCGAAAAAACGCGTTTTCACGCCAGCTGGCAGGATTTGGCCTGGTCCCAGTGGAAGCTGCTGCCGGGCGCAGAGCACTTTTCCGGCCAGCTGGACGGCAGCGTCGAAAATGGCCGCCTGAGCGCCAGTATGGCGCAGGCGACGATGCCATATCAGACGGTATTCCGTGCGCCGCTGGAGATCGAAAAGGGCGTCGCAACCCTGACTTGGCTGAAGAACGCAGACGGCTTTATGCTCGACGGCCGTGATATCGATGTGCAGGCGAAAGCGCTACGCGCCCGCGGCGGTTTCCGCTATCTGCAACCGACCGGAGACGAGCCGTGGCTAGGTATTCTGGCCGGGATCCGCACCGATGATGCTTCTCAGTCCTGGCGCTACTTCCCGGAAAACCTGATGGGCAAGGAGCTCACCGACTATCTGAGCGGCGCGATTCAGGGCGGGCAGGTGGATAACGCCACCCTGGTCTACGGCGGCAATCCAAAGCAGTTCCCGTATAAGCATAATGAAGGTCAGTTTGAAGTGCTGGTGCCGCTGCGTAACGCCACCTTCGCCTTCCAGCCGGACTGGCCCGCGCTGAAAGACCTGGATATTACCCTCGATTTTATCAATGACGGCCTGTGGATGAAGACCGACAGCGTGGCGCTGGGCGGCGTCACGGCCAGCAATCTGTCGGCAATTATCCCCGATTACAGTAAAGAGAAGCTGCTGATCGATGCAGACATTGCCGGTCCGGGCAAGGCCGTTGGGCCGTACTTCAAAGATACGCCGCTGGCTGACTCTCTGGCCGCGACGCTTGATGAACTCCAGCTTGACGGTGATGTGAGCGCTCGCTTACATCTTGATATTCCTCTCGACGGTAAGATGACCACCGCCAAAGGGGAGGTGGCGCTTCGTGATAACAGCCTGTTTATCAAGCCGATTAACAGCACGCTGCATAATCTGAACGGCAAATTCAGCTTTGAAAACGGCAATCTGCAGAGCGAGCCGCTGACGGCCCGCTGGTTTAATCAGCCGCTGAACGTCGATTTCTCCACCACCGAAGGGGACAAAGCCTATCAGGTGGCGGTCAATATGAACGCCGACTGGCAGCCGTCGCGCACCGGGATGCTCCCGACGCAGCTCAACGACGCCATCAGCGGTAGCGTGCCCTGGCAGGGTAAAGTGGCGGTCGAGCTGCCTTACCGTGGTGGGGTGCAGTATGGGGTGGATATCAGCGGTGACTTAAAAAATGTAAGCAGTCGCTTACCTTCACCGCTGGCAAAATCCTCCGGCGACGCGCTGCCGGTGAAAATTAACGTCGCTGGCGACATGAATCACTTCGATCTGACCGGCAACGTCGGGCGCGATAATCACGTTAACAGCCGCTGGCTGTTGAGCCGCAAGCTGACTCTCGACCGCGCTATCTGGGCGTCTGACAGCCGGACTGTGCCGCCGCTGCCGGAAGCGTCCGGCGTGGAGCTGAATCTGCCGCCGCTGGACGGCGCGCAGTGGCTGGCGCTCTTCCGCCAGGGGGCGGCGGATAACGCCAGCGGTGCCGCACAGTTCCCTCAACGTGTGACCCTGCGTACCCCCTCGTTATCGCTGGGCGGACAGCAGTGGAATAATGTCAGCCTGACCTCTCGCCCGTCGGCGAATGGCACCCTGATTGACGCCCAGGGCCGGGAAATCAAAGCCACGCTGACCCTGAGAGACAATGCGGCCTGGCAGGCATCGATCGGCTACCTCTATTACAACCCGATGATGAAATCCAGTGTCAGCGGCGGCGATCCCAGCGCCAGCTTCCCGCTGGATAACGACAGCCAGATTGATTTCCGCGGCTGGCCTGACGTGCAGCTGCGCTGTGCAGAGTGCTGGTTGTGGGGACAGAAATACGGGCGTATTGACGCGGACGTGGCGATTAACGGCGATACCCTGACCCTCAGCAACGGCCTGCTGGATACCGGTTTTGCGCGGTTGACCGCCGATGGCGTCTGGGTGAACGGCGCGAACGCCGTGCGTACCTCGCTGAAGGGCAAGCTGGCCGGGAATAAAGTGGATTCTGCGCTGGGCTTCTTCGGCCTGTCGACGCCGGTCCGCGGATCCTCCTTCGATATTGACTACGATCTGCACTGGCGCAATCAGCCCTGGAAACCGGAAGAAGCCTCGCTGAACGGGATCCTGCGTGCGCGGATTGGCAAAGGAGAAATCACCGATCTGAGTACTGGCCATGCCGGACAGCTACTTCGCCTGCTCAGCGTGGATGCCCTGCTGCGCAAGCTGCGTTTTGACTTCAGCGATACCTTCAGCGAAGGATTCTATTTTGACTCCATCCGCAGTACCGCCTGGATCAAAGACGGCATTCTGCATACGGACGATACCCTGGTTGACGGTCTGGAAGCGGATATCGCCATGAAAGGTTCCGTTGACCTGGTCCGCCGCGAGCTGGATCTGGAAGCCGTCGTCGCGCCGGAAATTTCCGCCACCGTCGGCGTGGCGGCCGCTTTTGCCGTTAACCCTATCGTCGGCGCGGCGGTTTTCGCCGCCAGTAAAGTGCTGGGGCCGCTGTGGAATAAAGTCTCCATTCTGCGCTACCGCATTACCGGCCCTGTCGATCAGCCTCGCGTAAATGAGGTGCTGCGCCAGCCGCGCGGCGAGAAAGCGCAATGATTTGACGACGGCGGTTAATTGCCTCACCCTAATATCAGGAACTTTTACCGCGTTGACGCGGCAACAGAAGAGTAGCGAAATAATGAGTCTGAATCGGGTAAGTGAACAATTGCTTTCTGCGAATGGCCTGAATCATCAGGATCTGTTTGCCATCCTTGGTCAACTGACCGAGCGCCGTCTGGATTATGGCGATCTCTATTTCCAGTCGAGCTACCACGAATCCTGGGTTCTGGAAGACAGCATCATCAAAGATGGTTCTTACAACATCGATCAGGGCGTTGGCGTCCGGGCCGTGAGCGGTGAGAAAACCGGTTTCGCCTATGCGGATCAGATAAGCCTGCAGGCGCTGGAGAAAAGTGCCCAGGCAGCACGTACCATCGTGCGTGACAGCGGCGATAGCCGGGTGAAAACCCTGGGCGCGGTAGAGTACTCGCCGCTTTATACCACGCTCGATCCGCTGCAGAGCATGAGCCGCGAAGAGAAGCTGGATATTCTGCGTCGGGTCGATCGCGTGGCGCGGGCGGAAGATAAACGCGTGCAGGAAGTCTCAGCCAGCCTGACCGGCGTCTATGAGCTGATTCTGGTGGCGGCGACCGACGGCACTCTCGCTGCGGACGTGCGTCCGCTGGTGCGTCTCTCCGTCAGCGTGCTGGTGGAAGATGACGGTAAACGCGAGCGCGGCGCCAGCGGCGGCGGCGGACGTTTTGGCTATGACTGGTTCCTGTCCGACGTCGACGGCGATGTCCGTGCCGATGCCTGGGCGAGAGAAGCTGTGCGAATGGCGCTGGTGAATCTGTCTGCCGTAGCGGCGCCTGCGGGCATGTTGCCCGTCGTACTGGGCGCTGGCTGGCCGGGCGTACTGCTGCATGAAGCCGTGGGACATGGCCTGGAAGGCGACTTCAACCGTCGCGGCACCTCCGTATTCAGCGGCCAGATGGGCCAGCTGGTGGCGTCAGAACTCTGCACCATTGTTGATGACGGCACGATGGTCGATCGTCGTGGCTCCGTGGCCATCGACGATGAAGGGACGCCGGGCCAGTACAATGTACTGATCGAAAACGGCGTGCTGAAAGGCTATATGCAGGACAAGCTCAATGCGCGCCTGATGGGCGTTGCGCCGACCGGTAACGGCCGTCGTGAATCCTATGCGCACCTGCCGATGCCGCGTATGACCAACACCTATATGCTGGCGGGTAAATCCACGCCGCAGGAAATTATCGAATCCGTGGATTACGGTATTTTCGCGCCGAACTTTGGCGGCGGTCAGGTCGATATTACCTCCGGCAAGTTTGTGTTCTCCACCTCCGAAGCTTACCTGATTGAGAAAGGGAAAGTGACGAAGGCGGTGAAAGGCGCGACGCTGATTGGCTCCGGTATCGAAGCGATGCAGCAGGTTTCGATGGTCGGCAACGATCTGAAACTGGATAGCGGCGTAGGCGTCTGCGGCAAAGAGGGCCAGAGCCTGCCGGTTGGCGTCGGTCAGCCGACCCTGAAAGTCGACGGACTGACCGTCGGCGGTACTGCCTGAGTTAACGGCCTTGCCCTCTCCGGTGGAGAGGGCATCTCTTATTTCTCTCTTCCCCGTCCGTGCATCTCCTGATAAATCTTCGCCACGCCAATAAAATAATCCGTCAGCGCGTTAATACAGACCTGCACTTTCAGCGGGAGCTTATCCTTTTCCGTATACAGGGCGTAGACCGGGCGCGGATCCGACTGATAGCGGGGGAGCAGAATCTCCAGCTCGCCCCGGTTGATCTGGTCGATCACCCACATTAGCGGGACGTAGGCGATCCCGGCGCCCGCCGTGAGCCAGCGGGTCAGTGTCATCGGATCGTTGGTAACAAAACGGCCCTGCGGGATCAGCTTTGTCGAGATCCCTTCCGGCGCCACCAGTTCAAACTCATTGTCCGGGCGGACGCTATACTGCAGCCAGCTGTGGTTGGCTAAGTCGGCCGGTTTTTCCGGGTTGCCATACTGGGCCAGATAGCCTTTTGAGGCACAAACCACCATCGGCATCGCCCCCAGCCGTCGCGAGAAAAGGCTGGAGTCCTGTAGCGCGCCGACGCGGATCGCCACGTCCAGACCGTCGGCGATCAGGTCCGGCGCCGGGATGCCGGTGACCAGATCCACGGCGAGCCCAGGATACTCTTTCAGCATCTCAGCGGTGATCCCTGCGAGGACATTTTGTGCCATGGTTGAAGAACAGCCAATGCGCAGCGTTCCGATAGGCGTGTTATTAAAAGCGTAAAGCTGCTCGTGCACGTCGCGGACTTCGTGCAGCATTCTCCGGCAGCCCTGATAGTAGATTTTGCCTGCCTCGGTCAGCCCAAGGCTACGTGTGCTGCGGTTGAGCAGCTTGACCTGCAATTCATTTTCCAGCTTCGCGACGGTCTGGCTGACCGACGAAACGCTCATTTCCAGATTTCTGGCGGCGGAAGTAAAGGAGCCAAATTCGACCACTTTGGCAAACACCGACATGCGTTTTAATCGTTCCATTGTTCACTCTGGCTTAAAAGTGATTTAGATCACACATTATAGATGAAGGCATAACAGTTACGTTAATATATTGTTAGCTGAGTAACTAATACACCGCGCTCGCCTGCACTCTCTAATCAAGGTCAACATGAGTCTGTTTCCCGTTATTGTGATTTTCGGCCTCTCTTTCCCGCCGATCTTCTTTGAATTGCTCTTATCACTGGCGATTTTCTGGCTGGTGCGTCGTCTGCTGGTTCCGACCGGCATTTACGACTTCGTCTGGCACCCGGCGCTGTTTAATGCCGCGCTCTATTGCTGCCTGTTTTATCTGTTATCGCGCCTGTTTGTCTGAGGTAGATGTGAAAGCACTAACAACAAAAATCTCCCGTACCGCTATCACGCTTATCCTTGTCGTGCTGGCCTTTATTGCTATTTTTCGCGCCTGGGCTTACTACACAGAATCCCCGTGGACGCGCGACGCGCGCTTTAGCGCGGACGTGGTTGCTATCGCCCCGGATGTTGCCGGGCTGATTACCCAGGTGAGCGTCAAGGATAACCAACTGGTGAAGAAAAACCAGGTACTGTTTACCATCGACCAGCCGCGCTATCAGAAGGCGCTGGAAGAGGCCCAGGCTGACGTCGCCTACTATCAGGCGCTGGCGACGGAGAAGCGTCTGGAAGCCGGACGACGGAATAAGCTTGGGATCCAGGCGATGTCGCGGGAAGAGATCGATCAGGCTAACAACGTTCTGCAGACCGTGCAGCACCAGCTGGCGAAAGCGCAGGCGACGCGCGATCTGGCTAAACTGGACCTGGATCGCACCGTGATCCGCGCCCCGGCGGACGGCTGGATCACCAACCTGAATGTCTACGCGGGTGAGTTTATTACCCGTGGTTCGACGGCGGTGGCGTTGGTCAAACAGCACTCCTTCTATGTGCTGGCCTACCTGGAAGAGACCAAGCTGGAGGGCGTGCGCCCCGGCTATTATGCCGAAATCACGCCGCTGGGCAGCAGTCGTACGCTGAAAGGGGTGGTTGATAGCGTGGCGGCGGGCGTGACCAATGCCAGCAGCAGCAGTGACAGCAAAGGTATGGCGACCGTTGATTCGAATCTGGAATGGGTGCGTCTGGCGCAACGTGTGCCGGTGCGTATCCGCCTGAGTGAAGAGCAGGGCAATCTCTGGCCGGCGGGCACCACCGCCACGGTGGTCATTACCGGTGCCAGCGATCCGGATAGCCGCCAGATGAACTTTATGCAGAAGGTGGTCCATCGTCTGCGTGAGTTTGGTTAACCGCAATGGGCATTTTCTCCATTGCCAGCCAGCACGTGCGCTTTGCGCTGAAGCTGGCCAGCGCCATCGTGCTGGCGCTGTTTATTGGCTTTCATTTCCAGCTGGAAACGCCACGCTGGGCGGTG
This sequence comes from Enterobacteriaceae bacterium, assembly GCA_035277345.1. Lineage (GTDB taxonomy): Bacteria > Pseudomonadota > Gammaproteobacteria > Enterobacterales > Enterobacteriaceae > BIGb0383. The sequence continues at coordinate 32,432 of DATEKR010000281.1, forward strand.
CTTACTGCGGCGATCGTCACGGCGGGACCGGCCTTTGCCGCCGGGGGTGAACCCTACTCCGGGGCGATACGCTATCGCGGCATGCTGCGTATTATCGGCACCTTTATCGGCTGTATTGCGGCGCTAATCATTATTACGCTGATGATCCGTGCTCCGCTGCTGATGGTGATGGTGTGCTGCATCTGGGCCGGGTTCTGTACCTGGGTGTCCTCGCTGGTTCGCGTTGAAAACTCCTACGCCTGGGGGCTGGCCGGTTATACGGCGCTGATCATTGTGATCACCATTCAGACGGAGCCGCTGCTGACCCCGCAGTTTGCCGTCGAGCGCTGTAGCGAAATCGTCGTCGGCATCGTCTGCGCTATCGTGGCGGATCTGCTGTTCTCCCCGCGCTCCATCAAGCAGGAAATCGATCGCGAGCTGGATAGCCTGATCGTTGCCCAGTACCAGTTGATGCAGCTGTGTATTAAACATGGTGACAGCGAAGAGGTGGATAAAGCCTGGGGCGCGCTGGTGCGTCGGACAACCGGGCTGGCGGGCATGCGCAGTAACCTGAATATGGAGTCCTCCCGCTGGGCGCGTGCGGTGCGGAGGCTCAAAGGGATCAACACGCTCTCTCTGACGCTGATCACCCAGTCCTGTGAAACGTACCTGATTCAGAATACCCGCCCTGAGCTGATTACCGATACCTTCCGCGAGCTTTTTGCCGAGCCGGTGGAGAATGTGCAGGACGTGCGTAAACAGCTCAAGCGGATGCGGCGGGCGATTATCTGGACCGGAGAGCGCGATACGCCGGTGACGATCTACAGCTGGGTCGGCGCGGCAACGCGCTATCTTCTGCTTAAACGCGGCGTGACGGGCAATACCAGTATCAGCGCCGTTGAAGAAGAGGTGCTGAAAGGTGAAGTCGTGGTGAAAGCGGCTTCTGCCGAACGTCATCACGCGATGGTCAATTTCTGGCGCACCACGCTCTCCTGTATGCTCGGCGCACTTTTCTGGCTGTGGACAGGCTGGACGTCGGGTAACGGCACCATGGTGATGATCGCGGTGGTGACCTCGCTGGCGATGCGCCTGCCGAATCCGCGAATGGTGGCGATTGATTTTGTCTACGGTACGTTTGCGGCCCTGCCGATTGGGGCGTTCTATTTCCTCGTGGTCATTCCGTCGACCCAGCAAAGTATGCTGCTGCTCTGCCTGAGTCTGGCGGTGCTGGCGTTCTTTATTGGCATTGAAGTGCAGAAGCGACGACTGGGGTCGCTGGGGGCGCTGGCCAGCACCATTAATATTATCGTGCTGGATAACCCGATGACCTTCCACTTCAGCCAGTTTCTCGATAGCGCCCTGGGACAGATTGTCGGCTGCGTGCTGGCGCTGATGGTGATTTTGCTGGTGCGGGACAACTCGCAGGCGCGGACAGGCAGGATGCTGCTAAACCAGTTTGTGGCAGCCGCGGTCTCTTCGCTCACCACCAACAGCGCCCGGCGTAAAGAAAATCATCTTCCGGCGCTCTATCAGCAGCTGTTTCTGCTGCTGAATAAGTTTCCCGGTGATGTGGCGAAATTCCGCCTGGCCCTGTCGATGATTATTGCTCACCAGCGGCTGCGGGATGCGCCGGTGCCGATCAATGACGATCTCTCGGCGTTTCACCGCCAGATGCGGCGCACGGCGGACAGAGTTATCTCTGCCGGTAGCGACGAAAAGCGGCGTTACTATTTCTCACGCCTGCTGGAAGAGCTGGAGGTCTATCAGGAGAAGCTGTCTCTCTGTCAGGCACCACCGCAGGTGACCGAGCCGGTCAAAAGGCTGGCGGGTATGCTGCACCGTTACCAGCATGCGCTGACCCTGAGTTAACCCCGATGACCGACGCCACAGGCGTCGGTTTTTTTATGGCTATACTTATTCCGGTACCCGGGAAGATGACTTAACAGGAGGAACAATGACCCGTCAAACACTCCAGGATAATGAGCTCTTCCAGACAGGCTATCTGGTGGATGGCGTCTGGAAAACCCTGCCGACGACCTTTGATGTACTTAATCCGGCGACGGGCGAGGTTGTCGCAACGGTCGCCAAAGCCGGCACTCAAGAGACGGAAGACGCGATTGCCGCGGCCAGCCGCGCGTTCCCTGGCTGGCGGGCGAAAACCGCCAAAGAGCGTTCGGAACTGCTGTACCGCTGGTATCAACTGATCATCGAGCATAAAAGCTGGCTGGCGCGGCTGATGACCACCGAGCAGGGCAAACCATTGAAAGAAGCGGAGGGCGAAGTCGAGTACGCCGCCAGCTTTATTCAGTGGTTTGCCGAGCAGGGCAAGCGTGCAAACGGGGAGATTATTCCCCAGGCCAAACCCGGCTCGCGCATTCTGGCCACCCGTGAACCCGTCGGCGTGGTTGCGGCCATTACGCCGTGGAATTTCCCGATGGCGATGCTCACCCGCAAGCTTGGCCCGGCACTGGCCGCAGGCTGTACCGGGGTGATTAAACCGGCGAACAATACGCCATTAAGCGCCTTTGCGCTGCTCACCCTGGCGAAAAAGGCCGGTATTCCCGACGGGGTACTTAACGCCGTAGCCGGGAATACGCCGGAAATCAGCGATGCCATTATGGCCAGCGACGCGGTGCGTAAAATCTCGTTTACCGGCTCAACCTCCGTCGGTAAAACGCTGGTACGCAACGCGGCAGAAACGATGAAAAAAGTCTCCATGGAGCTGGGGGGCAATGCGCCGTATATCGTCTTTGACGATGCGGATATGGACGCGGCGGTGAAGGGGGCAATAGCCAATAAATTCCGCAATGCCGGTCAGGTCTGCGTCAGTGTTAATCGGTTTTATATCCATGAATCCGTCTATGACGATTTTGTCGGCAGGCTCAGCAAAGCCGTGCAGGCGCTGCGTGTTGGCAACGGGCTGGATGAGGGGACGGAGGTTGGCCCGCTGATTGAATCCTCCGCCGTGGATAAAGTCCGCGAGCACGTTGAGGATGCGCTGGCGAAAGGGGCAAAAATCCTGGCGGGTGGTAAGGCCCACGCCAGCGGCGGCAACTTCTGGCAGCCGACGGTGCTGGGGGAGTGCAGTGACAGTATGAAGCTGGCGCAGGAGGAGACCTTCGGGCCGGTGGCGGCCTGTTTCCGTTTTACCTCGGAAGATGAGGTGATCCAGCGTGCCAACAATACGCCCTTCGGGCTGGCGGCTTACTTCTACACGCAGAATCTGCAGCGCGTCTTCCGCGTCTCGCAGGCGTTGGAAAGCGGCATGATCGGCATTAATGAGTGTGCTGTATCAACCGAACTGGGCCCGTTTGGCGGAGTGAAAGAGTCCGGGCTGGGACGAGAAGGTTCGGTTCTGGGTCTGGAGGAGTTTCTGCAAGTGAAAACCCTGCACCTTGGGGGATTATAAGCACAGAGGCGGCGAAAGCCGCCCACTCTGGTTGGGTGTCTGGCAATGAATATCTATACCTTTGATTTTGATGTTATTACTAATCAAAGCGCCTTCTTCCGGGCCTTCGCGGGGCAGCTGGATCTCGAACCGGACAAGGTTCACGATCTCGATTCCCTGTGGGATGTGGTGACGGGCGGGACGCTGCCTTTACCGCTGGAGATCGAGTTTGTGCATCTGACGGAACGGCGTCGTCGTCGCTATGGCGCGTTGATACTGCTATTTGATGAGGCGGAAGAGGAGCTGGAAGGGCGGCTGCGTTTTAACGTGCGTCAGGGCTGACGACGGGCATAAAAAAGCCCCCGACAAGCGTGGGGGCAAAAGTCGTCGGACAGACGACGAGGGTCTATTTGTAGAGTTCTGCGGTGGCGTGCGAGCTGTCGCCGGTGCGGGCCTCAATCACGCGGTATGCGGAAGCGCCCTGCTGGTCAGCTTTTTGGTTCAGTAGCTCTCTCATATCCATCGGTGAACCCCCTGCCTGAGAAACAGAGATGGTCCCCATCGGCTGCAGATTCTGTGCCTGCTCAGCAGATACCTGGTGAACGGCGGCGCTGGCGCCGAAAGAGATAAGAGAAGCCAGACCCAGTGATGCAACGATCGTTGTGCGTTTCATAATTTTTACTCCAAAGATAATAGGGGTGTTCAGCGACGGGACGGCGCTTCAGGCGTCTGGTTTCCCGTCGTTGTAATCTGTCAGACCGGACTTAACTTATTTGTACAGCTCAGCGGTGGCGTGCCAGTTGTCGCCGGTACGGGCTTCAATCACGCGGTATGCGGAAGCGCCCTGCTGTTCGGCTTTCTGATTCAGCATCGCTTTCATATCCATCGGCGTTGAGCTGACGGAGCCAATGGAGACGGTGCCGATAGATTCGCGGTTTTGGGCCTGTTCACTGCTGATGGAGTCTGCAGCGAATGCGCCAAATGAGAGAACAGATAGGATGCTTAGTGCAGCGATAGTGGTTTTCATTTTGCTTACCTCGTCGTATTCATTATTTACTGGGGTCCTCGTTTCGTGACCCTCATCACAAAATCAAGTATACACTAATAACCCGATAAATTAATACCACGCTAATTGTTTCATGCGGTATTAAGTGATAAGTGAATGATCTTTTATAGCGAAAGAGAATAAAAAACAATGGGGTTAGTGCCGGAAAGAAAGGAAAAATGAGGAAAATCATGGCGATAAGTCAATTTGACCTTTTGTGCTTTATTTCGCCGGAGTAATCACTTTGACACATACAGGAGGTAGTGGATCGCACTAACTGTCAAATCGCCTACAGAGGAATCGACCTCCTGATGCTCATCAGGAGGTTAAACAGAAGGGTAAAGAAGAGGGGGGGGATCAGAGTTCCTGATCGAACAGCACCAGAATGGCTTCGTAGAGCTCTTTAACTGAGAAATCACGAGCAGGCGTCGTGAAGATCGTGTCGTCACCGGCGATGGTCCCGAGAATGCCTTCGGATTTACTCAGGGAGTCGAGCAGACGAGCAATCAGCTGTGCCGCGCCGGGACTGGTATGGATGATCACCATTGATTCGTTGTAATCGATATCCAGTACCAGGTTCTTCAGCGGGCTGGATGTGGTCGGCACGCCCAGCTCTGTCGGCAGGCAGTACACCATCTCCATTCTGGCATTACGGGTGCGAACGGCACCGAATTTAGTCAGCATCCGCGATACTTTGGACTGATTGATATTCTCAAAGCCACTGTCCTGCAGAGCCTGCACGATCTCGCCCTGAGAGCTGAATTTCTCTTCTTTAAGTAACGCCTTAAATGCTTTAACTAATTCTTCTTGTTTTGCGGAGCTGCGCATAAGTCACCCGTGTAATGGCGATAAGAACAACATTATTATGCATATGGATGAATTTTTATGCAAACTATCTACCAGGGGAAAGTCTGAAATAATGTTATGAAAGAGGCGGATTTTATCAAAAAACGTTATCGAGGAACATGCCTACATCACGAGAGTGAAATAAGCTTAAAAGTAAATTAAATGTTATCAAAATGATGTTGTTTTGAAAGTTAAAGAGGGTGTAATGTAACCGCCTGTTGAGACGTTGTTTCGGCTTGTCGCGTATCCTGACGTTCGTCACCATCAGCGACTATCCTTACAGAATGCCGGGTGCCATACCGCATTCTTTTTGCATGACGATTGTAATTAGCAATCTCGTGAATTAAGGTCGCCGCAACGGAGTTATAACGGGTGGTGTCCTGCAGTCTGACGTTGCGGACAACGCCTGGTTCAAACTAACCATAATAAGGAGTTTAGGATGAAAGTTGCAGTCCTCGGCGCTGCTGGCGGAATCGGCCAGGCGCTTGCCCTACTACTTAAGACCCAGCTGCCTTCAGGCTCAGAACTCTCCCTGTATGATATCGCCCCCGTTACCCCGGGTGTGGCGGTCGATCTCAGCCATATCCCGACTGCGGTAAAAATTAAAGGCTTCGCGGGTGAAGACGCGACCCCTGCGCTGGAAGGTGCCGAACTGGTGCTGATCTCTGCGGGCGTGGCCCGTAAACCGGGAATGGACCGTTCCGATCTGTTTAACGTTAACGCCGGTATCGTGAAAAATCTGGTACAGCAGATTGCGAAAACCTGCCCGAAGGCGTGCATCGGTATTATTACTAACCCGGTTAACACCACGGTGGCGATTGCTGCCGAAGTGCTGAAAAAAGCCGGCGTGTATGACAAAAATAAACTGTTTGGCGTGACTACGCTGGATATCATCCGCTCCAATACCTTTGTGGCGGAGCTGAAAGGCAAACAGCCGACGGAAATTGACGTGCCGGTTATCGGCGGACACTCTGGCGTGACCATCCTGCCGCTGCTGTCGCAGATCCCGGGCGTGAGCTTCTCCGCAGACGAAGTGGCCGATCTGACCAAACGTATTCAGAATGCCGGGACCGAAGTGGTGGAAGCCAAAGCCGGTGGCGGCTCTGCGACCCTCTCTATGGGCCAGGCTGCTGCACGTTTTGGTCTCTCCCTGGTGCGTGCGCTGCAGGGTGAGAAAGGCGTTGTTGAGTGCGCTTATGTCGAAGGCGATGGTCAGCATGCCCGCTTCTTCTCACAGCCGCTGCTGCTGGGTAAAAACGGTATTGAAGAGCGCCAGGCTATTGGTCAACTGAGCGCTTTTGAGCAGAACGCGCTGGAAGGGATGCTCGACACCCTGAAGAAAGATATTCAGCTCGGCGAAGAGTTTGTTAACAAATAAGATCCTCGCCCTATAAAAAACCGGAGCCACTGTGCTCCGGTTTTTTTTGTCCGTTACTTCTCGTCGCGATATTCCTGGACGGTGACCTGGAAGGTGAGCTTGCGGTCATTACGCATGACCTCTACCGGGATCACCGACCCCGGACGGATTTCCGCCACCTGATCCATCGTCTCCAGAGTGGAAAGGGCCGGTTTGCCGTTCACGGAGGTAATCACGTCGTGAACCTGAATACCGGCTTCGGCCGCCGGGCCACCGTCATAGACTTCGGTGACGACAATTCCCTGGATTTGCTCAAGACCCGCGCTCGTCCCGCCTTTGATGCCGAAATAGCCGCGGATCACGCGCCCGTCGCGGATCAGCTTATCCATAATTTTAGAGGCCAGCTGGAAAGGAATGGCAAAGCCCAGCCCCTCCGGCGTTTCGCCGTCGTTACTTTGATCAAAGGAGAGCGTGTTAATCCCCACCAGTTCACCCAGCGAATTCACCAGCGCGCCGCCGGAGTTGCCGTGGTTGATTGACGCGTCGGTCTGGAGGAAGTTCTGGCGGCCGGTCGGGTTCAGGCCGATACGCCCTGTGGCGCTAATAATACCCTGGGTAATGGTCTGCCCGAGGTTATAGGGGTTGCCAATAGCCAGCACCACGTCGCCGATATGGGGTATGCGTTTGCGATTGATGGGGATCGTCGGCAGCCCATTATTGGCGGTAATTTTCAGGACCGCCAGGTCGGTCAGCACGTCGGAACCAATAAGCTGCGCCTCAAAGACGCGCCCATCCTGCAGGGCGACGACGATCTGGTCGGCATTATTGATAACGTGCTTATTGGTCACGATATAGCCGCGCTCATCCATAATCACCCCGGACCCCAGGGTGCGGACTTCCAGCTGATTACTGGACGCATTGTTCACGCTGCCGGTATAGACATTCACCACCGCCGGTGCGGCACGGCGAACGGCATGACTGTAGCTCACGGGCGTTTCATTCGCGGTGTCAAACGGCGCGGCTGAGATAGGGGTCATCTGGCGCAATGAGGGGATGGCGACCACCAGAAGGCAGCCGACAACTATACCGATTGTTACCGAGCGTAGCAGCTTCACAGGCATGATGCGGATATCATTAAGAAGTAGAGTGCTAAAAGCATATCACGAGTTAACCGGACATCCCACGCTGTGGCGATGCCCGGCATAGCGCGGTTAGCGTATCAGCAGATAGAGGTTGTCATTACCCCGCACCACGTTCAGCGCGATAACGGGCGGCTTGGTTTCGAGCAGCTTGCGCATTTCCGCGATCGACTGTACCCGGGTGCGGTTGATGTTAATGATCACATCATCCTTATGCAGTCCGGCCTGGGCGGCAGGACTCTCTTTCTCGACCTCATCAATGCGGATGCCTTTAGTGCCGTCTTTCAGCTGGCCGTCGCTCAGAGTCGCGCCCTGCAACGCCGGGGCGATCAGCTCCGCGCTGGCGGAGGAGGAGGTGTTTTTATCGAGGGTCACTTCCACCTCCAGCGGTTTGCCGTCGCGCAGCATCCCAAGCTTCACTTTTGAACCGGGTTCGGTGGTGGCGATCCGCGAGCGCAGTTCGGAAAAGCTGCTCAGAGGCTTACCGTTCAGGCTGACGATCACATCCCCGGATTTCACGCCGGCTTTTGCCGACCCGGAATTTGGCATCACTTCGCTGACAAAGGCTCCGCGCTGGACGTTCAGGTTAAAGGCTTTGGCAAGATCGGCATTCAGCTCCGTGCCTTTAATCCCCAACAGTCCGCGTTTGATTTCGCCGAACTGAATCAGCTGCTGAGACAGGGTACGCGCCATATTACTGGGGATCGCAAAACCGATCCCGACGCTGCCGCCGCCCGGCGCCAGGATGGCGGTATTAATCCCAATCAGTTCGCCTTTAAGGTTAAGCAGCGCGCCGCCAGAGTTGCCGCGGTTGATGGAGGCATCGGTCTGAATAAAGTTTTCCAGACCTTCCAGATTCAGACCGCTGCGGCCCAGCGCCGAGACGATCCCGGAGGTGGCGGTCTGGCCCAGTCCGAACGGGTTACCGACCGCAACGGCAAAGTCACCGACCCGCAGCGCATCGGAGTCAGCGATAGCAATTTGCGTCAGGCCGGTCGGGTTGGGGATTTGCAGCAGGGCGATATCGCTCTGGTCATCGCTGCCGATAAGCTTCGCATCGAATTCGCGGCCGTCATTCAGCTGAATGCTGATTTTTTCCGCCTGGTTGATGACGTGGTTGTTGGTCAGCACGTACCCTTTCGCCGCATCGATAATCACCCCGGAGCCCAGGCCTTCAAATGGCTGAGCCTGACGCCCGCCGCCACCGCCTTCGCCGAAGAATTTTTTCAGCTCTTCCGGCACTTTCTGTGCCTGTACGGCCGTCCCTTCAACCTGAATGCTGACCACCGCAGGCAAAACCTTTTCCAGCATCGGTGCCAGGCTCGGCACATCGGCCTGGCCAGGAACCTGTGACGGCAGCGCCGCCGACGCAGTGAACGGCGCGGAGAAGGCTAACCCGATACTTAACGCTAATGAACTTAACAGCAGGGTTTGTTTCTTCATTGATGCTGGCTCTCATAACCTGAGGTGTAAGGAAAACGACGTAAAAACGCGCTGATGTTATTGAATTTACGGCCTGGTAACGACGAGGGCAATGACTAAATTATTGTGGGGGTGGGGAAAGAGGGAACGGGCGCAGAGGATGCGCCCGTGAAATAGAGATTAATCGCGCTTTGCCGCACCGCGCAGCAGGCCTGACGCGCCTTCTGAATAGTCGCGTGGCATCTGCACCGGGGCCTGATCGTTACCGGCTTCGGAGTCGGCCAGACGATTGCGGAACGGATTGGTCTCCGCTGACATTTCCGGCAGCAGGCTGCTGGAGCTCTTGGCCATGTGCTGGTAGAGCTGGCGATAGTCATGCGCCATGTTATCGAGTAACTCGGCGCTGTGGGCAAAATGGCTGACCAGTTCTTCACGGTACTCTTCGAGCTCCGCTTTGCTTTTATCCAGCTCGTACTGTTTAGCCTGCTGCTGGCGCAACTTGCTGTTGCCAAAACGCATGGCGACGGCACCGATGACGATACCGACGACTAAACCGATTAGCGCGTATTCCCAGGTCATGAACTTCTCCCGTTGTTTTGTGGTTCCGTAGGGTAAGGGGACCGACTTGAGTCTCCGGTCTGTGCCCGATAGTGCCACTATAACCGCTTCTTCCACAGAAGTGGAATCCTGCGGCGGCATCGCGTAGTGTAGAGTGGCTTTTTTTTGGTCAGCGTTGGCCTGCTGCATGCATTAAATCAAGGAATAATCATCTCATCATGCAAAGCCTTTCCCCGACATCGCGTTACCTTCAGTCCCTGAATGAGGGCAGCCACCAGCCAGATGATGTTCAGCGAACGGCGGTTGACCGCCTGGATGCGATCTACCAGTCGCTGATCGCCCGACCGGACGCCCCGGCAGCGGGCGGCGGTCTGAGAGCGACTCTCGGAAAATGGCTGGGCAAACGCGAGACCACGACGGCAGCGCCGGTGCGCGGCCTCTACATGTGGGGCGGAGTAGGGCGCGGGAAAACCTGGCTGATGGACCTGTTTTATCAGAGTCTGCCCGGCACGCGTAAGCAGCGGCTTCATTTTCACCGCTTTATGTTGCGGGTACATGAAGAGCTGACCGCCCTGCAGGGACAGAGTGATCCGCTGGAGATTATCGCCGACCGTTTCAAGCAGGAGACGGACGTGCTCTGTTTTGATGAGTTTTTTGTCTCTGATATCACCGACGCGATGCTGCTGGGTGGCCTGATGAAAGCGCTGTTTGCCCGCGGTATTACGCTGGTGGCCACCTCGAACATTCCACCGGATGATCTCTACCGTAATGGTCTGCAGCGCGCCCGTTTTCTGCCGGCGATTGACGCCATTAACGCGCACTGCGAAATCATGAACGTTGATGCCGGGATCGATTACCGCCTGCGGACCCTGACCCAGGCGCATCTGTGGCTCTCGCCGCTGAATGAAGAGACGACCCGGCAGATGGATAAGCTGTGGCTGGCACTCGCGGGCGTGCCGCGCACGGCGGCGGCGACGCTGGAAATTAACCACCGACCGCTGCCGACGCTGGGCGCAGAGAATCAAACCCTGGCGGTCTCCTTCGCGACCCTCTGCGTGGACGCCCGTAGCCAGCATGATTACATTGCCCTGTCCCGGCTTTTTCATACGGTAATGCTGTTCGATGTGCCGGTGATGTCACTGCTGATGGAGAGCGAAGCGCGTCGCTTTATCGCGCTGGTGGACGAGTTCTACGAACGCCACGTCAAGCTGGTGGTGAGTGCTCAGGAGCCCCTCTACAGCATCTACCAGGGAGAGCGATTGAAGTTTGAATTTCAGCGCTGCCTGTCGCGTTTACAGGAGATGCAGAGCGAAGAGTACCTGAAGCGTCAGCATATGCCGTAAAACCCTGCATCAAATCTCAAAAAGGGGTCGATTTTTGACCCCGACTTCTCTATAATCCTGCGACCCCACGTTACTACAAGGTTTTTTTCCCAAAACCTTGTGTGCCGGTTAAACATATCCGAAGGGGTGGGTTTACTGGACGATATCGTGTGAACCTCGACTGACTTTAAGCGTTTGGGCGTTCACCAACGTGAAACTATTTATTTGGGTAAGCTTTTAATGAAAACTTTTACAGCTAAACCAGAAACCGTAAAACGCGACTGGTATGTTGTTGACGCGACCGGTAAAACTCTGGGCCGTCTGGCTACCGAACTGGCTCGTCGTCTGCGCGGTAAGCACAAAGCGGAATACACTCCGCACGTTGATACTGGCGATTACATCATTGTTCTGAACGCAGAAAAAGTTGCTGTTACCGGCAACAAGCGTACTGACAAAGTGTACTATCACCACACTGGCCACATCGGTGGTATCAAAGAAGCGACCTTTGAAGAGATGATTGCTCGCCGTCCTGAGCGTGTGATTGAAATCGCGGTTAAAGGCATGTTGCCAAAAGGCCCGCTGGGTCGTGCTATGTACCGTAAACTGAAAGTTTACGCGGGCAACGAGCACAACCACGCGGCACAGCAACCGCAAGTTCTTGACATCTAATCGGGATTATAGGCAATGGCTGAAAATCAATACTACGGCACTGGTCGCCGCAAAAGCTCCGCCGCTCGCGTGTTTATCAAACCGGGCAACGGTAAAATCGTAATCAACCAGCGTTCGCTGGAACAGTACTTTGGTCGTGAAACTGCCCGCATGGTAGTTCGTCAGCCGCTGGAACTGGTCGACATGGTTGAGAAATTTGATCTGTACATCACTGTTAAAGGTGGTGGTACTTCTGGTCAGGCTGGTGCGATCCGTCACGGTATCACACGCGCTCTGATGGAGTACGACGAATCTCTGCGTTCTGAACTGCGTAAAGCTGGCTTCGTTACTCGCGATGCTCGTGAAGTTGAACGTAAGAAAGTCGGCCTGCGTAAAGCACGTCGTCGTCCGCAGTTCTCCAAACGTTAATCCGTTTCTGCTCACGCAGAACGATTGGCGACAAAACCCGCTTCGGCGGGTTTTTTTATGGATAAAACGGGCGTTATCCACAGGAATAATTTGTTTATCACCTCTTTTTCAGCATTTCCGCATCCCTTCACCACAACGACCACAAAATCTGGTAAACTACGTACCAATTTTCTGCCCAAAGATCGGGGGAGTTTTATGGCGCGTTCGTTTTGAGCCGACATAAACACCGACGGATGGCATACCCACACTGGCTGGCCACGCGTGGCTGGTAGCAGTAAAAATTCTAAATATAGCTGGAGGTTGTCATGGCTGTCGCTGCCAACAAACGTTCGGTAATGACGCTGTTTTCTGGTCCTACTGACATCTATAGCCACCAGGTCCGCATCGTGCTGGCCGAAAAAGGTGTCAGCTTCGAAATCGAGCATGTGGAAAAGGATAATCCGCCTCAGGATCTGATTGACCTCAATCCAGGACAAAGCGTGCCGACGCTCGTGGATCGCGAACTGACTCTTTGGGAGTCACGCATCATTATGGAATATCTGGATGAGCGTTTCCCTCATCCGCCGCTGATGCCGGTGTACCCGGTTGCGCGTGGTGAAAGCCGCCTGTATATGCAGCGTATCGAGAAAGACTGGTACACGCTGATGAACGTCATCGTCGACGGCACTGCTGCGCAGGCTGACGCTGCGCGTAAGCAGCTGCGTGAAGAGCTGCTGGCTATCGCCCCGCTCTTTACCCAGAAGCCGTACTTCCTGAGCGATGAGTTCAGCCTGGTCGACTGCTACCTGGCCCCGCTGCTGTGGCGTTTGCCGGTGCTGGGTGTCGATCTGAACGGTGCCGGTTCGAAAGAGATGAAGGGCTATATGACGCGCGTCTTTGAGCGTGACTCCTTCCTGGCCTCGTTAACTGAAGCCGAGCGTGAAATGCGCCTTGGCCGGGGTTAATTGAATGGATGTGTCTCAGCTGACTCCACGCCGTCCCTACCTGCTGCGGGCGTTTTATGACTGGTTGCTCGACAACCAGCTGACGCCGCATCTGGTGGTTGATGTCACCTTACCCGGCGTCAGTGTGCCGCTGGAGTATGCGCGTGACGGGCAGATCGTGCTGAACATTGCCCCGCGTGCGGTGGGTGCGCTTGAGCTGTCTAACGACGAAGTGAGCTTCAATGCCCGCTTTGGCGGCATTCCGCGTCAGGTCTCTGTGCCGATGGCGGCAGTGCTGGCTATCTACGCCCGTGAAAACGGTGCCGGTACGATGTTTGAACCGGAAGCCGCGTATGATGAAGGTGTTGTCAGCCTGAACGACGACGGCGACGTTACCGCCAGCGAAAGCGAAACGGTGATGTCGGTTATCGACGGCGACAAACCCGATCATGCTGACGACAGCGAAGACGGTCCAGATAACGAACCGCCCCCTCGCGGCGGTGGCCGACCGGCACTGCGCGTGGTGAAATAAAAAAAGGGCCGAAAGGCCCTTTTTTTATACATCGCTGTGTTGCTGTCCTGCTGCCGCCTGCACACCAGGCGGCAATGCTTTCTTAGATAAGTTTCAATCCCTCAGCCGTACGCAGCCAGCTCAGGTGTTTCTCCGTTTCCGAAGCGAGTCCCTGCCCGGCAAGCGTTTGTGTCAGGGCCAGGCAGTAGCCGCAAAGTTGTGTACATTCTGGTACGAAACGCGGGTGATCTTCAGGCGGTACGTCAACGGTCAGGCTTTCAATAAGATGAGCCGGAATGGGGTCGAGCAACCCGGGCTGTAACAGCGTCAGGCAGGCGATGAGTCTGCCGCAGAGCGCCATTTTCAGGGCGGGATCGTCGTCTTCAATCAGCGTCTGCGCGAAGCATTCGCAATGATCGGCCAGGACGGTGAAGTCCGTGGTGGCGCTAAAGGGAACGGTAAGCAGCGGGTGTGTCCGGGTGAGGATAGTAGCCATGGTGGCAGCCTCCGATAAGTAGTTTTTAAACCACCACCTGAGGTTCCAATCTCGCGGGTGGTGGACTGAACGGGGTTGGAACTACCGGCCTTATCGGGAACCGGCGCACCTTGCGGTGCCCCCGTCCAGCCCACCATTGAGGTGTAGCCGAACGTACGACATAAAAAAGACGCGAGCGCGTCATATGCCGCCGATAAGGTTATTTCAGGGTTCCAATCCCGACACCTGATTTTGCAGGTGCCGGGAAAAGATATCGTTACCGGTGGCAGGCGACAAGCTGTTCTGACTGCTATGGAAAAGCATGTTACTAAACTGGAATACGCCCCGCAAAACTATTTAACCCAATGCAAACGCCCGTCAATAAAGGGATAAGTCCGTAGCGAAAGGCGTTGAAGATGGCTCCTGCCAATTGATGAAAAATCACACTAAGTATATACTCTCAGTATGCATAGAAGAGGAGCACTAAGATGAAACACCGCGTTAGCGTTACCGTGGATAAAGACAACTATCAGGTTCTGAGTGCTGCCGGCGTCAACATTTCTGGTCTGGTAAATGATGTTATTGGCAAAGAAGCCCGACGTATTAAGGCTGAGGAGTGGAAGCAGGAAAACCGCGAAGGGATGGAAGAGGTCGCCAGATTCACGGCCCAATATGGTTCGTTTGCTGATGAAAACAGGAACTGGTAATCATGCAATTCATCGTTTATGGATACAAACGAGCCAGTCACTACAAAATGTTTGTCGATGTGCAAAGCGATATTGTCGAGACGCCCAAACGACGTATGGTGATTCCGCTTATCGATGGGCATCACCTGTCCGAGAAAGTGAATAAAACCTTATTTCCTCTGATTCGCATTGACGGTGAGGATTACCGGCTGATGACCACTGAACTGTCGAGCGTTCCTGTTGAGGTAATTGGCGAAGTGATTACGGATCTCGGTGAGTACGCGGATGAGATCAAG
>DATEKR010000282.1:0-4457 GCA_035277345.1 Enterobacteriaceae bacterium
GCTGATTGCCAGGCAGATTAACGTCCTCAACGCCGGGGATGAAATTGCCCGCGGGCTGGGGCAGAACATCGCCCGGACCCGGCTGTTTGCCAGCGTGCTGGTGGTAGGGCTTGCCGGTTGCGCAGTGGCCATCGCCGGTAATATCGGCTTTGTCGGCCTGATCGTGCCGCACATTGCCCGCCGTCTGTTTGGGGCCGATCATCGGGTACTCCTCCCCGCCTGCGCATTGCTGGGAGCCATTTTGCTGCTGCTGGCGGATATCGCCGCCCGGGTTATTCTGCTGCCTCAGGAGCTGCCGGTCGGCGTGATGACCGCGCTGATTGGCGCGCCGTTCTTTATTCTGCTGGCACGTCGGGGAGGCTCCGGTGAGTAAACCTGTTATCTTTCGCCTCGGGGCGTTCTCCCGCCAGTGGGCCCCGCGTTTGCCGCTGACCCTCTTCACCGCCCTGCTGGTCACCCTGCTGCTGGCGCTGTTTTCCCTCTCCTGCGGCGAGGTGTGGATCCCACCCTGGCGGGTGGCGATGCTGCTGGTCAGCCAGAGCGACACGCCGGAGGGCTTTATCGTTAACCAGCTGCGACTGCCGCGGATGGTGCTGGCGCTGCTGGTCGGCGGCGGACTGAGCCTGGCCGGGCTGCTGCTGCAGAATATGGTACGTAACCCGCTGGCCTCACCGGATCTGATGGGCATTTCCGCCGGGGCCAGCGCCGCCGCCGTGCTGTGGCTGGCCCTGTTCGGCTCAACATTCCTGCCCTTCGCCGCGATGGCCGGGGGCGCAATGGCCGTGTTGCTGGTGTTTATCCTGGCCTGGCGTCAGGGACTGACGCCGCTGCGGCTGGTCCTGACCGGGGTGGGCGTTTCGGCGCTTGCCGGCGCATTGACCACGCTGGTTCTGGTGTTCAGCCCGCTCACCACGACGCTTTCGGCCTGGGTCTGGCTTAGCGGCAGCGTCTATGGTGCCGGGTGGGAAAAAGTCAGGCTGCTGGCGGGCGTCTATGTCCTGGCTTTGCCTCTGCTGGTCTGGTGCGCCCGTCACGTGGTGACGCTCCAGTTGACCGACGGCAGCGCAACCAGCCTCGGCGCACGGGTGCAGGTCAACCGTATTCTGCTGTTGCTAATCTGCGCCATGCTGGCCGGGGCCGCCATTGCCACCGGCGGCGCGATGGCGTTTGTTGGCCTGGTCGCTCCGCATATCGCCCGGCTGCAGGTACGTAATGGTTTTGTCGGTCAGGCCTGGGTCGCCACCCTGACAGGCGGCACCATTGTGATGCTGGCTGACGTGGCGGCTCGAGTACTGTTCCAGCCGGTGGATCTCCCGGCGGGTATTTTTGTCGCCGCTTTTGGCGCGCCTTTTTTCCTCTGGCTTTTGCTCAGACAACGCGCCTGACTGATTGAGGTATATGTGTCGTTATCCACTCAACACCTGACGCTCGGCTATCAACAGCGTTCAGTGATAGAAGATTTGACCCTGTCGATACCGGTGGGGAAAGTGACCGTGTTTATCGGCAGCAACGGCTGTGGCAAAAGCACGCTGCTGAAATCCCTGGCCCGGCTGATGGACCCGCAAAGCGGCGCGGTGATCCTCGACGGTATCGATATTCATCAGCGCCCGACGGCAGAAATCGCCAGAAAGCTGGCAATCCTGACCCAGATGCCCACCGCGCCGGAAGGTATTACCGTGCGTCAGCTGGTCAGCCTGGGTCGTTTTCCCTGGCAGAGCTGGCTGCGCCAGTGGTCGCCGGAGGATGAAGAGTGCGTGGAGCAGGCTCTGCGCCTCACCGGCATGCTGGAGCTGCAGCATCGCCCCGTCGACGCACTTTCCGGCGGTCAGCGTCAGCGGGCGTGGATCGCCATGACCCTGGCGCAGAATACGGACACCGTCCTGCTGGATGAACCGACCACCTGGCTCGATCTCGCCCACCAGGTCGAGGTGCTGGATCTGCTGCGCCGCCTGAACCGTCAGCACGGCAAAACCATTATTATGGTGCTGCACGATCTTAATCTCGCCTGCCGCTATGCTGACCATCTGGTGGCCGTTCATAACGGCGGCGTCTGCGCCGAAGGCCCGCCTCAGGCGATTATGGATGAGACGCTGGTAAAAACCGTCTTCGATCTTAACTGCCGGATTATTCCGGATCCCTTTTTCCATACGCCTTTGTGTATTCCCTTCTCACGCGAGGAGAGCCATGAAGCACACGGGGCTGACTGAGGCTCAGTGGCACAGCCTGAGCCAGACCTTTCGCCTCAGGCCGGGAGAGCAGGCCGACGCCCGCAGCCTGCCTGCCCGGGAGTGGCTGGATGAAGCTGGCTGTGCGGCCCTGCTGGAAAGGCTGGCACCCGTTATCGGCGCACCCGATGCGGCGATCGCCGCGTCCCTGCTGGTGAAACGCCTGGCGTTTCTGGTCAGCGGCAACGTGCTGTATGCGATGACGGTCTTTAATCAGGGCCTGCACCTCGACCTTAACCGCACCCACCTGGAATATGCTCACGACAACGGCCTGTGGACCTCGGCGCTGCCGGTAGAGGATCTACAGTTCTTACCCTGCCCGCCAGACAGCCGCGAAGCATGGCGCGAGGCCATCGTCGACGCCCTGTTTGCCGGTTTTTTTGCCCCGCTCTGTCATGCGCTTTCCCGCAGCAGCGGTCTTCCCGTCGCTATCCTGTGGGAAAATATCGCCGTACGCGTCTACTCCCTGTATGAGGGCCGGATGGCGAATCTTGATGCACAGGCGGAGCGTCGTCGTCGCGAGGATTTCGCCTGGCTGACTGAGCAGGCATCGCCTGGGTTATTCGGGCTGGACAATAATCCCCTTAAACGCTTTCGCCGCCCGGCGAAAAAACTGCCTGAGGGCCAGGGCTATCGCCGGTTCCGCCGCACCTGCTGCTTTTACTATAAGGCGTCAAAGCCGGTGGAATACTGCCTTAACTGTCCGCTGAACTGCGCAAAGCCACAGTGAATACGGTTGAGAGGGTTATTCGAACTCGCCTTCCTGACGCATCTGCTCGGCCCAACGCTGGGCGGCGGCAGGTTCGCTAAAGGCCTGGGAACGGTGAAAGTGATTCTGCATTAGCACGAAGGCGACATACTTCCCGCGCAGTATCCAAACGTCACGAAACCCTTCCACCTTCGAGGCATGATCAGGCGGCGCGGGTTCGACACGCGGCACGTAGCTGATAATACGACGGTTTTGTTGGCGATGCGGTTTCATAAGCGGCTAATTCACTAAAGCAGTTACCCGTTAAGGAAACGTCTATCATAGCCGATTTGCGGGGCCTGCGTCGCGCCCCGCGTGCGTTCTTCTGTGTTTCTGCGCGCTTAGACTCAAATGTCGCGGTACGTTCCCAGCCGGAAGCCCCGCTCGGCCACCGCATATTTCAGCGCCAGGGAGGTCAGCACCTCCAGCTCCGCCAGGCGCGGGTAGCAGTAGCTGCTGTCCATCACCACCTTGTCGATAAACGCCGGATGACACATCACTTCAAGCGATCGGACTCCGCGCTGAACGGCCTCGTCAAGCACCTGCAGGAACAGCGCTTCAGAGATAGCGTCCCCGTAGAAGCCACTGGCGAAATAATCGCTGGTCCGCAGGCTATCCACCGCCAGGGCGTGCTGAGCCACTGCCTCGCGATCCACCCGCAGAGGAATGCCTTTCTCACGGGCAAAGTCGGCCACCAGGGGGAAGATCTGCGGCATCATATGCACGTGGTGATGACTGTCGATGTGCGCGGGCTCATCGCCAAACAGGCTGACAAAGCGGCTGAACTGCGCTTCCAGCTCCCCGGCGATTTCCTCCAGCGGTAGCTGCCCCTGCTCCGCCTGCTGCCAGATCCCTTTTCCCAGCTGGCCCTCCGGGGCCAGTACCGGCATCGCCGTTAGGGGCGCGCCCAGAGTCAGCACAAAGTGCATCCCGACGGATAGACCGGGACAGCGACGGCTCAGCGCCGCCGCATGTTCAGCCGCTGCGCCATTAACCAGCGCGGTGGTCGAGGTGACCAGCCCGTTATTGCAGGCGTCGATAATGCCGTAGTTCTGCCCCTTGCTGAGGCCAAAATCATCGGCGTTGACGATCAGTAAGCGTTGCATCCTTCCTCCTTACTGGCGCAGTTTTTCAATGGCTTCGGCAAAATTCGGCAGCCATTTTTCATGGGCGAGGATCATCTCCCGGGCCAGTTTTTCCGCGTCGCTGTCAGACTGGATCAGCGGACTGAGATTCAGCGCCAGCAGCACGTCGTTTAGCTCACCGCTGAGCGCAGCTTTGGCAGCAGCGATCTCAAAGCCCTTGATGGTATAAATCAGGCCCAACACTTTTTCATCAAAATGCGTCAGGCGCGGGTGCGGCGTCGCGCCGTTGCTCCCGAGAATGCATGTCATTTCGACCGCCCACTTGGCCGGGACATTATCAATGTGCCCACTGTGCGGGACGTTGACGTAGTGCTCTTCCTGCTTGTCGTTATAGTTGGC
>DATEKR010000283.1:0-2391 GCA_035277345.1 Enterobacteriaceae bacterium
CTGGGCGCGCAGCGCCTGGCGGCGCGCATCGATTGCGACGCCGACGGAAGCGGGGCGGCGCAGCGCTGGCTCGACACGCTCTTGCTGCAGTTGACCGGCCAGGCGGTCGAGGTTGCACCCGCGACGAACGATGTGGTTGCGGGCTACAGTCGCCACGCGCCGATGATTGTTCCTCTGCTCGGTAACCGGCGGCTGAATGCGCCTGAATCGGAGCGGGAGATCCGCCAGTTCACCTTCGATCTGCGCGGTAGCGGCCTGCGCTATCAGGCCGGAGATGCACTGGGCGTCTGGCCGCTTAACTGCCCTGAGCGCGTGGCGGAGTTTATTGCAACCCTCGGCCTTGCGCCGCAGACGAGCGTGATGGTCGGGGAGCATGGCGAGATGGCGCTGACGGAGGCGCTGATCCGCCACTACGATATCAGCCGCATCACCCCGGAAATGCTGGCCTTTGTCCAGGCGCGGGTGAAAAGTGAAACCTTAGATGCGCTGCTCTCCAGCGGTCACGAGGTGGATCTCAAAGCGTGGCTGTGGGGGCGGCAGATTATCGATCTGCTGCGAATGTTCCCTGTCCGGGTCGACGTCAACGAATGGCTGGCGGTGCTGCGACCCTTGCAGCCGCGTCTCTACTCTATCTCCTCCGGGCCGACGGCCAGCCCGGAGCAGGTGGCGCTGACGGTTTCCACCGTGCGCTACGGGAAGGATAAGCAGAAGGGCGGAGTGTGTTCTACCTGGCTGGCTGACAGGGCTAAATCGGCGGGGATTTTTATTCAACCGTCTGCACATTTCCACCTGCCGACGGATCCGCAGACGCCGATCATTATGGTCGGTGCCGGAACGGGGATCGCGCCCTTTCACGGCTTTTTACAGGAGCGCGAGGCGATCGCCGCGACAGGCCGCAGCTGGCTGTTCTTTGGCGAGCAGTACAGCGCAACGGACTTTTACTATCGTGACGCGCTGGAAGGCTGGCTGCAGAAGGGGGTGCTGACGCGTCTGGACACCGCTTTTTCCCGCGACGGGACAGATAAAATCTATGTCCAGCAGCGGATGCTGGAGCAGGGCGCAGAGCTGTGGCGCTGGCTGTGCGACGGTGCCTTTTTCTATATCTGCGGCGATGCAAGCCGGATGGCGAAGGATGTGGATCTTGCGCTCAAGCAGGTGGTGCAAACCCACGGCAATATGCGTGCTGACGAAGCCAGCCGCTGGGTAGAGACCATGGTGAAAGAGAAGCGCTATCGGCGCGATGTGTATTAGTGCGTACTACGACAGCGGCATGATGGAGTCCCCGCCGATAAAGCTGTGGGTAAACTCTTTCGGCGCGATCTCGTACTCCTTATGGAAGAGCTTGTTCAGCACTTCGCTGACGCCGTATTCGGCCATCTCTTTTACAGGGTAGATCACGCTGTCGATATGCGGGGCCAGATACTGGGTCAGGCCAAAGCTGTCGAAGGAGATAATGGCGATATCATCGGGGACACTTTTGCCCAGGGTGCGCAGGCCTCGCAGGCCGCCGGAGCAGGCCCGCTCACCGCAGTAGATAATGGCGGTGATATCCGGTTTTTTGCCCAGAAGCGCCAGCGTCGCGGCTTCGCCGAACTCCTGGTCATAGCTGCCCGATAGCGCATAATCGGCATTCCAGGGCAGCCCGGCGCTGCGGATCGCATCAATGCAGCCGTTAACGCGCTGAATGGCGCTGTGGCGGGAATCGGGGCCGCCAACCACGGCAATATTGCGGTGGCCAGCCTGAATCAGTTTTTGGGTGGCTTCAAATGCGGCCTGATAGTGGCCGAAGGTGACTGCGGCAATTTCACCCGCGTGGGAGGCATCGAGCAACACGACGGGTTTTGCACGGGTGTAGCTTTTTATTTTTTCTGCGGATAAATGACGCACGTATAATAGAAAACCGTCGCAGTTAATTTCGTCGAGTTTTCTCAGCGCATTTTCTTCTTCCGTCGCGCCGGTACTTTCCAGAACCATCAGCATTTTGCCTTTGGCATTGACCTGTTTATGGACCGCGCTCATTACCGAACCGAAGAAGCCGGAAATGTTATCCGGGACCAGCATACCGATAACGCCGCTACTTTTACTGACCAGCGAACGCGCGCTTAAATTAGGAGTGTAATTAAGCTGCTGTATCGCATTTTCAACGCGAAGACGGGTTTCTTCTTTAACCTTTTCCGGCTCATTCAGTACCCTGGTAACGGTGACCCGTGACACATTCGCTAATTTTGCGACATCGATAATGGTTGACATATTATTCCGTCAGGATGGTGGTCGTGCTTATATTAAACACGACCAGGCATCATAATTTAATTGCGAAATTAATACACTTTATGCCGGTAAACTTCAATCATTTCTTTGACCAGTTCATTGGCCAGCATTGAGGTCATTAAA
>DATEKR010000284.1:0-11326 GCA_035277345.1 Enterobacteriaceae bacterium
CAGCTCTTCTTTGTCCATAAAGCCGAAGCCCAGCACGTTGTTGCCTTCGTTAATGGCCGTCACGCCCTCATCGACCGAGCGCATCCCGTATTTCGCTTTGTAGCCGTGCTTGCTCTGGGCGGTGATCGCCCCCGCGCCGCCGCTGCCGCAGAAGGAGATGCCGAAGGTGGCATTTTCCGCCTTCATCACGTCCCCCAGCTTCATATCCGCCGCCACGCCCGGCACCACCACCGCACGGCCGCCTGCTTTCTCGACTCCGGCAGCAACTTTTTGCCCTTTACCCAGCCGATCGCCAATCACTACGGTTATCTGTCCCATCATTTGCTCCTTAAAGATTCTCTTTTGCGACTTCAAAGTGCACCGACAGTAGCCAGGCCTCTTCGTCAGGCAGATTGCCGAACCCGGCGACGATCTGGCGGGCCAGGGTCATCGAGTCCGCTGAAATTTCCTCAAACAGGCTGATATCCACCTCCGGCAACGGCTCGCCGGTCACCGACCGGTGCGCCATCGCGCGAACGTGGGAGGTCAGCATCTGCTCCTGTACCGCGTTGGGAATAATGCTCTGGCTGGCCAGCAGGCTGTAAACCTGCTGCAGCATGCGTTCGGCAAGCTGCTCCACCCGATCCCCGGCATCCTGTGTTACCGCTCCGTTATTCACTTGTCTCACCCCATCAATAGCGCTGGGATCAAACTAACGTCAGCCGGGAAAAGTTTGTAGCGAGGTGTTTTCCACTTCAAAGTGGAAAGGGGCGAGGCGGCAGCGATCTGTGCCACATAAATATTTCGGTCAGGGATTTTATGCTGGGTTTTGGCGGAAACGGCTGACGCTGGCCTTCACAGAGCCCTTCAGGCACGTCAGCCCAGGTCAGCCAGAAAAAAAAGGATAAGAAAAAGGTATGAATATTACCCGGCGGATGCGGATCCCGGACAACGAATGGCCTGAGGAAGAACGCCAGCCGGTAAAATCGACTGGCGTGAGGGATTAACGGTATTTCTTGTGGTACGTATTGCGGGTGGTTTTAAACTCTTCCGAGGCCGCCTGCGCCTCTTTCACTTTACCGGCCTCAGCCAGCTTCAGCGCGCCGTCGATCTGGCCGACAAGTACGTCGAAACCGTGGCGATAATCTTTCATCTCCGGACTATCGGGCGCTTTATCTTCCAGCTTCGGCGGGGTCGCTTTCTGGGCGTCCAGCGCAGCGGTACGCATCGCATTCAGGGCGGTTTTCATCTCTGCCGCATCGTTAGTTTTCTGGACGATCTGCAGATTTTCCGCCAGGGTATCCATATCCTCACCCAGGTCCGCAGCAAAGGCCACGGAACCGAACGTCAGAGAGGAGACGGCCAGCATCGTTAAGAGTTGTTTACGCATTGCTCACTTCCTTTATTGTTATAAAAAAAGCCGGGCGCAGCGCACCACGCCCGCGCCAGATTACTGTCCGGCGATTTTCATCTCCGGCAGCAGTACAGAACCACACTGGATGTTGCTGCGCGTTTCGATATCGTCACCAACGGTAACAATGTTGCGCCACATCTCTTTAAGGTTGCCGGCGATGGTAATTTCACTCACCGGATACTGAATTTCACCGTTCTCGACCCAGAAGCCGGATGCGCCACGGGAGTAGTCCCCGGTCACGCCGCTCACGCCCTGGCCCATTAATTCGGTGACCACCAGGCCGGTGCCCATCTCTTTCAGCATCTGCTCGAAGCTAAGCCCCTGGCCTTTGATGCGCCAGTTATGGATACCACCCGCGTGCCCGGTGCTTTTCAGCCCCAGCTTGCGCGCAGAGTAGTTGGTCAGCAGCCACTGGGTCAGCACGCCGTCTTTAATAATATCGCGGCGGGACGTCGCCACCCCTTCACTGTCGAACGGCGTCGAGGCCAGGCCTTTCAGCAGATGCGGATGCTCTTCAACGGTCAGCCACTCCGGCAGAATTTGCTGGCCGAGAGAATCGAGCAGGAAGGTGGATTTACGGTAGACCGCACCACCGGCAATGGCCCCGACCAGATGGCCGAACAGGCCGGTCGCAACTTCATTGGCGAAAATAACCGGCGCTTTCATGGTGGAGAGCTTGCGCGGTGCAAGACGGGAAAGCGTGCGGCGGGCACATTCGGCACCCACCCACTCCGGGCTTTGCAGATCGCCCAGCGCCCGGCCAATGGTGTAGGCGTAGTCGCGCTCCATATCGCCATTATGCTCGGCAATCACGCAGCTGGACAGGGAATGACGGGTCGAGCAGTAGCTTTGCAGCATGCCGTGGCTATTGCCGAACACTTTGATGCCGTAGTGGCTGTTAAAGCTGCCGCCTTCGGTATTGGTAATGCGTTTGTCCGCTTCAAGGGAGGCTTTTTCTGCGCGGGCCGCCAGTTCAATCGCTTCGTCCGGGCTGACTTCCGCCGGGTGGAACAGATCAAGATCAGGGGCGTCAAACGCCAGCAGCTCTTTGTCCGCCACGCCCGCGCACGGATCCGGCGAGGTATAGCGAGCAATATCCAGCGCCGCCTGTACGGTGCGGGCAATCGCCTCCGGACTCAGGTCGGTCGATGAGGCACTGCCTTTGCGGTTCTGATGATAAACGGTGATGCCCAGCGCACCATCGCTATTAAATTCGACATTCTCCACCTCGCCATAGCGGGTGCTGACACCGATACCGGTGGTTTTGCTCACGGCCACTTCCGCGCCGTCTGAATGCGCGGAGGCAAGTTCCAGCGCGGTGGATACGGCTTTTTCCAGTACTTTGCGCTGCTCTGCAACTTCTGTGATTACTTTCATCGCGAATGCCATAATGTAGAGAGAATTTCTTTGAAGTCTAACAGAGAACCGTTTTTCAGTGCGCGCCTTAACTGGTAACATTAGCCTCTTTTTTAAGGAGCCTGAGATGACTAAGCAGCCCGATGACTGGCTCGACGATGTTCCCGGTGATGAAATCGACGAAGAAGACGATGAAATTATCTGGGTCAGTAAGAGTGAAATTAAACGCGATGCCGAGGAGCTGAAACGCCTTGGCGGCGAAATGGTAGACCTGGGGAAAAACGCGCTGGATAAAATCCCGCTGGACCAGGATCTGCGCGACGCCATTGAACTGGCGCAGCGAATCAAAAAAGAGGGCCGTCGTCGTCAGATGCAGCTTATCGGCAAAATGTTACGTAACCGTGATGTAGAACCGATCCGTCAGGCTCTGGACAAGCTGAAGAACCGCCATAACCAGCAGGTCTCTTTCTTCCATAAGCTTGAGCAAATTCGCGACCGTCTGATTGAAGTGGGCGATGACGCGGTGCCGGAAGTGCTGAACCTGTGGCCACAGGCAGACCGTCAGCAGCTGCGTTCGCTGATCCGCAACGCGCAAAAAGAGAAAGAAGGCAATAAACCGCCAAAATCAGCGCGACTGATTTTCCAGTATCTGCGCGAACTGGCAGAGAACGAAGAGTAAGCCTGTTGTCGGGTGAGGGCTCATGCCCTCACCTCAACTTTTAGTTAGTGTTAGTCCTGTTCCGCCGCCGCGGCTGCCTTTTTCGCCAGCCCGTCCAGCAGTTTCTGATGGATCCCACCAAACCCGCCGTTGCTCATCACCAGAATGTGATCGCCCGGCTGCGCGGTTTTCACCACCATATCCGCCAACGTGTCGACGTCGGCGCTCCAGTACGCAGGCTGAACGCAGGATTCAGCGACTTCGGCAACCTGCCACGGAATATGCTGCGGCTGCAGCAGGAAGACTTCATCCGCCCGGCCCAGCGACGGAGCCAGATCGGTTTTGCTGACGCCCATTTTCATGGTGTTGGAGCGCGGCTCCAGCACGGCAATAATCCGTGCGGTACCGCCCACTTTGCCACGCAGGGCGGCCAGGGTTGCCAGAATCGCCGTCGGATGATGGGCAAAATCGTCATACACGGTCACGCCGTGGGCTTCGCCGCGCAGCTCAAGACGGCGGCGGGCATTGATAAAGCCGCCCAGCGCACTGGCCGCATCGGCCGGTGCCACGCCAACGTGCCGTGCGGCGGCAATCGCCATCAGGCCGTTATGCATATTGTGTTCGCCGACCAGGCCCCAGTTGACCTGCCCGACGCACTCGCCGTCCAGCCACACTTCCCACTCTGAACCGTCATTATTCAGCTTCTTCGCCTGCCAGTGGCCCTGCTCGCCCACCAGCTCCTGCTCGCTCCAGCAGCCCATGCCGATGGTCTGCTTCAGATTAGCGTCATTTTCCGGCCAGATAATTCTGCCCTGCCCCGGCACGATACGCACCAGGTGGTGGAACTGCTTCTGGATATCCTGCAGATCGTCAAAGATATCTGCATGATCGAACTCAAGGTTATTGAGGATCAGCGTGCGCGGGCAGTAGTGAACAAATTTTGAGCGTTTATCAAAGAAGGCGCAGTCGTATTCGTCGGCTTCAATGACAAAGAACGGGCTGTCGCCCAGACGTGCAGAGACGTCGAAGTTCCCCGGAACGCCGCCGATCACAAAGCCTGGCTGATAGCCGCAGGCGTCGAGGATCCAGGTCACCATCCCGGCGGTGGTGGTTTTGCCGTGCGTCCCGGCTACCGCCAGTACCCAGCGATCGCGCAGAACAAAGTCGTGCAGCCACTGCGGGCCCGACATAAACGGAATGTTCTTCTCCAGCACCGCTTCAACGCAGGGATTCCCACGCGACAGGGCGTTGCCGATAATCACCAGATCCGGCTGAGGATCGAGCTGCTGCGGATCGTAACCCTGAATCAGATCAATACCCTGCTTTTCCAGCAGCGTGCTCATCGGCGGATACACATTGGCATCCGAGCCGGTAACGTCATGACCCAGCGAACGCGCCAGCAACGCCAGGCCGCCCATAAACGTGCCACAGATTCCCAAAATATGAATACGCATACATCTCTATCCTTTTTTTAGCCGGGGCACATTCTACTCATATGTCCGCCATCACGGAAATGCATTTCAGGATATTCCGTAGTGTGCTGGCGCGATTCACCTGTGCGCTAAATTTTGAATCTTTGTTAGTATTGTTGCAGTTAGCTTTACTCCATACAAAATGCAGGGAAAGGTTATGAAAACGTTAGGTGAATTTATCGTTGAGAAACAGCATGAGTTCTCTCACGCTACCGGTGAGCTGACTTCGCTGCTGTCGGCGATAAAGCTGGGCGCCAAAATCATCCACCGCGACATCAACAAGGCCGGTCTGGTGGATATTCTCGGGGCCAGCGGTGCCGAGAACGTACAGGGCGAGGTGCAGCAGAAACTCGATCTGTTCGCCAATGAAAAACTGAAGGCTGCGCTGCGCGCGCGCGACATCGTGGCCGGTATCGCATCCGAAGAAGAAGACGAGATCGTGGTCTTTGACGGCTATGAGCATGCGAAATACGTGGTGCTGATGGATCCGCTGGACGGCTCCTCCAACATCGACGTTAACGTCTCTGTCGGCACCATCTTCTCTATCTACCGCCGCGTTACGCCGGTCGGTACGCCGGTAACGGAAGAAGACTTCCTGCAGCCGGGCAGCGCCCAGGTTGCCGCAGGTTATGTGGTGTACGGCTCCTCCACCATGCTGGTCTATACCACCGGCTGTGGCGTACATGCCTTCACCTACGACCCGTCTTTGGGTGTGTTCTGCCTGTGCCAGGAGCGGATGCAATTCCCGGATCACGGCGCGACCTACTCCATCAATGAAGGCAACTACATTCGATTCCCGCAGGGCGTGAAGAAATACCTCAAGTTCTGCCAGGAAGAAGATAAAGCAACCCGCCGTCCTTATACCACTCGCTATATCGGCTCACTGGTGGCGGATTTCCACCGTAACCTGCTGAAAGGCGGGATCTACCTCTACCCGAGCACCGCCAGCCACCCGGAAGGGAAACTGCGTCTGCTGTACGAGTGCAACCCGATGGCGTTCCTCGCGGAACAGGCCGGCGGTAAAGCCAGCGACGGTAAAGAGCGTATTCTGGATATCGTCCCGGAAAGCCTGCACCAGCGCCGTCCGTTCTTTGTCGGCAACGAGCATATGGTTGACGACGTTGAGCGCTTTATGCGTGAGTTCCCGGACGCATAAGCAGCCGTGAATGGGAAAAGCGCCGCATACCGCGGCGCTTTTTTATTTGACGAAGGTGCGTTTGACCCGCTTAGAGAAGCGGAAATAGGGGATCCAGATAGCGGCGACAATCAGCCCGCGGATAATGGGCAGCACCCCTTCCACATCGTAGGGGAAGTAGAGAAGATGGCTGGCCAGCACCAGATCAGACGTAAAAAAGGCCAGGTCCGCAATCAGCAGGGTAATATAGGCATAGGGTAACGCACGTTTGCGATGATAAAACAGCCAGGCCACGTAGAACCCATACCCGGATAACCCGACGCAGGATATCAGTTGGAACCGCAGCAGCCTGACCTCCGGGCTGGACAGACTCAGAGAGCCTGGACGCAGTAAACCCAGCACATCAGCGGCATTCACGACGTCTGATATCATCCCCGTCAGCAGTCCCAGCGCAGCCAGCCAGAGCCAGCCGCCGATTTCCGGGCTCTCTTCCCTGCTCTCCATATTACCTCCCTGTATCCGGACCGCGCGGATGCGCGGCCTGTAATGCTATCAGGCCTGGGCCTGTAAACGGAATGACGACATCGCCTGCATCAGTTCGCGGGACTGCTCTTCCAGAGAGCGCGTCGCGGCTGAGGACTGCTGAACCAGCGCAGCGTTCTGCTGGGCGGTTTCATCCATCTGGCTGACGGCGATATTGACCTGCTCAATGCCGCGGCTCTGCTCAAGCGAAGCACTGGCGATTTCGCGCATCAGTTTGGTCATCCGCACCACTTCTTCGGCAATCTCATCCATGGTTTCCCCGGCCTGCTGGGCCAGTTCACTGCCTTCGTTGACCTGCGACTGAGAGTCGCCGATCAGCTGGCGGATCTCTTTCGCCGCGTCAGCGCTGCGGCTGGCGAGAGTGCGCACCTCTCCAGCCACTACCGCAAAGCCACGTCCCTGTTCGCCGGCACGCGCCGCTTCAACCGCCGCATTGAGCGCCAGGATATTGGTCTGGAAGGCGATACTGTCGATAACGCTCAGGATATCGCCGATGCGGCTGGAGCTGCCGGAAATATCGCGCATTTTTTCAATCACGTAGCAGACCATTTCGCTGCCGCGATCCGCGGTGTCGGAGACCGCTTTCGCCAGCTTGTGCGCCTGTTCGGCGTTGTCGGCATTCAGTTTCACCGTGGCAGTGATCTGCTCCATGCTGGCAGCAGTCTGCTCCAGAGAGGTCGCGGTGGATTCTGTCCGCTGGGAGAGATGCTGATTCCCGGCGGTCAGCTCCCGGCTGCCGATATCGATTTGCGAGCTGGCGTCGCGCACCCGCATCACCGACTCCATCAGCGCCGTGCGCATTCCTTCGATGGCCGTGCTCAGGCGTCTGAACTCCTGGCTGGCCGGTTTTTCATGGACCAGAAGCAGATTACCGGCGGCAACCTGTTCAATCTGGGCAATCGAGGCGTCCAGCGGTTTGAGCAGCAGATGGCGCAGCACCAGCCAGGCCAGCACAATCACCCCGCCGGTCAGCAGCGCGGCAATCACAATGGCGATCATCACCCGGCTCTTACTGGCCAGCACCGCGCTGACCTCCGACTGTCCGCGGGCTTCGCCCCAGACCTGGAAGGCCTGCATGTCCGTATCGAACTGATGCGATACCGGAATAAGCTTACTTTCCAGCAGCTCGTAGTACGCATCCGGGCTCTGTTCATTGAGGGCGGTCAGCATCGGCGTGATGCCGTCTTTAAAATACGCCCCGTAGCTGGCGGCGACTTTTTCCAGCAGCTGCGAGCCCTGAGGATCGTCAACGCCGCTGTCGATCACGCTCTGCAGCGCTTTGCCGGATTTCTCCACATCAAGCTGGATAGCCTTCACCGATTTGGCGGCGTCATCGAGCAGACCGATTTCCATCTGTCGCACCGCCTGGCCCGCTTCATTACGCGCGCGCAGAATACCGGTGTAGCCCTCGTTAAGGTGCAGCATCTGCTCGCCCTGGAGGTGGTTAATACGTTCAAGAGAGGAAGAGCTCTGACTAAGAGCATAAATGCCGATACCGCTGACCAGCAGCAGTAACAGGGTCATGACGGCGAGTAAAGAGAGCAGGCCGGCACGAATCGATAGCGTTTTGAGCATGATGGAGATTCCGGTAGCAATGATTGTGTGTTGTGTGTAATGCATTCTCCGGGCAATAACCCGGAGTAATTTTAGGTATAAAGGATGGTATCGGCCGCTAGCGGAAAAGTTTTAGTTATTTTTTCATCATATCAATATGTTATGACCTTATGCCATTATCTGTGATACGTGTCACATTCGCACTCTGCCGGTTTTCCCACAGCACAATCAGCCCGCGCTGTAGCGCGATAAAGATAAACAGCAGAATGCCGATGGCAATTTTGGTCCACCAGGAGCTGAGGGTGCCGTCAAAGTTGATATAGGTCTGGATAAGCCCCTGAATTCCTACGCCAAACAGCGTGCCCAGCACCGTCCCGACACCGCCGCTCAGCAGCGTGCCGCCAATCACCACCGAGGCGATGGCATCCAGCTCCACGCCCACCCCGGCCAGGGCGTAACCCGCCTGGGTATAGATGGAGAAGACAATCCCGGCGAGGGTCGCCAGGCCGGTTGAGAGCATATAGATGCGAATGGTGGTGCTGCGGGTGGAGATCCCCATCAGGCTCGCCGAGGTGGCGTTGCCGCCGATGGCGTAGACCTGATTACCAAAGCGGGTCCGGTGGGCCAGGAAGATCCCCAGAATCACCACGCCCAGCATCAGCAGTCCCATCGCGCTCAGCCGTCCGCCGCCGGGGATTTTCCACGCCAGGCTCGACAGGGTGTCGTAAATCGGGTGGTTAATCGGAATTGACTCCTCCGACACCAGGTAGCTGACGCCGCGCAGGAAGAACATCCCCGCGAGGGTGATAATAAAGGCCGGGATTTTCAGCGCGTCAATCAAAAGCCCCATAAATGCCCCGAAAGCGCAGCCCATCGCCAGCACCAGCGGGAAGGCCACCAGCGGTGAAAGCCCCCAGTAGCCAATCGCTTTCGCCAGGAATACGCCGGTAAAGGCGATCACCGACCCGACGGAAAGATCGATCCCACCGGAGAGGATCACAAAAGTCATGCCGACGGCGATGATCCCAAGAAAGGCGTTATCGGTCAGAATATTGCAGATCACCCTTGTTGAGGCGAAGGCCGGAAACTGGGTCATGCAAAAGAGATAGCCCAGCACAAAAACGCCGAGGGTGATCATCAGCGGCAAGTTACGTTTTATCATGACCACGCATCCCCTTGATCAGACTAATAAAGCGCGGCGACTGGACGATCAGCACGCACAGCACCACAATCGCTTTCACCACCTGGTTCATCTCCGGCGGAAACCCGGAGAGCAGAATGCCGGTGTTCATGCCCTGAATAATCAGCGCGCCCACCACCGACAGAAACAGATTAAAGCGCCCGCCCATCAGCGACGCGCCGCCGATCACCACCGCCAGAATGGCGTCAAGCTCCAGCCACAGCCCGGCGTTGTTGGCGTCAGCACCGCGAATATCGGCGGTGACGATGGTACCGGCAATGGCCGCGCAGACGCCGCTCAGGACATAGGTCAGCATCACCACGGTACGGGTATTCACCCCGGCATTTTTCGCCGCGCGGATATTGATCCCGACCGCCTCGATAAACATCCCCAGCGCGGTTTTACGCACCAGCAGCCAGAAGGCAATCAGGGTCAGCACGGCAATAATCACCGGCGTCGGGAAGAACAGCAGCGAGCCGCTGCCGAACCAGGACAGCCCCGGCGAGTTAAAGGTCACAATCTGCCCGGAGGTGATCAGCTGCGCGACCCCGCGCCCGGCAACCATCAGGATCAGCGTCGCCACAAAAGGCTGGATCTTGAGGACCGCTACCAGAATGCCGTTCCACAGACCGGCCAGCACCCCGGAGCCTATCGCCGCCAGCAGCACGATCGGCAGACTGTAGCCCGCGACGGTCATCGAGGCGGCGGTGGCACCGGCGATCGCCATCACTGCCCCCACCGACAGATCGATACCGCCGGTGGCAATCACCAGGGTCATGCCGATAGCCAGCAGCGCGACGGGTGCGGCGCGGTTCAGAATATCAATCGGGCTGCCAAACAGCCGCCCGTCCTGCAAAACAACCTGAAAGAAATGCGGCGCGACCAGGCTGTCAACCAACAGCACCAGCAGCAGCGCGATAATTTGCGGCATACCGGTGGGCCAGTTAAAACGCCGTTTTGGCTGGCCGGGTTGCGGAAGGGAACGGGACATCACGGGTTACTCCTTATGCCGCAATGGCATTCATAATCGCCGGGACCGACAGCGAATCCAGCGGGATCTCCGCCACCTGACGGCGATCCCGCATAATGATCACCCGATCCGCGTAGCCCACCAGTTCCTCCAGCTCAGAGGAGATCACCAGCAGCGCCAGGCCGTCGGCGCAGAGGGTTTCGATCAGGCGGATGATCTCCGCATGCGCGCCCACGTCAATGCCGCGAGTTGGCTCGTCGAGGATCAGGAACTGGGGCCGGGTCAGCAGCCAGCGGGAGAGCAGGACCTTCTGCTGATTGCCGCCGGAGAGAAATTCAATGGGCTGTTCGGCGCTGGGGGTACGTATGCCAAGCTGACGAATAAACCGCTCGGCGATTTCACCCTGCTCGCGCCGGGAGATGGGCCGCAGCCAGCCGCGCTGGGCCTGCAGGGCGAGAACAATGTTTTCCCGCACCGAGGCGGCGGCAATAATGCCGTCGGTTTTGCGATCCTCCGGACAGAAACCGATCCCCAGACAGGACGCCTTATGCGGTGAGCTCAGCGTCTGCGGCTTGCCTTTGATCAGCGCCGTGCCGCTGTCTGCCGGTTTGATCCCAAAAATAACTTCGGCGGTCTCCGTTCGCCCGGAGCCGAGCAGCCCCGCCAGGCCGACGATCTCGCCTG
This sequence comes from Enterobacteriaceae bacterium, assembly GCA_035277345.1. GTDB lineage: Bacteria > Pseudomonadota > Gammaproteobacteria > Enterobacterales > Enterobacteriaceae > BIGb0383. Next base: position 10,946 of record DATEKR010000284.1, read on the forward strand.
GACGTACTTCCAGATCGAACGGTGAAAGCGTGCCTTTCTTGCCGAAATCTTTAAAGGCCGCCACCGGCTTATCGCTCAGCAACGTCCGCCCGGCGCGCTGGAGCGCATTGTTATCCAGCTCGCGGCCAAGCATCATTTTGACCAGCTCAATCTGCGGCAGCTCGCGGGTTTCCCGGCAGCCGACAAAGCCCCCGTTGCGCAGAACCGTAATACGGTCGCTGACCTGATAGACCTGATCGAGGAAGTGGGTGACAAAGATCAGGCTGACGCCCCGATCGCGCAGCTGGCGCATCAGGGTAAAGAGCATCTCCACTTCCTGGGTATCGAGGCTGGCGGTCGGCTCATCGAGTATCAGCACTTTCGCCGAGAGATCGATAGCCC
>DATEKR010000285.1:0-3427 GCA_035277345.1 Enterobacteriaceae bacterium
GTCCGCAGGTGGTGGTTAATGGCAATCGCGGGCAGGAAGCTATCTATCTCGATGCCCGTGTGGGGGAAACCCTTTCGCTGAGTGCTGAAGGCAGTCGGGATCCAGATGGTGACTCGCTGACATACACCTGGTTCCGCTACCCTGAAGCGGGTTCCGCCAGCTCAGTGCCGGTTGCCGCGGATGACGTTCAGGGGCGACGCGGTGAAGATAACCTGGCAGCTCCGGCCATACTTGCTCTTATCGCGAACGGGAAACCCACTGCACAGGTGAAAGCTCTGCGGGCAGGTACTGAGCATCTTATCCTGGCCGTTACGGATGATGGCAAGCCTGCGTTGACCTCATATCGCCGTATTATCATTACCGCTAAATGACCACGCTTTCTGCCCTGGCGGGTGCCCTGCGTGCCCGCCTGTTTCCTCTGATAGCAACAAACTGAGTATTGTCTTTTGTCGATGGTATGATGCGCACGGATGATAGCGATGGCGAGAGGAAAACCGGTGTGGATTACAGAGAGCAGATCCTCAATATACTGCACAGTGAGAGCGATTCCCGGGCAGAGATGACCCGGCGGCTGGGCGTGACAAAAGCGTATATTACCAAACTGACGTCACGGATGCTGGCCGACGGCATTATTGAAGCGCGGGAAGTCAAAGAGAATGGCGCCGGACGGCCGCAACAGCTACTGGCCGTTACGCCGGCGCAGAGATATAGCGTCAATATTATGCTGCGCAGAGGCAGCCTGCAGGGCACGCTTAACGATTACAATACGCAACAGCCAGCGGCTGCAACGCTCAATACCTCTCTGCCAGAGGTCATGACTCCGCAAGAACTGGTCCGCCAGGTCGGGGAAGGGATCCAGGTGCTGTGTGATTTGGCCGGGCTGGGAAGCGACAGTATTCGTGTCGCCAGCGTGGCGCTCCAGGGGGGTATTGAACACACCACCGGCTGCGTGCGCTATTGTCCTCTGTTTCCTGAAAACAATATCAATCTGATGCGGATGCTGGAGACGCACACGGGTATCGCCACGCGAATTTATAATATCGCGCACTGTACTAACTATCTGCTGGCTAAAAGCGCGCCGTCACTCTCGTATGTCGCCTTTATGCCGGGCTTCGGCAGCCTGGGATACGGTTATTGCACCAACGGTGAACCGGGACTGGGCGAGAACGGGTTTTATCCGGAAATTGTTCATCTGCCCTATGATGGTGGACTTGAGTCCGCCTTTAATGTCGAAGCGCATGATATTGCGGGCACGGTGCAAAAGACCGCCGAGGCGCTCTACTACGCGATCTGCTGCACCGCGCCAATTCACAATATCAGGCTGGTCATCGCCACCGGCGAACTCTTCGAAGATTACGGCGACAGCATCCTGCCCATCGCGCAGACCATGCTTGATACCAATGCCAATCCCCATATCCGCGAGATACAGATACGTCATTATAAAACAGGTCATAACTACGGCTGGAAAGGGCTGGTGCAGCTCAGTTCAGACAGTATTACCAGCCTGCTGACAAGGCCTGAATAGAAATCATTGCTATGTATCAAGGGGTTGCCATAATCTAAGGAGAACGCATTCTCAGGAGTCTCCTATGTCCGCCAGCAATCCCTTTTTAACCGCCAGCCCGTTGCCCTATCAGGCTCCGCCATTTGATTTGATCGACGATGACAGCTACCGTCCCGCCTTTGATGAGGGGATCCGCCGTAAGCGGGCGGAGATCGCCGCGATTGTCAGCAACCCGGCTCCGGCGGATTTCATCAATACCATCGAGGCGCTTGAGAAAAGCGGAGAGATCCTGACCCGCGTTACAAGCGTCTTTTTCGCCATGACCGCCGCCCATACCAATGACCGACTGCAGGTACTGGATGAGCTGTTCTCGGCCGATCTGGCCGCCCTTGCCAACGATATCTATCTCAGTGGCCCGCTGTTTGCGCGGGTGGATGCCGTCTGGCAGCAGCGCGATACCCAGGGACTGGACGCTGAATCCCGGCGTTTGCTTGAGGTGGTCTACCAGCGCTTTGAGCTGGCGGGTGCCCGTCTGGCAGAGACGCAAAAAGAGGAATTAAAGGCGCTGAACACCGAAGCGGCGACCCTGACCAGCCAGTTTAATCAGCGCCTGCTGGCGGCGGATAAAGCCGGTGGGCTGGTGGTGGATTCCCCTAATCAGCTTGATGGATTAAGCCCGGAAGAGATTGAGGCCGCCGCCGCTGCGGCCAGTGAGAAAGGGCTTAGCGATCGCTGGCTGCTGCCGCTGCTCAATACCACCCAGCAGCCGTCGCTGGCGGCGCTGCGGGATCGCCAGGTTCGTGAAGATCTCTTTACCGCCAGCTGGACGCGCGCCGAAAAGGGCGACGCCGCTGACACCCGCGCCATTGTGCTACGGCTGGTGCAGATCCGCGCCCGTCAGGCCGCGCTTCTGGGCTTTGCGGATTTCGCCAGCTGGAAGATCGCCGATCAGATGGCAAAAACCCCGCAGGCAGCGCTGAACTTTATGCGCCGGATCGCCCCGGCGGCCAGAGGTCGTGCTGAACGCGAGCTGGCGGATATCCAGCAGGTTATCGACAGCCAGCAGGGGAATTTCACCGCCAGTGCGTGGGACTGGCCGCACTATGCGGAACAGGTCCGACTGGCGCGCTATGCCCTGGATGAGTCACAAATAAAGCCCTGGTTCACCCTTGACCGTGTTTTAACCGAAGGGGTGTTCTGGAGCGCGACACAGCTTTTTGGCCTGCGCTTTGTTGAACGTTTCGATATTCCGTGCTGGCATCCCGATGTCAGAGTCTGGGAAATCTTTGATGCCGAGGGGGTGGGTCTGGCGCTGTTCTACGGCGACTTTTTTGCCCGTGATTCCAAAGGCGGCGGGGCCTGGATGGGCAACTATGTTGAGCAGTCCACGCTGTTCGGCACCCGTCCGGTGATCTACAACGTCTGTAATTACCAGAAACCGGCGGCGGGCCATAGCGCGCTGATTTCATGGGACGATGTGGTGACGCTGTTCCACGAGTTTGGTCATACGCTGCACGGCCTGTTTGCCAGCCAGCGCTACGCCACGCTTTCCGGCACCAATACGCCGCGTGATTTTGTCGAATTTCCGTCACAAATCAATGAGCACTGGGCCAGCCATCCCGAGGTGTTTAACCGCTATGCGCGTCACCATCAGACCGGCGAACCGATGCCGGAAGCGCTGCGGGAAAGTATGCTCCGTGCCAGCGACTTCAATAAAGGCTACGAGATGACCGAACTGCTGAGTGCGGCCCTGCTGGATATGAACTGGCACAGCCTGACGCCGGATACCGCGCCTGACGATGTCAGCGCCTTTGAGGCTGAGGCTATTCGTCGGGAAGGTCTGGATCTGGCCGCGGTGCCGCCGCGCTATCGCAGCAGCTATTTCGCCCATATTTTTGGCGGTGGCTATGCGGCGGGTTATTA
>DATEKR010000286.1:0-4722 GCA_035277345.1 Enterobacteriaceae bacterium
CGGCCAGAGTTTACGGGAACATATCGACGGCCTGTGGCCCGTGCTGACCCGCACCACCGACAGCGCGGGGAAATGGGACTCCCTGCTGCCGCTGCCGAAGCCCTACGTCGTGCCCGGCGGTCGCTTCCGCGAGGTTTATTACTGGGACAGCTACTTCACGATGCTGGGGCTGGCCGAGAGCGGGCACTGGGATAAAATCAGCGATATGGTGGCGAACTTCGCCCATGAAATTGACAGCTGGGGCCATATCCCTAACGGTAACCGCAGCTACTACCTTAGCCGCTCCCAGCCGCCGTTCTTTGCCTTTATGCTGGAACTGCTGGCCGACAAGCAGGGTGACGAGGTGCTGAAACAGTACCTGCCCCAGCTGGAAAAAGAGCACGCGTACTGGATGGAAGGCGCGACGGATCTGGCCGCGGGTCAGACACACAAACGCGTAGTGAAGCTTGATGACGGCGCCGTACTTAACCGCTACTGGGACGACCGCGACGCGCCGCGTCCCGAGTCCTGGCTTGATGATGTCACTACCGCCAAAAATACGCCAAACAGACCGGCAACCGAGGTTTACCGGGATCTGCGCGCGGGTGCGGCCTCCGGCTGGGATTTCAGCTCCCGCTGGATGGATGACCCCAACCAGCTCGGCTCGATTCACACTACCCGCATTGTGCCGGTCGATCTTAACGCCCTGATGTTCAAAATGGAGAAAGTGCTGGCCCGCGCCAGTAAAGCTGCAGGGGATAATGACAAGGCCGCCAGGTATGACGCCGCAGCCGGTGCCCGCCAGAAGGCGATGGAGCAGTGGCTGTGGAATGATAAACAGGGCTGGTACGCCGACTACGATCTGCGCAGCAAGCAGATCCGCAATCAACTGACCGCCGCAGCCCTGTTCCCGCTGTACGTGAACGCCGCCGCGCAGGATCGCGCCGACAAGGTGGCGGCGGCTGCAGAATCACGCCTGCTAAAACCGGGCGGGCTTGCCACCACGACCGTTGACAGCGGCCAGCAGTGGGATGCGCCTAACGGCTGGGCCCCGCTGCAGTGGGTTGCCACTGAAGGCCTGCAAAACTACGGCCATCAGCAGGTCGCCATGGAGGTCAGCTGGCGGTTCCTGACCAATGTCCAGCACACCTGGGAAAAGGAGAAAAAGCTGGTGGAAAAATATGATGTTAACTCCACCGGGACCGGCGGTGGCGGCGGGGAATATCCGCTGCAGGACGGCTTCGGCTGGACCAACGGCGTCACCCTCAAAATGCTGGATTTAATCTGCCCGCAGGATAAACCCTGCGACGATGTTCCGCACACGCGTCCTGAGACCACCAGCGTGTCGTCATCGGCCCCGGCGAAGTCCGCCCCGGTGACGGCGGCCCCCTAGTAGAGGCACAACAAAACCGCCCGTCAGTCTCCTGCTGACGGGCCCTGCTACGTCAGACATTCTCCCCCGTAAACTCCCCGCTGAAACCGCTTAGAGTCGGGTCATATTGGGTATAAGATGACCACGGCGCTTTTTTTTTCGCCGACTAACAAAAATGTTAATCATTTACCTTAAGTTCCCTGCAGCTGTGCCGATAATTCAGCGACAGTCTGTGATCATGGAGCCTTATGGCGTGAGCAATTACAGTGAACAATTTCTAAAACAGAACCCGCTGGCGGTAATGGGTATTTTGCGCGATCTGCAAAAAGATCAGATCCCGCTGCGCATTTCGTGGGGCAGCGGCGGGCAGTTTATCAGCCGTATTCTCGAGGTCACCGCTGACCGACTGGTGGTTGACTTCGGCAGTCAGGATTATGAAAACCGCGCGGTACAGCGGGCGAGCCTGATTGAGATCTCAGCAGAAACCCACGGTGCAAAAGTCGAGTTTGCCGTGGCCCGATTTCATGTCGGGGAGTATCAGGATCTGCCGGCCTTTGAGATGCCGCTTCCGGATAACCTGTGGTTTGTGCAGCGACGGGAGTATTTCCGTATTAACGCCCCGCTGCATCCCTCTTACTACTGCCGCGCCCTGATGCCGGACAAAAGCGAAATTCGCTTCCGCCTCTTCGACCTTTCCCTCGGTGGGATGGGCGCGCTGATGGATGGCCCAGCACCTGAAGACCTGCGCCCCGGCATTCGTTTTTCGCAGATTGAACTGGATATGGCCGCGTGGGGAATATTCCGTTTTGACGCCCAGCTGCTGGCTATCAGCGAACGTAAAGTGGTCGACAGCAAGAATGAAACTATTACCACTCCACGCCTGAGCTTCCGTTTTCTTAACGTCAGCCCGGCGGTGGAGCGTGAACTACAGCGAATTATCTATTCGCTTGAGCGTGAAGCGCGCGAAAAAGCCAGCAAGGTGCGCTGACTACATCGCATCCATTGCTTTACGCACCTTCCAGATATAGCGCGGTGCCTGCGGCGCGGGATGTTTTTTGGCTACGTGGTCAACAAAACCTTCCGCGCTAAGATCGTTAATATCCTCAATCGCCGCCTTGCGGTCTGAGGAGAAGGTTCTCAGCAGCGCACCGGCACCGTTAACATAAGAGACAACCAGAGCATACTGCATCACTTCGGGGTCTTTTATCCCGGCCAGGATCCCGTGTTCAAGAATGCTCAGGTAGGCCGTCCCCATCGAAATATTACGCTCGGGGTTTTTCAGCTCGCTGGTCGTCGGTTCCCCGCTCCACCCCATATGACGATAAACTTCCCGCCCTGCCGTCGAGGCTTTAAGCTGCATCAGGCCCACCGCGTTAGATTTACTGACCAGTTCCGGGTTGCCACCGGATTCCACGGCGATAATGGCCGTGACCAGGCGCGGGCTCACGCCCCAGGCCTCACCGGCTTTTTCAGTGATCGGCATCCACTGCATGGCGCGCTTGACCGGCTGTTCCGGGTTCCACGGCGGACTGGTATAATCCCGCTTTGTGCTGGTACAGCCAGCGAGTAAAACGACTAATAAAGCAACCCACTGTATTCTCACGTCTCGATCCTTTTACCGGAAATCTGCCGCCACGACGGCCCGAAGGGTAAAGTGTATAAAGGTTTCACTCCGAATGTCAGCAAGGAAATCCTATGTCAGCGTTTCATTTAGTGGCACCGTCGGGTTACTGCATTAACCAGGACGCGGCGGCAAGAGCCGTTTCGCGGCTACAGCAGGCCGGACACAGCATCGACAATCAGCAGGTGATCACCCGCCGCGAGCAGCGTTTTGCCGGTTCGGATACGCAGCGGCTGGCGGACATTAACGACCTGGTTCAGCTCGCTGGACAGAATCGTATCGTGCTGGCCGTGCGCGGCGGATACGGTGCCAGCCGACTGCTGGCGAGTATCGACTGGGCGGGGCTGGCGCGCCGCCAGCAGAAAAATCCGCTTCTGATTTGCGGCCACAGCGACTTTACCGCTATTCAGCTCGGGCTGCTGGCTACCGGCAACGTCATTACGTTCAGCGGCCCGATGCTGGCCGGTAATTTCGGCGCGGAAACCCTCGACGCCTTTACGCAGGAGCATTTCTGGCGCGCGCTGCGCAATCCGACCCTGAATATTGCGTGGCACAGCGACGGCCCGGACTGCGACGTGGAAGGCACGCTGTGGGGCGGCAATCTGGCGATGCTGGTTTCGCTTATCGGCACCCCGTGGCTGCCGGAAATCCAGGACGGTATTCTGGTGCTGGAGGACATTAACGAGCACCCGTTCCGGGTTGAACGCATGATGATGCAGTTACTGCATACGGGGATCCTTCAGCGGCAGCGGGCCATCGTACTCGGCAGCTTTAGCGGTGCCGCACCCAATGATTATGACGCGGGTTACAGTCTGGAGACGATGATTGATTACCTGCGTTCGCGCCTGTCTGTACCGCTTATCACCGGCCTGGCATTTGGTCATGAACCACAAACTGTTACCCTGCCGATCGGGGCGCGGGCGGCACTTTCCCGTTCCGGATCGCAATATCAGCTAACAATCTGCGATCATCCCGTGCTTAATGAATAAAAAAGCTTTTTTGACCCTTATTTATCCATTACGTCTGCCGTTAATATGGTAACGTTTTGTCAAGTTCAGCCAAAAAGGGTAAGGAGAAAGCATACATTGGACGCCGGGGCAATAATCAGTCTGTTTATTTTGGGTTCCGTATTAGTAACCTGCAGTATTTTATTAAGTTCATTCTCTTCTCGTCTTGGTATTCCCATCCTGGTTATCTTCTTAGCTATCGGTATGCTCGCCGGGGTCGATGGTATTGGCGGGATCCCCTTCAATAACTACCCTCTTGCCTATCTGGTCAGTAACCTGGCGCTGGCGGTGATCCTCCTCGATGGCGGAATGCGAACGCAGGCAAGCTCTTTTCGCGTGGCACTCGGCCCGGCCCTGTCACTGGCAACGGTTGGCGTGCTGATTACCGCCGGTATGACCGGCATGATGGCGGCCTGGCTGTTTAACCTTAACCCGATAGAAGGTCTGCTGATCGGTGCGATTGTCGGCTCGACGGATGCCGCAGCGGTTTTCTCCCTGCTCGGCGGGAAAGGGCTGAACGAGCGCGTCAGCTCAACCCTGGAAATTGAATCGGGCAGTAACGATCCGATGGCGGTGTTCCTGACTATCACCCTCATCGAGATGATCCAGCACCATGAAACCGGCCTCGACTGGCTTTTCCTGCTGCACTTTGTGCAGGAGTTCGGCCTCGGCATTCTCTTTGGCCTCGCCGGGGGCTACCTGCTTCAGCAGATGATTAACCGCATTTCCCTGCCGCCTGGCCT
>DATEKR010000287.1:0-7963 GCA_035277345.1 Enterobacteriaceae bacterium
CCGCCATGTGCTGGAGACGGCCATTGCAGAGCTGGAAGGCGGCACCCGGGGCTACGCGTTTGCCTCCGGCCTGGCCGCCAGCGCCACGGTGCTGGAGCTGCTGGATAAGGACAGCCATATTATTGCCGTCGATGACGTTTACGGCGGGACATATCGGCTGGTGGAAAATGTTCGCCGCCGAAGCGCAGGCCTGCAGGTCAGCTGGGTGAGCCCGGACAACCTGGCGGCGCTGGAGGCGGCCATTCGTCCCGACACCCGCATGATCTGGGTGGAAACGCCAACCAACCCGCTGTTAAAGCTGGCGGATCTCGCCGCCATCGCCGATATCGCCCGGCGGCATAAGCTGATTAGCGTGGCCGACAATACCTTTGCCTCTCCGGCCATCCAGCGACCGATCCCCCTCGGCTTTGATATTGTGGTGCATTCGGCCACCAAATATCTCAACGGCCATTCGGACGTGGTCGCGGGCCTGGCTGTGATCGGGGATAACCCCGCTCTTGCGGAACAACTTGGCTATCTGCAGAACGCCATCGGCGGCGTGCTCGACCCGTTCAGCAGTTTTCTGACCCTGCGCGGTATCCGCACGCTGGCGTTGCGCATGGAACGCCACAGCAGCAACGCGCTGACCCTCGCTCACTGGCTGGAAGCGCATCCGCAGGTAGAGAGGGTCTGGTTCCCGTGGCTGAAATCGCATCCGCATCACGCGCTTGCGCAACGGCAGATGGCACTGGCAGGCGGCATGATCTCGGTCGTGATCAAAGGCGATGCGCAACGCGCCAGTCAGTTTATTACCCGCCTCAAATTGTTCACCCTCGCCGAGAGCCTGGGCGGCGTGGAAAGCCTTGTCAGCCAGCCTTTTGCCATGACGCATGCCTCAATCCCACTTGAGCAGCGGCTGGCGGGCGGCATCACGCCGCAGCTGATCCGCCTGTCGGTGGGCATTGAGGACCCGCAGGATCTGATTAACGACCTGCGCCAGGCGCTGGCAGACTAAGTTTTTTGCCGATCCTGGCGGCGTTCTGCCGTCAAGGTCGGCTTCCTCACAAATCTGTCATATTCGGGCAGAGTTAACGCTTTAATAACAATCCGTTGTGGAAGTGCACAGAAGTTTTTTGAAACGCTGTTTTTATTTTCCTTTTGCATAGTTTTCATCATATAATGCGCGCAGAACCCCTATTGAAAGGTTTCAGCGCATTGGTCAGCAGAATTCAACAACGCCTTCATTGCTCTCCCGTTCGGGCTGAAACTCCGACACACATATCTCTGCACGCTTTTTTTATGTCACCTATCCTTACTGCGTGGCACCACAAATTTCGCAACACAGGTTTCGTTCCGCGGCTTCGCCCACGGGGCATGATTTCCCATCCTTCTCAACTTAAAGACTAAAACTGTCATGAAAAAGACCAAAATTGTTTGCACCATCGGCCCGAAAACCGAATCCGAAGAGATGTTATCCAAGATGCTGGACGCGGGCATGAACGTCATGCGTCTGAACTTCTCTCACGGTGACTATGCTGAACACGGCCAGCGCATCCAGAACTTGCGCAACGTGATGAGCAAAACCGGTAAAAAAGCGGCGATCCTGCTCGACACTAAAGGTCCGGAAATCCGCACCATTAAGCTGGAAGGCGGTAACGACGTTTCTCTGAAAGCGGGCCAGACCTTCACTTTCACCACCGATAAAACCGTTGTCGGCAACAGCGACATCGTGGCGGTAACCTATGAAGGCTTCACCAGCGATCTGCAGGTAGGCAACACCGTTCTGGTCGACGATGGTCTGATCGGTATGGAAGTGACCGCTATCGACGGCAACAAAGTCGTCTGTAAAGTGCTGAACAACGGCGACCTGGGCGAAAACAAAGGCGTTAACCTGCCGGGCGTTTCCATTGCCCTGCCGGCGCTGGCAGAGAAAGACAAACAGGACCTGATCTTCGGCTGCGAACAGGGCGTGGACTTTGTTGCCGCATCCTTTATTCGTAAGCGTTCTGACGTGGTTGAAATCCGTGAGCACCTGAAAGCCCACGGCGGCGAGCACATTCAGATCATCTCCAAAATCGAAAACCAGGAAGGCCTGAACAACTTCGACGAAATCCTCGAAGCGTCTGACGGCATCATGGTTGCTCGTGGTGACCTGGGCGTTGAAATCCCGGTTGAAGAAGTGATCTTCGCGCAGAAGATGATGATCGAGAAGTGCGTACGCGCACGTAAAGTTGTCATCACTGCGACCCAGATGCTTGACTCCATGATCAAAAACCCGCGTCCGACCCGCGCTGAAGCCGGTGACGTTGCCAACGCCATCATCGACGGCACCGACGCCGTTATGCTGTCCGGTGAATCCGCGAAGGGTAAATACCCGCTGGAAGCGGTAACCATTATGGCGACCATCTGCGAACGTACCGATCGCGTGATGACCAGCCGTCTGGATTACAACAACGACAGCCGTAAACTGCGTATCACCGAAGCCGTTTGCCGCAGCGCCGTTGAAACCGCTGAGAAACTGGAAGCACCGCTGATCGTGGTTGCTACCCAGGGCGGTAAATCTGCACGTGCCGTACGTAAATACTTCCCGGATGCCACTATTCTGGCCCTGACCACCAACGAAGTCACCGCGCGTCAGCTGGTGCTGAGCAAAGGCGTTACCGCGCAGCTGGTGAAAGAGATCTCCTCTACCGATGATTTCTACCGTCTGGGTAAAGAAGCCGCGCTGGAAAGCGGTCTGGCACAGAAAGGCGACGTGGTTGTGATGGTTTCCGGTGCGCTCGTATCTGCCGGTACCACCAACACTTCTTCTGTCCACGTACTGTAATAATTACCCGAACGCGACGTTCGTGTAAAAAAGGCGCCTTCGGGCGCCTTTTTTTATTCTTCGTCCACGCTTCTCAATAAAAAAGCAAATCGTATTTTACTATTTAAAGCCTGAACTATGTAAGACGAATCCGATTAAAGTTCGCTGTTTTAACACGATTTTTTAAGTACTTCACAGAAAGTCGCTGGTTCTTTGAGCGAACGATCAAATTTAAGGGTATTCCCATCAAAAAAATATTCTCAACATAAAAAACTTTGTGTAATACTTGTAACGCTACATGGAGATTAACTCAATCTAGAGGGTATTAATAATGAATCGTACTAAACTGGTACTGGGCGCGGTAATCCTGGGTTCTACTCTGCTGGCAGGTTGCTCCAGCAACGCTAAAATCGATCAGCTGTCTTCTGACGTTCAGACTCTGAACGCTAAAGTTGACCAGCTGAGCAACGACGTGAACGCAATCCGTTCCGACGTTCAGGCTGCTAAAGACGACGCAGCTCGCGCTAACCAGCGTCTTGACAACCAGGCTACTAAATACCGTAAGTAATAGTACCTGTAATAAAAATGGCGCACATTGTGCGCCATTTTTTTTGCCTCGCATTTACCCCTGGTGATCCACCGCCTTCCCCGCCTCATCATTACTGACCGACTGGACCGGTACCGCCCCGCCCTCGAGCTTTGCGGACAGCGCCACGGGATACCCCACCCGACGATTTAACACCTGTTCAGCGCGCATGCCGTCATCGCCCGCCGCAACAATAAACTTCTTCAGGTCGTCGCTGCGCTCAAAGGCCATCGTCTGAGTATTCTCCCCCTCGTTGCGCGATAGCGGACGATGCACTTCGAGATAGCTTGTGCCATCTGGCTCCTGAGAGAACTTAATCGGCTCGTTGATAATGCGCACGGGGGTTCCGGCCGCCGCCTGTGAGAACAGCGCTTCGATATCGGGCGCGTTCATACGGATACAGCCGGAGCTGACGCGCAGCCCGACGCTGTCAGGCGCGTTGGTGCCGTGGATAAGGTATTCACCGTTACCGTAGCCCAGACGCAGCGCATAGCGTCCCAGGGGGTTATAGGGCCCTGCAGGCACCACGGCGGGCAGCGTTATGCCTGCGGCCTTAGAACGGGCGCGTATGCCCGCGGGTGGCGTCCAGGTGGGATTGGGGATCTTCTGGCTGATACGTGTGGTCATCACCGGCGTTTCCAGCCCCAGCTGTCCGATGCCGATAGGGTAAACCTGAACGCTGCTCTCCCCCGGCGGGAAGTAGTAGAGCCGCAGCTCGGCCAGATTCACCACGATACCTTCCCGGGGCGTGTCCGGCAGCAGCAGCTGCGTCGGAATGGTCATCACGGTCCCCGGAAGAGGCTGCACCGGCGAAACGGTGTTATTCGCCTCCAGCAGCAGCTGGGCACCGGTGTTAAAACGCCGGGCAATGGCCTGCAGGTTGCGATCGCCTGCCTGGACGGTATAGAGCTGGTTTTGCCCAATCAGGCGGCTGCCAGCGGGCGGTAACGGGTATTCCGTCGCCCCCGCCGTCGGCACGGTGCAGAAGGAGCTCAGAAGAAGAAGCGTAAGCAAAGAAGCGCGTTTCATAAAAGATCCCCTTATCACCGGCAGGCTGCCGGAAAGCTGAATGCAGAGCGGGGCCGACTGGCGGCCCCGCGAAAACAGGATCAACGCTGTCTGATAGTTTAAGCCTGGACGAAACCCTGGGCTTTGTCACGGATGGCGCGAATCATCGCCTCCAGTCCCTGAGAGCGGGATGGGGTCAGGTGCTGGGTCAGCGCCATTTGTTCAAACCACGGCCGGACATCGAACGCCAGGATATCCTGCGGGGTCATCTGCTGATAGAGGATAAAGACCACCGCAATCAGCCCTTTCACAATGGCTGCATCGCTGTCGCCGACGAGTTCAACGCGCCCTTCTGCATTGCGCTCCATCACAATCCACACCTGGCTCTGACAGCCCTGAATAATGTTCTGCGGACCGTGCGCCTCTTTGCTCAGCTCGGGCAGCCGCTGCCCCAGCTCAATGATGTACAGATACTTCTCTTCCCAGTTTGCGCAACGGTTGATGTTGCGCAGCAGTTTTTCTTTATCCGGTAAACTTGCCATTACACTTTCCTGTTACCCCAGAAGCCGATGGATGCGCTGCAACCCGGCGACCAGCCGATCGACTTCTTCATGGGTGTTATACATCGCCAGCGACGCGCGGCACATGGCCGGGACCTGGTAAAACGCCATCAGCGGCATCGCGCAGTGGTGCCCGGTGCGGATCGCCACGCCGTAGTTGTCGAGGAAGCTCCCCACGTCATAGGCGTGATGCTTGCCCAGATTAAAGGCAATCACCCCGAGGCGATTATCGGGACCGTAGAGGGTCAGATCCGGAACGTGGCTAAGCTGCTCCAGAGCATAGTGCATCAGCACCTGCTCATATTCACGGATATTTTCCAGACCCAGCGCGGAAACATACTCCAGCGCCGCACCCAGGCCGATGATCCCGCCGGTATTCGGCGTTCCCGCCTCGAAACGTCCCGGCGCTTTCGCCCAGGTGGTGCCTTCCGTCAGGCTGACGGTGGCGATCATCGCCCCACCGCCTTCCCACGGCGGCATATCCTGCAGGATCGCCGCTTTGACGTACAGTACGCCGATGCCGGTAGGGCCATAGAGTTTATGCCCGGAGAAGACGTAGAAATCGCTGTCCAGCGCCTGGACATCGACCGGGTGATGCATCACCGCCTGGGCACCGTCCACCAGCACTTTTGCGCCGCAGCCGCGAGCCAGGGCGATTAACGCCGCCAGCGGCGTTTCACAGCCGAGAACGTTGGAGACCTGAGCGATGGCCAGCAGGCGGGTACGTTCATCAAAGAGCGTCGCCGCCACGTCCATCTGCAGCGTACCGTCGGCATGAAGCGGGATAACGCGCAGCTCTGCGCCGGTACGCTGACAGAGCATCTGCCAGGGCACGATATTGGCGTGGTGCTCCAGCTCGCTGATCACGATGTTATCCCCGGCACCAACGTTGGCGTTACCCCAGCTATTGGCGACCAGGTTGATACCTTCGGTGGTCCCGCGCACAAAGACGATTTCATCGGCGCTGTCGGCGTGAATAAACGCGGCGGCCTGAGCACGCACGGCTTCCATCCGCTGGGTCGCTTCTGCGCTCAGGGTATGGATACCGCGATGCACCGCCGCATAGCCGTAGCGGTAAAATGCCGCCTCGGCGTCAATCACCTGATTAGGTTTTTGCGCGCTGGCGGCGCTGTCCAGATACGCCAGCGGCTGTCCGTTCACTTCACGGGTCAGGACCGGAAAATCGGCCCGAACCTGTTCCACGGAAAATGTCATGCCTTGCCCCCTGGCAGCCGCTGACCAATGCGGGCCAGCACCTGCGCTCTTAGCACTTCGTCGTCGATGGCTTCGGTCACTTCGGCTGCGAAGGCGTAAATAATCATCTCCCGGGCGGCCTGAGCCCCGATGCCGCGCGAGCTTAGATAAAACAGCTGTTCGTCATCAATGCGTCCGATGGTTGCGCCGTGGCTACATTTCACATCGTCGGCGTAGATCTCCAGCTGCGGTTTGGTGTCCACTTCCGCCAGTCGGCCCAGCAGCAGATTATTGTTGGTCATCTGCCCGTCGGTTTTAATGGCGTGCTTCGCCACGTTGATCTGGCCGTTGAAGACCGCCTTGCCCTTATCGCTGACGATCACTTTATGCAGCTGACGGCTGTTGCAGTAGCCTTTGTTGTGCTCAAGCCAGGTACGGGTATCGGCCACTTCCGATCCCACCGGCATCACCAGGCTGTTAATGCCCAGATTGGTGTTCTCTCCGTCCAGACTGGTGCTGGTGTGGTGACGCAGTACCGCGCCGCCCAGCAGGAAGCTGTGACTGAACGCTGAAGCGTCGTTACCCATCAGCAGGTCGTTATGCGCAAAGTGATAGCTCAGCGGATTTTCAAAGGCCAGCTTGACGTGCTGCAGGCGGGCGTTATCCGCGACCTGCATGGTCATACGCGAGCCGGTGAAATGACGATGCGCATTCAGGCTGACGTAATGCTCGATCACCGTCGCATCCGCGCCTTCCGCGAGCGTCAGATGGTGGCGGTAGTGAGCGGTATTAATATCGCTCCCTTCCACGCCCTGGGTGATATGCATCAGCAGCAGCGGTTTAACAGGCTGCTGGTTGCGTGCCACCGCGATATGGGTCACGGTCGTTGCCAGGCTTTCGGTCAGATGCAGGAAGACTTCCGGCTTCACCGCGGCGGGGAGCGTCTCGCGTGAACCGTCCACGCGGATCTCAAAGCCGCTGCCTGCGGTGTCGTCGCTCAGCTCAGGACGGTATTCCCCGTCGACAAAGACCAGGCGCAGCGCATCCAGCGGCAGAGCCAGCGCATCACGCTGGGCAGCATCCACCCCGGCGGTTGCCGCCACAAACTGACCGTTAATCAGCCCGTCGAGCGGGGTGTATTTCCAGTCCTCATGCTTGCGGGTCGGCAGACCGAGACGCAGCATCTGCTGGAGATGATCGCGTGCCTGCTCGCTGCGGGCGCCCGCCTGCGCTTCGAACAGGTGGTGCCACTGCTGCAGCGCGTTACTGCTGTTCGGTAAGCCAGCCATAGCCCTGCTCCTCCAGCTGTTTCACCAGCGTAAAATCGCCGGATTTCACGATGCGGCCCTGATACAGGACGTGGACAAAATCAGGTTTGATATAGTCCAGGATGCGCTGATAGTGGGTCACGATAATAAAGGAGCGGTTGCTGTCACGCAGGGAGTTGACCCCTTCGGCCACGATCTTCAGGGCGTCAATATCCAGCCCGGAGTCGGTTTCATCGAGGATGCACAGCTCAGGCTCCAGTACCGCCATCTGCAGAATGTCGTTACGCTTCTTCTCGCCGCCGGAGAAACCGACGTTGACCGAGCGGGTCAGCAGATCCTGCGGCATTTTCAGCAGCTCGATTTTCTCTTCCATCAGATCCTGAAAATCGAAGCGGTCGAGGCTCTCTTCGCCGCGATACTTGCGTACCGCGTTCAGCGCGGTTTGCAGGAAGAACTGGTTGCTGACGCCGGGAATTTCCACCGGGTACTGGAAGGCCATAAAAATCCCTTCCCCGGCGCGGTCTTCCGGCGACAGTTCCAGTAAATCTTCGCCTTTAAACTC
>DATEKR010000288.1:0-5768 GCA_035277345.1 Enterobacteriaceae bacterium
TGCCCTTCTAATGTGACCGGGGAGAAGTTACTGAGCGTTTCCGTCGGCAGATGCCAGCTTTCGCCCGGCCGGATCATTGCGCCGGTATTCACGGTCTGCGCCGGGAACGCCGGGCGCACGCCGAGCAGCCACTGTTTACGCTCCGGCGGGAAGGTTTCTCCCGGCAGCTGCAGCCCGGTTATTGCGGCGGTGATCTGTCCGTCGCCGTAGCCCTCCAGCGCCCTTACCGGCACAAAGAGCGTCGCACGCGCACCCGGGGCCAGATTTACCGGCTCCGGCTGTGAGCCTAACAAGGTGAGCATGCCGCTGGCGGCCAGCTGCACGTTCATGGTTTGCGGGCGGTCGGTCAGGTTGGTGATATCCAGAGTCAGACGGGTGCTGTCGCCCCCGGCCAGGAAGCGCGGCCTGTTCAGCTCAACCACCACCGGCGCGGCAACCGTCACTTTGCTTTCTGCACTGCCAAAGGTTTCGTCGGTCCAGGCCTGGGCCATCACCCGCAGCTCGCCGTTGAAATCACCAATCGGCAGCGCGATCTCACCTTCGCCATTTTCATCCAGCACCACGGGCTGGGCCTGCTGCGCCACGATAGTGACGTGATTAACCGGCGGTTTGCCGCCGCGATTCAGCTCATCGCCGTCGCCGCCAAAGCGCAGCGCGGCCAGACGGCCCTGGCCTTCAATCACCTGGCCGTAGATATCATAAATATCCGCACCGTAGCGTTTCTGGCCGAAGAAGCCCTTCCACGGATCCGGCGTGACATAGTCGGTAATATTCAGTACGCCACTGTCGACGGCCGAGATCAGAACATTGACCTTTTTCGGCGTCTCACCGTTTTTCGACTCCGCTTTGATCTTCACTTTTAGCGGCTGGTTAGGACGCATTTTCTGCGGTGCATCGAGGGTCATCGTCAGGCGACGGTTTTCATCGCCCAGCGGCAGATGGAGCAGCCCGACCGACCGTTTCGGCGTGGCGGAGCGGGATTTATCCCCCGGACGCACCACCAGCGTGCTCAGGTAGAGATCGTGGCGATTCCAGGCTTTATCCACCGGAATGCTCAGCTCCATCCCTTCGGCCGGGACGTCAATTTCCTGCCACCACAGCGGCCCGTCGCTGGATTCAACCATCGCGTAGCCTTTACCGGCCGTCGGCGCATCAACGCGTAGCTTAATGGTGTCGCCCGGTCGGTAGGCCGGTTTGTCCAGCTTCATGGTCACGCGGTCCGGTCGCACCGTGCCGCTGCCTTCGCTGTTATCCTGCCAGCTGTAGCCCGCCCAGAAGCGCACGCTGCTGATGGTGTTGTCCGGGGTTTTCACCTCCAGACGGTAAGAGCCCCAGTCTACCGGGAAGTCGACTTTAGCGGTTTCACCCGCCTTCAGATCCAGAGACTGTTCCGCTTCAACCAGCTCTTTTTGATCGTACCGGGAGAGCCAGCCTTCACTTTCTGACCAGTTCCAGAAGTAGTCGCGTCGCTCGCGGATCAGCCTGACCTGCAGGCCGGAGACCGCCTTTTTATTGCCTTCAGCGTCGGCATAAACGATATCGAAACCGGCGTTGCTGCCTTCATCCACCATCGGCTGGTTGGCCGTGGTATCCGTACGGTAGTCATACACGGCCTTGCTGGCAAACTGCGGACGGATCCCCGCCAGCGCCTCTGCGGGCCAGATAGCCTGTTCCGCACGACGCGTCACCGGACGACCGGCAGACTCCAGCAGGCTGGCCTGCAGGATCACCTGCAGCGGAGAGTGGCTCTCCTGCCACTGGCTGGACGTCGCCACCTGACCACGCCCCTCTTCATCCAGCGTCAGCTGCACTTCATCCAGACTGCGGGAGAGATTCTCTTCCGCCACGTCGCCAAACTGGAAGCCCGGCAGTGCCTTCACCGCGTCACGCAGCGGACGCAGATAGAGCTGGCCCTGCAGGCTGTTGCCGCTGGCTGGCGCGCCGTAGAGATAGTAGCCAGTGACGTTAAAGGTTACGTCGTTCTTCGGGCTAATCGGCGTTTTTTGCACATCAAGATTCAGCGCCATCCGCTCCGGCATAAAGTCTTCAACGTGAAAATCCCAGTCGCGGGACTGGTTATCTCCGGTGATGGCGCGAATGTGCCACATTCCAGTCGGGGCTGACGCGTCCAGCGGCCAGTTAAACTGGTACAGGCCGTTAACCGACTTGCTGACCTGGGTGCGCACTACCTGGCCATCCGGGCGCACGACTTCAAGGCGGACAGGCTGGTCGTCGAGCGGCTTGCCGTCGCTGTCACGCAGCAGCGCGTTGAAGATCACCGTTTCGCCGGGACGATAGAGATCCCGGGGACCAAACATAAACAGCTGCTTGCTGTAGCCCGGCTCACCGGCAATCGCAAACTCCGCCAGATCCAGCGCCGGTAATTTAAGATCCAGCAGCGTGGTCTGACCCTCTTTACGCGCCAGAATTAGCGCCGCCTCTTTATCGGTTTTCAGGGTCGCATGGCCCTGGCCGTCGGTGGTGGCCTGGTTCAGCGTCTGACCGCGGGCGTTAAGCAGCAGCACCTCGATCCCACTCTGGGCCGCGCCGTTTTCCAGGCTCTGGGTAAAAACGTCAAGACGGTCGTGATAACGATGGAGGGAGAGGCCCAGATCGCTGAGGGTAAATAGCGTCGCCGCGTTGCTGTAAGCATACTGTCCGGCGGGATTCATCACTGCCACGTAGACGCCGGTCTGCTGCAGCGGCTTGATATCCGCCAGCGGCAGCAGCAGTTTTTCGCGGGTATTGCGCGCAGGCTGGAGATCAAAACGGCCGGTATAGACCAGGTCGGCCATCTTCAGAAGGTTGTCAGATTCCCAGTTGCTCAGGGAGCTGCGGTATTGCCACTGGCTGATAAAGGCCGCCAGCGATTCCGGCTTGATGCGGAAGAAGTTGACGTCAACGTGGTCAACGTTCAGCGCCATCACCGGCAATCCGGCCACCACTTTGCCCGGCAGCAGAGAGCCGCGACTGGCGAAGCCCACGCTGGGCTGTACGTCACGGGTGGTGATGGTTTTCTCGTAGTCGATCTCGAAGGCGGCTTTATTCAATGCGGTCAGGCCGCGATCGACCGAGACGATCAGTTCCCGGTTGGGTTCGAGATGACGCAGGCGCAGCTCTTTGAGATTAGGTGACAGTTCCCAGGCACCGTCAATCTTGCCGCTTTTTTTATCCACCGCATGTACCACGCGGGAGAAGTCCTGATCGGGCTTGAGGGGAATGGAGAAGGTCAGCACCAGCGCGGCAGCACCGTCCAGCTGAACTTCGGAGGCATCCAGCAGCGTCAGCGCCTTGCCTTCGCTTGCCGCCGTCAGTTTTGCCAGCGCGGCCGCATCGGGCTTCGCAGGCGCAGGCTGCGCCGCTGCGGGCTCGGCGGGTTTGGCTACCTGAGGCTTGTCGTCATTATCACAGCCCGCAAGCGCAAATGCGGTCAACAGCGCGCAGGTCAGCGCCACTTTTCGAAACGGTTTCATCCTTTAACCCCTCTGGCCCGGAAGCCTCTCATGTTAGACCCCCTATTATCATGCGGAACGCGGCGTTTTACCAACAGCCATAATTAGTCGCCTGTTACGCCGATCACACCGCCAAAGGTTACATGTAACCCTTGCCGTCATCTGTTTTTAAAACAATCAATACCAGGACCACCCGTAAATTTAATATAAAATAGAAAAAGCCACACCAGTGGCTTTTTAAGTAATCGACAAAGTAGAACAACTTAATTTATTTCCCTCTAAAACCCATCATCAGGGATCAACGTGCTATCGTTTCACAGGGTAAAAACTCAGCGACTTTCTCATGAGCAACGATTCTCTTAGTTTTGCCCGTTTCTTGATCAACCTGAACAAACTCCATTGAACAGATATTTCCAGCCTTATTTAATCTATTACGCACTTCATATAAAGCATTTTTCTCAGGTTTGAACCAATTGGTACTAAGAGTACAGATACCACCGTCACTTGCGAATAGTGTTGATTCAACGACCAGCCACCCCTGAGCAGGTATTATGCGTTCCTGGTAGTCCAGAGGAACATTTTCGGGTGGTGGTACCGCCTTTTTAAAGCCTTTATCCACAACTCTTGAAGGATTACGTTCTTCATGACGATAATCACGAAGAAATCCAAGATTCCTGGTTACTGAACAGGATTCTATCTGACGAATTTTAGTATAATCATTAAACCCGATAACCCTAAGCATAGCGGTGTCACCTGTAGCGTCGCTATAAAGAGGAATATCAGCTGATTTATAAGGTTTAGGCAACAAGGAGCATCCATTTAACAAAAACAAACCCACGAGAACAAAAGGTATTTTCTTCATTATCTCATCACTTAATAAAAAAATAATTTCCATGTGTAAAAACCTCATGGATTCTAGCTGTTCAGCCTTTTCGTATCCAGCACTGCTTGTTGAAAATACCGTGATATATTTATCAAAAACTCTCTTATTAACGTAAACCTCCATCTGCCATAAACACCATTAGTTGCTCAGAGCCTGTGCTATCCGGGCGAAACGTGGACGCCCGGGAGTGGCTGTTAAGCTAACCATCCGCCTCGCAACTTCCCTCCCACTCCCTTGTCAGCCTGCAGGAAAACGTCGACAATCCCTTTACAACTGCAAGCAGGTAGATGGAGTCCCTATGAGCACCTCATTTTTCGTTGCCGCCGACTGGCTGGCCGAACATATCGATGACCCGGAAATTCAGATCCTCGATGCGCGAATGGCCCCGCCGGGTCAGGAACACCGTGATGTCGCCGCCGAATACCGCGCCGGGCACCTGCCGGGCGCCCTGTTTTTTGATATCGAAGCCCTCTCCGACCACAGCAATCCGCTGCCGCATATGCTGCCGCGACCGGAAGCTTTCGCCGTGGCGATGCGCGAACTGGGCGTGCAGGATGACAGGCACCTGGTGATTTATGATGAGGGCAACCTCTTCTCCGCCCCGCGTGCGTGGTGGATGCTGCGCGCCTTTGGCGTGGAGCGGGTGTCAATTCTGGCCGGTGGACTCGCGGGCTGGCAGCGCGAAGATCGCCTCCTGCAAACGGGCGACGTGTCGCTGCCGGAAGGCAGTTTTACTGCCACCTTCGACCCGGAGCAGGTTAAACGCCTGACCGACGTGCTGCTGGTGAGCCATGAAGGCACCGCGCAGATTGTGGATGCCCGCCCGGCCCCGCGCTTTAATGCCGAAGCCGACGAGCCGCGTCCGGGCCTGCGTCGGGGTCATATTCCCGGCGCGCGCAACGTGCCCTGGGGCGACATCACCCTTAACGGCGAGCTGAAAACCACCGACGAGCTGGAAGCCATCTTTGAGCGCCAGGGCGTCGAACTGGATAAACCCATTATTGTCAGCTGCGGCTCCGGCGTGACGGCGGCGGTGGTGGCGCTGGCTCTGGCGACGCTGGGCGCGCCGGACGTCACGCTCTATGACGGCTCCTGGAGCGAATGGGGCGCACGCGCCGACCTGCCCGTCGAGCCTGCGCAATAATGGATAGTCGCCTGGCCCCGCTGCTCACCCGTGCGGGATCGCTGACCCGCGCCGAGTACCGCGTACTTGCCCATCTGACGGAGCATCCGCTGCTGGTGGGCAATATCACCGTGCGCGAGCTGGCGCAGGCGACCTTTGTTTCAACCGCCACCATTATGACGAAGCGGTCCATTTTGCTGCTGAAGCGGCAGGCGTCGCGTCATTTGAGTCAAATCTGGTGCTGCTGATGGATTTACTGCTGCTGGAAGCAACGGGGTGACGTCTCACCCCGTCATCTTCAGATAATGCG
>DATEKR010000289.1:0-3189 GCA_035277345.1 Enterobacteriaceae bacterium
AAATTGCAGTAAGCCGGGGTGACAACCGGTGGCAGTAATGTAAAAAGATTCGGTGGAGCGGTAGTTCAGTCGGTTAGAATACCTGCCTGTCACGCAGGGGGTCGCGGGTTCGAGTCCCGTCCGTTCCGCCACTTATTGAAAATTAAGCCTGCTAACTCAGCAGGCTTAATGATAAGAAAAATTAAGAAGTTTTTAGGGGCGTAGCTCAGTTGGTAGAGCACCGGTCTCCAAAACCGGGTGTCGCGAGTTCGAGTCTCTCCGCCCCTGCCATATATAATCCTTTGCTTCGGCAAAGGATTTTTTTTGTTTTTAAAACAGGATCTCCCACCGTTTTGCGTATCGCATTCCTTTGCGATACCTCAGCATCCACAGCCGTGCGAATCAATCTATCATGCTGATTTTCAACAACTCTTTGACCTGTGCTTGTTTGTCACTATTCTGCAGCCAGATGGCATATAGAGGGCGAGATAGCGTCGAACCGTCGGCAACTACATGTAAATTTCCCTTCTCTTTTGCCCACTGCACGGGCAGCCAGGTGCATCCATTCAGTCCGGCAAGTTGGCTACACGCAAGCTCGGCGGAGCTGGTTGTCAGCACGGGAATATCCTCGCTGGAGATCAGCCCAGCTTCGTGCTGCTGGAAGTCAGGCCCCCATTCCAGACGTAAATAATTCAGATCAACTTTGGTGCGTGACGGTTCAGCACTGTAGAGTGCCAGCGTGAAATGTCCCAGCAACTGGCTGCTAAATTCGTCCATCTTGGGCGATTCTGTCGTGATCAGCAGATCAAGCTGCCGTTCATGAAGCTGTTTAACCAGCGACTGTCGCTGTGCGATCCTGGCATCAAACTGCAGGCTGGCGTGCGTCTGATAGAGTTTGCTCAGCCACTCGCCGAGTATGCACTCCCACAGAGACGCGCTGGCACCGATGGATAACTCGTTATGCCGGGAGGTATGGGCGACCTCTTTGCGTGCGGCCTGCCATGTGCTCATCAACGTCTCGGCATAAGGCAGAAGTTTCTCTCCGGCATTGGTCAGACGGATGTTGTTGCGATGGCGCGTGAACAGATTCACGCCAAGCTGATTCTCCAGCTGACGAATTCGAAAACTGACGGCTGACTGTGTCAAATAGAGCGCTTCAGCGGCCCGACCGAAGTGCCTGGTTCTACTGACTTCCAGGAAAGTTTTAAGCAAGTCCGTATCCACAGTTTTCTCCACAAAATAATTTGTCGTTATGATTTAAATCTTTTGTTTTACACGATGTCAAGCCTAACTAATACTCCGCGCCATAAATAGCTCGGCCAAAGAATTAGGAGCGTGTAGGATGGCGGAAAGCTTTACGACAACTAATCGTTTTTTCGACAATAAAAATTATCCGCGCGGGTTCTCTCGTCACGGGGATTTCACCATTAAAGAAGCTCAACTGCTTGAGCGTCTGGGATATGCCCTGAACGAGCTGGAACTGGGCAAGCGTGAGCCTGCAACGGAAGAGGAAAAACATTTTGTCGCGGTCTGCCGTGGCGAAGATGAACCGAATTCCGAGACGGAACGTGTCTGGTTTAAGTACATGGCACGCATTAAACGTCCTAAGCGTTTCCATACGCTGTCCGGCGGTAAGCCGCAGATGGAAGGTGCAGAGGACTACACCGAATCTGACGATTAAGAACAGGGGCGAAAGCCCCTTTTTTACGCCAGAAGCTTTTGTAGATGGATAAGCATCCTGTCGATGGCACGATAGCTGAGCGCCTCCTGCAGATGCTGGCGTTGAATAGCGTCACACTGATCCATATCCGCAATAGTGCGCGCCACCTTCAGCAGCCGCTGCCAGGCGCGAATCGAGAGCCCCAGACGGGTGAAGGTTTCCTCCAGCCACTGAGCATCCTCGAGGTGCAACGCGCAGTGGGTGGTTATCTCGCGATTTTCCAGCCGTGTATTCAGCTTATGCTGTCGCGTAAGCTGTCGCCTCTGAACCTGTATTACGCGCTGGCGTACCGCAGCGCTTTTCTCTCCGGCCCTGTCTGCCTGGCTCAGCACACCCGGCGGGGGAAGGGGAATTTCCAGAGACAGGTCGAAGCGATCGAGAAAGGGGCCAGATAGCCTGCCCAGATAGCGCAAGGTCTGCTCCGGCGTGCAGCGGTTGTGTTTTCCCTGATAGTGTCCTGTCGGACTGGGGTTCATCGCGGCGATCAGCTGAAAGCGGGCGGGATAGGTCACTTTTGCCCGGGTGCGGGAAATATGGATCTGCCCGGACTCAATAGGTTCCCGCAGCGCATCCAGCGCACGTCTTTCGAACTCGGGAAGTTCATCCAGAAACAAAATGCCATTATGCGCCAGCGAGATCTCGCCGGGCGCGGGTATCGAGCCGCCGCCAACGATAGCCGTCAGCGATGCACTGTGATGTGGCGCACGAAACGGGCGCTGTCGCCACTGTCGGGCGATTAAAGTGGAATTGACCATGCTTTGTATGGCCGCGCTCTCCAGCGCCTCCTGGTTGCTCAGGGGAGGCAGGAGCCCGTTAAGTCGGCTGGCCAGCATGGTCTTCCCCGTACCGGGCGGGCCAATCAACAGTAAGTTATGCCCGCCGCTGGCGGCGATTTCCAGCGCCCGCTTCCCCTGCTGCTGGCCAATCACATCGCACAGGTCGTCTGAGGAGACGGGCGGCTCTTCCCGGTCTTGTTCCGGTGAGGGCAGCGTGAACTTTCCTTCGAGAAAGGCGCAGACCTCCTGCAGATGGCTGGCAATAAAACAGTCTTTACCTTCCAGCAGTCCCACTTCCGCTGCGTTTTCGCTGGCGACGATAATACGCCGACCGGACCTGATGGCCTCCATCGCACATGAAATCGCACCCGGAACGCCGCGCAGTGCGCCCGTGAGCGCCAGCTCGCCAACCAGCTCATATGAAGCCAGCCCAGGCGCCGTAAGCTGCTCAGAGGCTGCCAGGAGCGCAATGGCGATAGGTAAGTCGTATCGGCCGCCCTCTTTGGGCAGATCGGCAGGGGCGAGGTTGATGGTTATCTTCTTCGCCGGGAAGGTATAACCACTGTTAATAATCGCGCTACGTACGCGATCTCTGGCCTCTTTTACCGTGGTCTCAGGTAGCCCAACCAGCGTTAGCCCCGGCAGCCCATTACTGATATGGACTTCGACGGTAATGGACGGGGCAGAGACGCCAAGCGCCGCCCGGGTATAGCC
>DATEKR010000290.1:0-3428 GCA_035277345.1 Enterobacteriaceae bacterium
TGCCAGTTCCCTGCTGATGGGCTTTTCTCCGGCGTGGGGTGCAGGCTGGACGCTGGCGATCGGCTTTATGGGCAGCTTTTTTATTCTCGGAGATTCCGGAGTGCTGTCGGCGGCCATCGCAGACCGCGTACCTTCCCGTCATTTAGGCAAAGTGATGGGTGTTCGTTCCCTGGCCGGATTCGGTATCGGCTCCTTTGCCCCTCTGAGTTTTGGCATGGTGATGGATGCCACCCACCAGTGGGTTTTGGCTTATGCCACGCTCTCTGCGGGCGGCGCGATAGCCTGCGTGGCAGCAGCAGGGCTACTCTGGCACTCCCGCAATACGGTATGACTCCCCTCCTGTAACGCTAACAATTTCCTTATTTTTCCTGCGGATAACTACAAATTATGGCGGTTTGTTTATGATAATGAATATCGTTATCATCAGAAATAAGATTTTACATTTGTCATAAAAACGCCATAAAAACTCCATCAAGAGAGCCAGCCCGATATCACTTGCGATAAGCAACTGTCATTACTTTTTCTATGGACACAGGAGAGATGCCTAATGGGCACCCGTACTCGCGCTCGCCGCAATGTTATACTTCGCCCACAAGGGCACGCTGATTTATTCCGCCTGTCGCCGTTAGCGATTGGGATCTGCTGTCTGCTCCCCCTCGCTGCCACCGCAGCCGAACCTGAGAGTAAGGATCAGGAGGTGATGATCGTCACCGGGGAAAAAACCAACCGCTCCCTGCTCGACACCGGCTCCAGCGTGGAGGTCTTCGACAACCGCCGTATCGAAAGTCTGCCCGGCACGGCCACCGTCTCCGATTTGATGCGGATGACCACCAACACCGTCGATGTCGGGGTCGGTAACGACCTGCCCACCGTGCGCGGCGTGGACGGTTCCGGCCCCAGCACGGGTGCAGGTGCCTTCCTGAGCGGAACGCGCCCGCGTCTCGGGCTCTCTCTGGACGGTCGCTCCCTGACCTATAACGAGCAGGCCTACAGTTCAGGTTCACTGTGGGATATGGAGCGGGTTGAAGTTTTCCGCGGGCCGCAGAGCTATATCCAGGGCCGTAATGCCATCGCGGGTGCTATCGTGATGACCACCAAAGATCCTATTTTTGACTGGGAAACGGCCGTTAAGGGCGGGATGGGCAATCAGCACTCTTCTCAGATGGCGGCAATGGTTAACGCCCCGCTGATTGAAGACCAGCTGGCCTTCCGCGCCAGCGTCGATCGCCAGCGCCGCCGTAGCGATATCGATTTACCGTCCTACGAGCCGGTGGGCGATCCCCGGGAAGTGCAGACCACCAGCGCCCGCGCCAAACTGCTCTTTAACCCGGCGGGCCTGCGCGATGTCACCACAAAACTGACCTTTAACCACTCCGACAGCGGTGCGCCGCAGAACGAAAGCCTTAACCCGATCCCGCATCCGACCAACGCCCGCTACGAGTCCCGTCGCCCGGTGTTTAAAAGCAACGTCAATAGCGGGATCTGGGATATCGCCTGGGAAGCCAGCGAGGGGCTTAAACTGGAAAACCGGCTGATTTACACCGGGTTCCAGATTAATCGCTACACGGCCCCGGGCCTCCCCTCCGCGCATATTGACGGCCAGGAAGTTCACGTTGAGCCGGTGGTGCATTTCGGCACCGGGGACAGCACGCTGCGCGGCTTTGCCGGCTTACGCTATTTCGACGCCAGCCAGGATGAGTTCGTGTCCATTTTTGGCGGTTCAAACTTTACGGATGATACCCGTACCAGCGCGGCCTACGGCGAGCTGACTTATGCGCTGACGCCGCAGGTTGACGTCACGGCGTCTACCCGCCTGGAGCGGGAGCATCGTAAACGCAGCGGCGGCAGCCAGACGGTTCGTATCGACCTGGATGAGACCTATAACGTCTTTTTACCGAAGCTGGACGTGACCTGGAAACCGGAGCCGAACCAGACATGGGGTGCACGTATCGGGCGCGGTTATAACGCCGGTGGCGCAGGCATCACGCTGAGCCCGCCCATCACCAGCTACACCTATGACCCGGAATATGTCTGGAACTATGAGCTGTACACCCGCCATGCCCTTAACGATGGCAACGTAGTGTTGAAGGGGAACCTCTTCTACAACGACTACAAAGATATGCAGCTTCCCTACTATCTCGCCGCCAACTCCACGGTCATCCGCAACGCCGACAAAGTGGAGACCTGGGGCGCGGAGATGGGCGCGACCTGGACCCCACGCTGGGACCTGGAGCTGTCCGGTAATGTCGGCCTGCTGAAAACCCGCATCTCTGACTTCGCTAACAGCGGCGTAGAAGGCCACGATCTGGCGCGTGCCCCGGCGTATACCGCTAACGTTGGTGCGGCCTGGCAGGTTGCCAGCGGCTGGGAGCTGAGCGGTAACGTCGCCTTCTCGGACTCCTACTACTCGGGCTATGACAACGACTCTCGCGGTCGCGTCGGCTCTTACTGGTCCGCCAACGCCCAGCTTGCATATACCTTTATGTACGGCAAAGCCACCCTGTTCGCTCAGAACCTGTTTGATTCCGACCGCAAGGTCATGATCGGCGGTAATGATGTTTATACCGCAACGCAGCAGCGTTCACGCCTGATCGGCGCCTCGCTGGAGTTACGCTTCTAATGACAGACTTATCCGGAGAGAACATGATGTCAGCCTCCCCTTCCCGCCTGCTTAGCAGCATGCTGCTCGGAGCCTGCGCGATCGCCTCGTCCCTGGCGCAGGCGCAGGACACCGCCATCAATGCGGAAAATATTCAGCGTGCGGCCGTGGCGCCCACCGTGGTTGAACTGGCCCTGAGCGCAAAACAGAATGCGCTCTTTGTCAGTTCCCCGGACTGGAAAGATGAAAAAAAATCGACGGTACTGCGTCTCGATCCAAAGACCCTGGACGTTAAGGCCAGGATCCCGATGGCGGTCAAAGGCTTCGGCGTGGCACTGGATGATGCAGGCAACCGTCTGTATCTGACCGAAGGCTTTAACGGCTCTGTCGGCGTGGTCGATACGGCCGCCAACCGCAGCCTGCCGTCCATCAAGCTGCAGGATGAAGTGAATATCGAAGCCGCCTGGCGTAAATCAGGGATGAGCAGCGAACAGCTCGACTTTATGCTGGCGGAGCTCAAGCGCTTTAAAATCAGCGAAGGCCACCTGTATAAAATTCGTGAGGCCCGCTATGACGCTAAAACGGGCCGCCTGTTCCTGCCTGGACTGGGCTACGGCGTGGATAGCGTGCTGTTTGTGGTGGATACCCGCACCGGCAAGCTGGAAAAAACCCTCCCTGGCTTCGGCTTCTATGCGGTCGGGATTGCCATCGATGAGAAAGGCCGCCGGGTGTTTGTGTCCAATATGCAGGGCCAGCTAATGACCGTGAATGCCGATACCCTGGCGTTGACCCGCACCGCGGAAACCCAGGCCGATCAGCTTCTGAACCT
>DATEKR010000291.1:0-2245 GCA_035277345.1 Enterobacteriaceae bacterium
TGCCGTTCCATACGGCAAACGGAACCGTTGACTGGAAAGCCACGCAGGACTGGTCATTCTATGTGCAGGGCAACTATACCGGCGAGAAACGCGCCTTAACCAGCGGTGCCGCGACGCCGGGTGGCTATGTCGTGTGGAACACGGGAGCGTCATGGCAGGCAACGAAAGCCGTTAAGCTGCGCGCGGGCGTGCAGAACCTGCTGGATAAAGACCTCAGCCGTGACGACTACAGCTACACGGAAGATGGTCGTCGCTACTTTGTGGGCGTGGATTATAAGTTCTGATGTCGCTTTAATGCCGGGTGGCGGCTGCGCCTTACCCGGCCTACATTCGAGGGATTTGTAGGCCCGGTAAGCGAAGCGCCACCGGGCAACAAAGGGCGCACTTATCCCATTAAATGCGCCGCATGGAAGCGGAGATGATCCTCAATAAAGGATGCCATAAAGTAATAGCTGTGATCGTACCCCGGCTGAATGCGCAGGGTCAGCGGCCAGTTTTTCTGACGTGCGGCCTCTGCCAGTAGCGCTGGCTGCAGCTGACCGGCGAGGAACTGATCCGCATCGCCCTGGTCGACGAGCGTGGGGATCGCATCCGCCGAATCGCTCGCCAGCATCAGGGCACAGCTGTCCCATTCCTGCCACTGTTCAGCGTCCTCACCCAGGTAGTGCGTAAAGGCTTTTTGCCCCCACGGCACCTGAGAAGGGTTCACAATCGGCGCAAATGCCGACACGCTGGTGTATTTCCCCGGGTTTTTCAGCGCCATGATCAGCGCGCCGTGGCCGCCCATCGAGTGACCGCTAATTGCACAACGCTCGCTCACCGCAAACTCTGCCTGAATCAACGCGGGCAGTTCATCACGGATGTAATCGTACATGCGGTAATGGTTCGCCCAGGGCTGTTGGGTCGCATTGAGGTAGAAGCCTGCGCCTTTGCCTAAATCGTAGCCGGCATCGTCGGCAACCTCGTCACCGCGCGGGCTGGTGTCCGGCATGACCAGTGCAATACCCAGCTCAGCGGCGACCCGCTGCGCCCCGGCTTTGGTGGTGAAGTTTTCGTCGTTGCAGGTCAGGCCTGACAGCCAGAACAGAACGGGGGGATTTTCCGTCGGTGGCAGAAAAATGCTGAACGTCATAG
Organism: Enterobacteriaceae bacterium; assembly: GCA_035277345.1. Taxonomy (GTDB): domain Bacteria; phylum Pseudomonadota; class Gammaproteobacteria; order Enterobacterales; family Enterobacteriaceae; genus BIGb0383. The sequence goes on from DATEKR010000291.1 coordinate 1,135, forward strand.
CACAGTTCAGAACGGTGGAGTCGTGCCGCCAGCGCAGCTGTCGACCTTCAAAACAACGGTGCTCTTCGAGCAGTTCCATGCAGGGCTCCTTATACGAAAAACGATTCATCAAACTCATAATACAGAGTTTTCATTGACCTGTGAGTAACTTTCACTTCCGCTTCACGGCGGGATGCTGCATCATAAATTTACTTTTCTTTAACAACTGGAGTGATCATGGCGCTGCGTATCGCGCTCAGCGGATTTGTGGTTCTGGTGGTTGCCATGGGCATCGGGCGGTTTGCCTTTACGCCTCAGGTGCCGCTGATGATTGCCGCCGGGCAACTCACGCTGACCAGCGCGGGGCTGGTGGCGGCGATGAACTACCTGGGCTATCTGGTAGGGGCCTGGGATGCCATGCGCGCCCATCGCTTCGTGGAAACGCGTCTCTGGTTGGGTATGACCGGCGCGGTTGCGCTGACGCTCCTTTCCGCCGCCGCGGATAATGCGCTCGTCCACGGACTGCTGCGCTTTGTTATCGGCTGCATGAGCGGCTGGTCAATGGTGCTGATTGCCGCCTGGACCAACGAGCGTCTGGGCCAGTTGGGAAAGCCGGGCCTGAGCGCGGCGGTCTTCGCCGGGCCGGGGGCGGGTATCGCCCTGAGCGGACTGCTGGCGGTCTATATTCAGGCGAAGGGGCTGTCGGCAGGGGCGGCCTGGCAAATCTATGGCGTGCTGGCGCTGGTGCTTATCGCGCTGGTGGCGCGGTATCTGCCGCGAGCGGGTCAACTCCATCGACCCGGCACGGCGCCTGAGCCACTCACGTTGACCACGGATTTGAAACGGCTGATCTGGAGCTACAGCCTGGCGGGATTCGGTTACATCCTGCCAGCGACCTTTCTCTCGCAAATGGCGGCCGTGCGATTCCCCGGCAGCGTCTTCGCGCAGTTTGTCTGGCCGCTGTTTGGTGCCGCCGCCGTGCTGGGCATTGCGCTCAATATCGCCCTGCGTCATCTCTCCACCTCGAACCGCAGGCTGGCCATCGTCCTGTGGCTGCAGGGCGCAGGCGTGCTGGCGGCCTGGCTGTTACCCGGCCTCAGCGGGCTGCTGATGGGCGGATTGCTGGTGGGCG
>DATEKR010000292.1:0-4122 GCA_035277345.1 Enterobacteriaceae bacterium
AATTAATGGCAGCCGCAGCCACCATTGCCGCCGCAACCACCTTTACCGTGGTCGTGACCATGGTCGTGATCGTGGCCGTGACCACCGCAGCAGCCGTCATGACCGTGATCGTGGTCATGGTCGTGACCGTTCGCACCGTGAACGTGGCCATGAGCCAGTTCTTCTTCGGTTGCTTCACGGATCGCAACAACTTCAACGTTGAACTTCAGGTTCTGGCCAGCCAGCATGTGGTTGCCGTCAACCACAACGTGGTCGTCTTCAACTTCAGTGATCTCAACCGGTACTGGACCCTGGTCAGTTTCAGCCAGGAAGCGCATGCCAACCTGCAGCTCGTCAACGCCCATGAACACGTCTTTAGGAACGCGCTGAACCAGGTTGTCGTCGTACTGGCCGTAAGCGTCGTTTGCGCCAACAGCAACGTCAAATTTATCGCCAACTTCATGACCTTCCAGCGCGGTTTCCAGGCCGGAGATCAGGGAACCGTGACCATGCAGGTAGTCCAGCGGCGCACTCACCGGAGACTCATCAACCAACACACCGTCTTCTGTACGTACCTGATAGGCCAGGCTGACCACCAGGTCTTTTGCTACTTTCATGATATCTCCTGAGCGTGGGAAAATTACTGGCGCAGATTGTAGCGGAAATCTGCACCCGTGTACCCTTTAGCTTAAAAAAACTCAGGGCATATCGCTAGTCCGGATGAAAAATGCCGATCACTTGCTCTTCTTTGCGAACGTGATCGCGGGCCTCTTTGTCAGCCTCGCGCATCTGATGGCCGCACTTAACACACTCAACAATATCGATATTATTTTCACGCCACATGGCCAGCGTATCTTGCGCCTGGCAGGATGGGCATTTTGCGCCCGCGATAAAGCGTTTACGTACAGCCATCTTTCGTTACCCTTTATTCAAATTCATCCCAGCCGTCGAGCTGGCGTCGTTCCTGCTGCATCTCGCGCTGAAAAATTTCTTCCAGCTCGCGACGCGCTTCCCGCACGCGGGAGATCTGCGCCGTATCTGAATGCACCGGCATCAGCTCGCGCAGCATGCGCATATCAAGCCTGCGGAAGTGCATCTGCGCGCGCTGGGCCTGGTGAGGATGCATCCCCAGCGACACCAGCGCTTTACGCCCCAACTCCAGAGCGCTTGAGAAGGTTTCGCGGGAGAAGTGTTTCACACCCGCCTGCAAAAGTTCGTGAGCTTCCACACGTCCGCGCGCACGCGCCAGAATGTGCAGGTGCGGGAAATGCTGCTGGCACAGTTCCACCAGCTTCATCGTGTCTTCCGGATCGTTACAGGTGATAACGATCGATTCCGCCGCTTCCGCACCGGCGGAGCGCAGCAGTTCAAGCTGCGTGGCATCGCCGTAGTAAACCTTATAGCCATATTTTCGCATCAGATTCACCGCGCTGATATCCCGCTCCAGTACGGTGATACGCTTTTTGTTGGCCATTAACAGGCGGCCAATCACCTGCCCGAAGCGACCAAAACCCACGATAATCACCTGCGGTTTATCGTCCTCCACCCACGGGGTTTCCGCTTCGTCGTCCACCGGGTTCAGGCGGCGCGATAGCAGTTTATCCACCAGCTTCATCAGCAGCGGCGTGGTCATCATCGACAGCGTCACCGTCACCAGCAGCAGCGCCATCTGGTCGTCTTTAAACAGCTTCTGCGACGATGCCGTCGAGAACAGCACAAACGCAAATTCACCGCCCTGGCTCAGCACGCTGGCGAACTGCATTCTCTCCGAACTGCGCAGCCCGTAAATGCGCGCCAGCACATACAGCACCAGCGTTTTCACCGCCACCAGCACGGCCACGCTCATTATCACCCACAGCAGATGGGTATAGAGCACGCCAAGGTTGAGCGCCATGCCCACCGAAATAAAGAACAGCCCTAACAGCAGGCCTTTGAATGGATCGATGGCCGTTTCCAGCTCGTGACGGTACTCGCTTTCCGCCAGAAGCACGCCTGCGATAAACGTCCCGAGCGCCATCGACAGCCCCAGCGCATCCATAAACAGCGCCGAGCCAAGGACCAGCAGCAGCGTCGCGGCGGTAAACACCTCGCGCACGCCAGAGGCGGCAATAAACCGAAACACCGGGCGTAATAAAAAGCGTCCACCAATCAACATGCCCGCAAAGGCGAGCACCTTCATGGAGATTTTGACCCAGTCGAAACTGTCGTCACCCGATCCCGCAAGCAGCGGCACCAGCGCCAGTGCCGGAATAACCGCTAAGTCCTGGAACAGCAGCACCGAAAAGCCCAGCTGGCCTGCTTCGTTGCGGTTCATGCCTTTATCGCGCATCAGCTGCAGCGCCATCGCGGTGGAGGACATCGCCAGCCCGATCCCGCCAATGACGGCGGCCTGCCACGAAAAGTCCGTCAGCATCAGCAGCACGGCAAGTATCGCGGCGCTGCATAACACCTGCGCGGCCCCCACGCCGAAGATCGAGCGCCGAAGCTGCCACAGCTTGGACGGGTTCAGCTCAAGGCCGATGATGAACATCAGGAACACCACGCCCAACTCGGAGAAGTGGAGGATTTCATCCACATCGCTGATGAATCCCAGCCCCCAGGGGCCGATGGCGATACCCGCCAGCAGATAGCCCAGCACCGCACCGATGCCGATCCGGGCCGCCAGCGGCACGGCAACGACCGCCGCAAATAAAAAGAGCACGCCGGCTAACAGTAAATTGGAACCTTCCATCAGCGTCCTCCCGCCTGAATCGGCGATGCCAGCCAGTCGCCATACGCTTTGGCATGGCTCGCCAGCGCCTTCGGATCCTGACGTCGCGCCCAGTAGACAATAATTGGACTCAGCCAGTGCATACGGCACATCGCCGCCGTCAGCTCAAACGGGCGCAGGATATCGCTCATCGGATAGCGGTTGAGACCATCGTGACGGTAGGCGCTTTCCGGCTCCCCGGTGGTAATCACGCTACGCCAGTACTTTCCCGCCAGTTGGTTGCCCCCTACCCCACTGGAAAAGCCCCGGCTGAGCACGCGGTCCAGCCACTCTTTCAGCAGCGCCGGGCAGCTATAGGTATAAAGCGGATGCTGGAACACGATAACGTCATGCTGACGCAGCAGTTCCTGCTCGTGGGGAATATCAATAAAGAAATCAGGATAGTGCGCGTAGAGATCGTGCACTGTTACGTTGCTGAGCTGTGTCGCCGGCTTAAGCAGCACCCGGTTCGCCACCGAGTCCTGAGATTCCGGATGGGCATACAGCAGCAGCACTTTGGCTGTCTGAGACATCATTCCCCTCCCGGTCCTGTTTCTGTTTTTGTGTATCGTTGTTGTTTTGGGCTACCATGGCGGCCCGGTGCGGCGGCAAATGGTCCACACCTTACATTATCATAATGACAAATTAACATAGTCGGAACATACGGCGCTTCTATGATTGTTTTCTCCTCGTTACAAATTCGTCGCGGCGTGCGCGTCCTGCTGGACAACGCCACTGCCACCATTAACCCTGGCCAGAAGGTCGGGCTGGTCGGCAAAAACGGCTGCGGTAAATCCACCCTGCTGGCGCTGCTGAAAAACGAGATTAGCGCTGACGGCGGGAACTTTACCTACCCCGGAAACTGGCAGCTCGCCTGGGTTAACCAGGAGACGCCCGCGCTGAGCGAACCGGCGCTCGACTATGTGATTGACGGCGACCGCGAATACCGCAAGCTGGAAGCGGAGCTCAATGCCGCAAACGAGCGCAACGACGGCCACGCCATCGCCACCGTTCACGGCAAGCTGGACGCCATCGACGCGTGGACCATCCGCTCCCGCGCCTCCAGCCTGCTGCACGGCCTCGGCTTTAGCAACGACCAGCTCGAACGCCCGGTGAGCGACTTCTCCGGCGGCTGGCGTATGCGCCTTAACCTGGCGCAGGCGCTGATTTGCCGCTCTGATTTACTGCTGCTTGATGAACCGACCAACCACCTCGATCTCGATGCGGTTATTTGGCTGGAGAAGTGGCTCAAGAGCTATCAGGGCACTCTGATTCTGATTTCCCACGACCGCGACTTCCTCGATCCGGTGGTGGATAAAATTATCCATATCGAACAGCAAACGATGTTCGAATACACCGGCAACTACAGCTCCTTCGAGCGCCAGCGCGCAACG
>DATEKR010000293.1:0-98829 GCA_035277345.1 Enterobacteriaceae bacterium
TGCGACAAGAATTTGCCTGGCGGCACTAGCGCGGTGGTCCCACCTGACCCCATGCCGAACTCAGAAGTGAAACGCCGTAGCGCCGATGGTAGTGTGGGGTCTCCCCATGCGAGAGTAGGGAACTGCCAGGCATCAAATAAAGCAGAAGGCCATCCGAAAGGATGGCCTTTTTGCGTTTCTTCTTGCGTGAAAAGTGCATCAAAATGCACGCTTCTCCATCATCCACGCCTGAATAAACCCCGCAATGCCCTCAGGATCGTTCATATTTAATACCGGAACATCCACATTAAGCGCTATATCACTGGCAATCGCGATCGTATATTCATCCACGACAAGTTCATCCCTGCTATGCCCGCAGCTTTCACGGAATAGCAGGATCTTTGCGATCGGCTCATGCTTGAAACCTTCAACCAGAACCAGATCCAGCGTTGAAGCATCCATCCGGCTGACCAGATACGCTAAATCGATCTCCGGTTCGTCCGGTGTTTCGGTCATCAGCGCCCAGCGTTGCGCGCTGGCGACAATCGTCTGGGTTGCACCTGCTTTACGTAGCTCGTAGCTGTCTTTCCCAGGCTTATCAACATCCATATTGTGATGCGTGTGTTTGATTAAGCCTGGCCGGATACCTCTCTCGCAAAGAAGGGGAATCAGCTTTTTAAGCAGCGTCGTTTTCCCTGTGCCGCTCCATGCGGCAATTGCCAGTACCGGGATCATGGCGCCTCCTGCCACCGGTCGAGATCTTCCGGGGTATTTACGTTGCTAAAAGCCGTTTTTATATCGCTGCAGTCCACCGCATGGCCACCTGTCTGACGCATAAACACCATTACCCTACGCTCGCCGCTGGCGAGATAAGCCCGCATCGCAGGTAAAACCCGGCGATGTACCAACGCAATCGTCGGATGATCGCGCTCACCGTCCTGTACCCAGACCACCGGAGCCCGATCGCGCTGCTGCTGCAAACGAGTCAACAGCGTATCCGGTATATGCGGCGTATCACACGGGGAAAACAGAAACCACGGTGAGTCGATCTGCTGCATTGCCGACAGCATCCCCGCCAGCGGGCCGGGATAATCCGTCAACGTATCGCGGACCACCGTCAAACCGCTGGCCTGATAGATATCGAGGTTCCGGTTCGCACTGATCGCCACCTGCGTCACCTGTGGTGCCAGGATATCGGCCACGTGCTGCCATAGCGGCTTGCCGTTGAGGACTAACAAACCCTTATCGTTGCCGCCCATACGCGTGGCTTTTCCTCCAGCCAGTACGACTCCCGTTACCTTGCCCGCATCATTCACCAATATCGCCTCTTTTCTTGTGTGATTGTCCCTGTTAACGTGTCTTTCTCACGCGTAAGGAGCATCACCATGAAATGTAAACGTTTGAACGAAGTTATTGAACTCCTCCAGCCAGCCTGGCAGAAAGAACCCGAGCTGAATCTGGTGCAATTTTTGCAAAAACTGGCGCAGGAGTCAGGTTATGACGGGGAACTTGCCGATCTTTCTGACGATATTCTGATCTACCACCTTAAAATGCGTGATTCGACGAAAGATGCGGTGATCCCCGGTATTCAGAAAGACTATGAAGAAGATTTTAAAACCGCCCTGCTGCGCGCCCGTGGCGTAATTAAAGAGTAAAACCTTGTAAGCGGCGCAACCGCTGGCGCTGCAAAATGATATTCTTTGTCATTCGTAAAGATTTCCGGATGATGGGATGAACGACAACGCTTTTACTTTCCAGACATTACACCCGGATACCATCATGGATGCGCTGTTCGCGCAGGGAATTCGGGTGGATTCCGGACTCACGCCGTTAAACAGCTATGAGAACCGCGTTTATCAGTTCCAGGATGAAGATCGTCGCCGCTTTGTGGTGAAGTTCTATCGTCCTCAGCGCTGGACGGCGGAACAAATTCAGGAAGAGCACCAGTTTGCGCTGGAGCTACTGGCTGATGAGGTTCCCGTTGCCGCCCCCCTCGCCTTCGGGCAGCAAACCCTGTTAACCCATCAGGGTTTTTATTACGCTATTTTCCCGAGCCTCGGTGGCCGTCAGTTTGAGTCTGACAATATCGATCAGATGGAGTGGGTGGGTCGCTACCTGGGACGCATCCACCAGACCGGCAGTAAAAAACGCTTTATTGCCCGTCCTGAAATGGGCGTGAAAGAGTATCTGATTGAGCCCCGACAGGTCTTTGAAAGCTCAACATTAATCCCCGCAGGGCTTAAGGCCGCTTTTCTGCAGGCGACAGATACGCTGATTGAGGCGGTAATGGGCCAGTGGCACGGCCGTTTCAACACGCTCCGTCTGCACGGCGACTGCCATGCCGGTAATATTCTATGGCGCGATGGCCCGCTGTTTGTCGATCTCGATGATGCCAGAAGCGGGCCGGCGATTCAGGACCTGTGGATGCTGCTCAATGGCGATAACGCCGAGCGGCGTATGCAACTTGAGACAATTATTGAAGCCTATGAAGAGTTTAGCGAGTTCAACACGGACGAAATCGGACTTATCGAGCCGCTGAGAGCGATGCGAATGGTTTACTATCTTGCATGGCTACTGCGGCGCTGGGATGATCCCGCGTTCCCCAAAAATTTCCCATGGCTTACCGGGGAAGATTACTGGCTCAGACAGACCACCACATTTTTAGAGCAGGCAAAGGTTCTTCAGGAACCGCCCCTGCAATTAACGCCCATGTATTAATCTGACATTTCCAGGAGAGAGTGAACCATGAAAAAGATTTGGCTGGCGCTGGCCGGTATGATTCTGGCATTTAGCGCATCGGCAGCGCAGTTTACCGACGGCAAACAGTTCGTTACCCTCCCGCAGCCGGTAGCCGGTGAGCCGCAGGTTCTGGAGTTCTTCTCCTTCTACTGCCCGCACTGCTACCAGTTCGAGCAGGTTCTGCATGTTTCTGATGCGGTGAAGAAAAAGCTGCCGGAAGGCACCAAAATGACCAAATACCACGTTGAGTTCCTGGGGCCTTTGGGTAAAGAAATCACCCAGGCCTGGGCTGTAGCGATGGCGCTGGGCGTTGAAGATAAAATCACCTCGCCAATGTTTGAAGCCGTTCAGAAAACTCAAACCGTGCAGAACGCTGCTGATATCCGCAAAGTCTTTGTTGATGCGGGCGTGAAGGGTGAAGAGTATGACGCAGCCTGGAACAGCTTTGTGGTGAAATCCCTGGTTGCTCAGCAGGAAAAAGCGGCTGCCGATCTGCAGCTGAAAGGCGTTCCGGCAATGTTTGTTAACGGCAAATACCAGCTGAACATGCAGGGTATGGATACCAGCAGCATGGATATTTTCCTGCAGCAGTATGCGGATACCGTGAAATTCCTGGTTGAGAAGAAATAAATAAACGCCGGTCAGTGACCGGGGTTGTTGTATGAAAGCCTGGCTCCCGCTGGGCTTTTTTTTTCATCCGTTCAAAGAGTTAGCCGTGAATAATCGGCAATATCGCGGCGCAGGGCACTGATATATCGGAAATAACGGCAAATGACGAATCTTCCCGGTATGGAAAAAATCCCGGACTTATATCCACATGGAGTAAATAGTCATCAATATATCACATAAGACACTTGTCTATTTATAATGCATTGAAAATAAACACTTATTTGTTTATTTCCTTTCTGTCAATAGAACTATTTAGCTTTGCTTATAAAAATATGCACAAAGTTATCCACAACCCAGATCCTCGAGCGATCCCGACGATCTGCAAATCTTTTGCGCCAAATGGGGTGAAAAACTCATGTTTTTATCCTGTCTGTGGCATCCTTTACCCATAAATTGATAAACAGGCACGGACATTATGGTTCAGATCCCCGAAAACCCCCTTATCCTTGTTGATGGCTCGTCATACCTTTACCGGGCCTATCACGCGTTTCCGCCCCTGACCAACAGCGCGGGTGAACCCACCGGAGCGATGTATGGCGTGCTTAATATGCTGCGCAGTCTGCTCCTGCAGTATCAGCCAAGCCATGCGGTGGTTGTATTCGACGCTAAGGGTAAGACCTTCCGTGATGAACTGTTTGAGGATTACAAATCTCACCGTCCGCCGATGCCGGACGATCTGCGGGCGCAGATTGAACCGCTGCACGATATGGTCAGGGCGATGGGCCTGCCGCTGATGGCTGTATCCGGCGTCGAGGCTGACGATGTGATCGGCACCCTGGCGCGTGAAGCCGAAGGTTTTGGCCGTCCGGTGCTGATCAGCACCGGGGATAAAGATATGGCCCAGCTGGTTACGCCGGGGATTACCCTGATCAATACCATGACGAATACCATCCTTGGGCCTGACGAGGTGGTGACAAAATACGGCGTGCCGCCGGAGCTGATTATTGACTTCCTGGCGCTGATGGGCGACTCCTCGGATAACATTCCGGGCGTTCCGGGCGTAGGGGAGAAAACGGCCCAGGCGCTGCTGCAGGGGCTGGGTGGTCTGGACACGCTCTATGGCGAGCCGGATAAAATAGCTGCGCTGAGCTTCCGTGGGGCGAAAACCATGGCGGCGAAGCTCGAACAGAATAAAGAGCTGGCGTACCTCTCCTATAAACTGGCGACTATCAAAACGGACGTGGAGCTGGAGCTGAGCTGTGAGCAGCTTGAAGTTCGTCAGCCACTGGTCGACGATCTGCTGGCGCTGTTTAAGAAATACGAATTCAAACGCTGGGTTACCGATGTCGAAGCCGGTAAATGGCTGCAGGCGAAAGGCAGCAAACCGGCGGCTAAGCCGCAGGAAACTATAGTGGTTGCCGCCGAGGATGAGGTGCCTGCTGCGATCCTGTCCGCAGAAAACTACGTCACTGTTCTCGATGAACCGACGCTTGTCGACTGGATTGAGAAACTGAAAAATGCGCCGCTGTTTGCGTTCGATACCGAAACAGATAGCCTGGAAAATGTCTCCGCCAGGCTGGTAGGGCTCTCCTTTGCTGTTGAACCAGGACTTGCTGCCTACGTGCCGGTGGCGCATGACTACCTCGACGCGCCGGATCAGATCTCCCTTGAGAGGGCGCTTGAGCTGCTGAAACCTCTGCTTGAGGATGACAAGCAGTTGAAGGTGGGTCAGAACCTGAAATATGACCGCGGTATTCTGGCCAACTATGATATTGAACTGCGCGGTATCGCGTTCGATACCATGCTGGAGTCTTACACCCTGGACAGCGTAGCGGGCCGCCATGATATGGACAGCCTCGCCGATCGCTGGCTGAAGCATAAAACCATCACCTTCGAAGAGATTGCCGGTAAAGGCAAAAAACAGCTGACCTTTAACCAGATTGCGCTCGAGCAGGCCGGGCCATACGCGGCGGAAGATGCCGACGTCACGCTACAGCTGCATCTGAAGATGTGGCCAGAGCTGCAAAAAAATGCCGGTCCGCTGAATGTCTTCAGCAATATCGAAATGCCGCTGGTGCCGGTGCTCTCCCGTATTGAGCGCAACGGCGTCAGGATTGACCCGGATGTACTGCACAACCACTCTACCGAGCTGGCGACCCGTCTGGTGGAGCTGGAGCAGAAAGCCCATGAGATTGCGGGCGAGCCGTTCAACCTCTCTTCACCGAAGCAGCTGCAAACGATCCTGTTTGAAAAGCAGGGTATTAAGCCGCTGAAGAAAACCCCTGGCGGGGCACCTTCGACTTCAGAAGAGGTGCTGGAAGAGCTGGCCCTGGACTACCCGCTGCCGAAGGTGATCCTCGAGTATCGCGGGCTGGCGAAGCTGAAATCGACCTATACCGATAAGCTGCCGCTGATGATCAACGCCAAAACCGGCCGCGTGCATACCTCCTATCACCAGGCGGTGACCGCGACCGGACGTCTTTCCTCTGCCGATCCTAACCTGCAGAATATCCCGGTACGTAACGATGAAGGCCGACGTATTCGCCAGGCGTTTATTGCCCCGGAAGATTACGTCATCGTTTCTGCGGACTACTCTCAGATTGAACTGCGTATCATGGCGCATCTGTCGCGGGATAAAGGTTTGCTGACGGCGTTTGCCGAAGGGCTGGATATCCACCGGGCAACGGCGGCGGAAGTGTTTGGTCTGCCGCTGGATAAGGTTACCAGTGAGCAACGCCGCAGCGCGAAGGCGATCAACTTTGGTCTGATCTACGGTATGAGCGCATTTGGCCTGTCACGCCAGCTTAATATTCCGCGCAAAGAGTCGCAGAAATATATGGATCTTTACTTCGAACGCTATCCTGGCGTGCGCGAATATATGGAACGCACGCGTGAGCAGGCGAAAGAGCTGGGCTATGTGGAAACTCTGGAAGGCCGTCGCCTCTATCTGCCCGATATCACGTCCAGCAACGGTGCGCGCCGCGCCGGTGCGGAGCGTGCGGCGATTAACGCCCCGATGCAGGGAACGGCGGCGGATATTATTAAGCGCGCGATGATCGCCGTGGATGCCTGGCTTCTGAAGGATAAACCGCGGGTGAAGATGATCATGCAGGTGCATGATGAACTGGTGTTCGAAGTGCACAAGGACGACGTCGAAGCGGTAACGAAGCAGATCCATCAACTGATGGAAAATTGCACCCAGCTGGACGTGCCGTTGCTGGTGGAAGTCGGCAGTGGCGAAAACTGGGATCGTGCGCACTAAGTGTTCGATGCATAAGACTCTTTTTCGTAAGTAAGCAACGCAAAAGCGGAAATTTTGTGACGATCGTTAAAAATTTCTCTGTAAATTATGAAAAGAAATTACAAAAAGTGCTTTGTTACTGACCAGAAAAAGAGTAGAGTTATTCGCGTAGGGTACAGAGGTAAGATGTTCTATCTTTCAGACCTTTTACTTCACGTAATCGGATTTGGCTGAATATTTTAGCCGCCCCAGTCATTTATGACTGGGGCGTTTTTTATTGCGCGAAGCAAAAAAACGCGCGAATTATATCGCGCGCTGTTTTATTCCTCTTCGGCTTCAGCCTCGACCGGCGGCAGGTCGTTAAACCAGCTATCCAGCTTCTGTCGCAGTTTATCCACGCCCAGTTTTTTCAGCGATGAGAAGGCTTCTACCTGAACGTCACCGTTAAATCCCAGTACCGCTTCACGGACCATATTCAGCTGCGCTTTACGCGCACCGCTGGCCAGTTTGTCGGCCTTGGTCAGCAGTACCAGCACCTCAATATTGCTCTCCACCGCCCACAGGATCATCTGCTTATCGAGATCTTTCAGCGGATGGCGAATATCCATCAGCACCACCAGGCCCTGCAGGCACTGACGTTTTTCCAGATACTCAGCCAGCGCCTTCTGCCATTTGCGCTTTATCTCTTCCGGAACTTCGGCATAGCCGTAGCCGGGTAAATCGACCAGAGTCTTCCCGTCAGCCACCTGGAACAGGTTGATCAGCTGCGTGCGGCCTGGTGTTTTAGAGGTGCGTGCGAGGCTTTTCTGGTTGGTCAGCGTATTCAGGGCGCTGGATTTCCCCGCGTTGGAGCGGCCGGCAAACGCCACTTCAATGCCGGTATCAGCCGGTAAATGGCGAATATCCGGGGCACTGGTGACAAAATGCGTCAGTTGATAGTTCCAGTTAGTCAAAACGGTCGTCTCCGTTAAATCATGCAATTGGCGGCGATTATACCTGAACAGCAGAAAAAGACTGTTTTTTCGGCTTTCCTTCTGTGTAAGCAAATCCCCCCGCCTGTGTAAGAGATCGCATATTAGTGCTATGCGATATCCGGGAAAGAGAGAGGCAGTGAAAGAAATGAAGTTTATATAAATCATTTGGTTACTTGTTATATGCGTGATTTTGACGATCTTCAGATATTTTCCCTGCCTTGTTAGCGTAGCGCATCAGCGTAAAGTACTCACCACAGGCAGGATGCCGATTAATGGAATAACGACTCAGGATGAGTGTCAGGCGCGCCAGGAAGGCGAAGACACGGGATTTGTCAGGAAGACAAACGTCCGGAGGGCGTTATTCGAAGGACAGGGAACAGGAACAGGGCGTGTTCAGGCTAAGGGAAGACAGGGGTTGTCATTAGCGTACAGGGAATGTTGAGCCCGTTAAGGGCAGCGAGTCAGAAAAAAGGCGACAGATTGCTCTGTCGCCTTTTTTCTTTGTCTGCTTTCTGCTAGATTCCGCCGCAAATCCATACTCGTCATACTTCAGGTTTCAGAGGCTGAGGCCACCTGCAATTCGAATTATTTAGAGTATATACTGAACAACAACGCCTGAAGATGACGAATCGAGAATGAAAGCAACGACCCCAGCGCGTGGCAAAGGCCCCGCAAAAGAAAAGCGCAAAAACCGTGAAGAGCTGAACCAGCAGGCCCGCGATCGCAAACGCGACAAAAAACAGCGTGGCAATACAGCGGGCAGCCGTGCTAACGGTACCAGCGAGTCCGGCGGTAGCCGCCAGCAAAAACCGGTCAAAGATCCGCGTACCGGCAGCAAGAAACCCATTCCGCTGGGCGTAACCGACGTTCCGGTGACCAAAAAAGCACCCAAACCTAAGAGCGAGAAGAAACCTATGCTTTCACCGCAGGAAGAGCTGGATATGCTGGAAACGGACGAGCGCCTGGACGCGCTGCTGGAACGACTGGAAGGTGGTGAAACTCTGAGTGCGGAAGAGCAGTCCTGGGTTGACGCCAAACTGGATCGTATTGATGAGCTGATGCAGCAGCTGGGCCTCTCCTGGGATGACGAAGATGCCGAGGAAGAGGAAGAAGGCAAAGAAGACATGATGCGTCTGCTGAAAGGTGGAAACTAACGTTTGCATCCTGTCGGCCTGGCCGTACTCCTTATAACCCTTCCGGTTATATGTTATCTGGGCTGGTTATTCGTTAAACTACGGCGGTTGTCGCAGCGTCAGAAGCTGCTGCGCAACCGGCTTCTGACCCGCGGTGCGGTCAGACCGGTACGCCGCCGTCGTTTGCTACACCATCGGAAGGAGTGAGCATGTCTGAGCAGTTAATCGACTGGGATCTGGCCCTGATCCAAAAATATAATTATTCCGGGCCGCGTTATACGTCATACCCTACCGCCCTCGAATTCTCCGAAGATTTTGGCGATGCTGAATTTCAGCAGGCGGTGGCGCGCTACCCTGAGCGTCCGCTATCCCTGTACGTCCATATCCCGTTTTGCCATAAGCTGTGCTACTTCTGCGGCTGCAATAAAATCGTTACCCGCCAGCAGCATAAGGCCGATCAGTATCTCGATGCGCTTGAACAGGAGATCCTTCACCGTGCGCCGCTGTTTAGTGGACGTCGGGTCAGCCAGCTGCACTGGGGAGGCGGGACGCCAACCTATCTCAATAAAGCGCAAATCACCCGGCTGATGACGCTGCTGCGCAGCCACTTCAGCTTTGAGGCGAATGCGGAGATATCCATCGAGGTGGACCCGCGTGAAATCGAGCTCGACGTGCTCGATCACCTGCGCGCCGAGGGCTTTAACCGGCTGAGCATGGGCGTGCAGGACTTCAATAAAGACGTTCAGCGGCTGGTTAACAGAGAGCAGGATGAAGACTTTATCTTTGCGCTGCTGCGCCGCGCCCGGGATATCGGCTTTACCTCGACCAATATCGACCTGATCTACGGCCTGCCAAAACAGACTCCGGAAAGCTTCGCCTTCACCTTAGAGCGCGTGGCGGAACTGAACCCGGACCGGCTGAGCGTCTTTAACTATGCGCATCTGCCGACGCTGTTTGCAGCCCAGCGTAAAATCAAAGATGCCGATCTGCCATCGGCTCAGCACAAGCTGGATATCCTGCAGCAAACCATTACTTCTCTTACCGACAACGGCTATCAGTTTATCGGCATGGACCACTTTGCCCGCCCGGATAACGAGCTGGCTATTGCCCAGCGTGAAGGCGTCCTGCACCGAAATTTCCAGGGCTACACAACCCAGGGCGATACGGATCTGCTGGGGTTGGGCGTATCGGCGATCAGTATGCTTGGCGACTGCTATGCGCAGAACCAGAAAGAGCTGAAGCACTATTATCAGCAGGTTGATGAGACCGGCAACGCCCTGTGGCGCGGGATCGTCTTAACCCACGATGACTGCATTCGTCGGGATGTGATTAAAGCGCTGATCTGCAACTTCCGCCTCGATATGGCGGATGTGGAGCGGCAGTGGGATCTGAACTTTGCGGATTACTTTGCCGAGGATTTGCGCCTGCTGGCACCGCTGGCAAAAGACGGGCTGGTGGACATCAGCGAGCAGGCGATTCAGGTTACGCCGAAGGGACGACTGCTGATCCGTAATATCTGTATGTGCTTCGATGCTTATCTGCGCCAGAAAGCGCGGATGCAGCAGTTCTCACGGGTTATCTGACAGAATAAGGCCCTCTCATCAGAGAGGGCCTTATCTTAGCTAAACAGCCCAAACAGCGCCGCACAAAGCACGGCTGCAATGGCCGTATGCGGTGTCTGGCTTGCCGCCATTCCCACTTCAGCGCCGCCTGATAACAGGCTTGTTATTGATTCCAGCATGATGACTCCCCCATTCGCCGGGCACGATCATACTGGACTCTTCGGTGCAGTAAAGTACAAAAATGCAGCAATTTGCGCCTTAATTCGCATATTTACATTTCTGTTTACGGCTACTCCATTCCCAGCTCTTTCAGCTTGCGGGTCAGGGTATTACGCCCCCATCCCAGCAGGCGAGCCGCTTCCTGCTTATGGCCCTGCGTGTGGCGCAGGGCGGTGGTTAACAGGGTGCGCTCCATCTCCGGCTGGGCTTCGGAAAGCAGGTTTTGATGACCGGAACGCAGCGCTCTGTCGGCCCACTGAGCCAGCAGCGTTGCCCAGCTATCCGGCAACGCCTGCGACGGGCTGTCCGGGATCGTGGTTTCAAACAGCTCGGCGGGAAGATCCTGAATCAGCACCTCCTGGCCGGCGGCCATCACCGTCAGCCAGCGACAGGTATTCTCCAGCTGGCGAACGTTGCCCGCCCACGCCAGCCGGGTTAATGCGGCTTCCGTTTCCGGATGCAGCAGTTTGGCTTCGACGCCCAGCTCGCGGGCTGCCACCTGCAGGAAGTGACGCGCCAGGCGCGGAATATCTTCCCGACGCTCGCGCAGCGGCGGCAGATGAACGCGGATCACGTTCAGACGGTGAAAGAGATCCTCACGGAATTTCCCTTCCTGGACGCGCAGTTCCAGATTCTGATGGGTGGCGGCAATAATACGCACATCCACCTTTACCGGCGCATAGCCACCGACGCGATAGAACTGGCCGTCGGCCAGCACGCGCAGCAGGCGGGTCTGCACATCCAGCGGCATATCGCCGATCTCATCCAGAAACAGCGTGCCGCCATCGGCCTGCTCAAAGCGCCCCTGGCGAATGGTATTCGCGCCGGTAAACGCCCCTTTTTCGTGACCAAACAGCTCGGACTCGATCAGATCTTTGGGGATGGCGGCCATATTCAGCGCGATAAAGGGCGCTTTTACTCGTGGGCTGTGGCGGTGCAGGGCATGAGCTACCAGCTCTTTACCGGTGCCGGACTCGCCGTTGATCAGCACGCTGATGGAAGAGCGCGACAGACGACCAATAATGCGGAACACATCCTGCATTGCCGGGGCTTCGCCGATAATGTCGGTGGTTGGTCCGTTCACCTGCACGTTACGCGGCTGCTGCTGCTCCTGATAATGGCTGATCGCACGCTCAACCAGCGCCACGGCCTCGTCGATATCGAACGGCTTTGGCAGGTAGTCAAACGCACCCTGCTGATAGGCGCTGACGGCGGCATCCAGATCCGAATGCGCGGTCATTATGATGACCGGAAGCATCGGATGGCGCTGCTTAATCTGTTTTAACAGCGCCAGACCGTCCATTCCCGGCATGCGAATATCTGACAGCAGAACGTCCGGGGTTTTGGTGGTCAGTGCATCAAGCACCTCATTACCATTTTCAAAAGTCGTACAATTCAGGCCCGCTCCGGTGAGCGCGCGTTCAAGCACCCAGCGGATGGAGCTATCGTCATCAACGATCCAGACTATCCCTCGTTGCATAAACACCTCTGTGTACACTTATCTTCTGACGGCCACTGCCGCCGGAATGACCCTGTGCCTATTTTCTGATGGGCAGATAAACCGAGAATTCGGTATGACCCGGCCAGCTGGTAAATTCAATTTTGCCGGAGTGTTGATCGATCAAGTTGCGGGCAATGGATAGCCCCAGACCCGTCCCCCCTTCACGCCCGCTAACCATCGGGTAGAACAGCGTATCCTGCAGATGTGAAGGGATACCTGGCCCGTTATCTTCTACGTCAATACGCGCCGCCAGTCGGTAGCGCGTGCCGTGCAGCGTCAGCTGGAATGCGGTGCGGGTGCGCAGGATAATTTCACCGCCTTCCGTTCCCAGCGCCTGCAGCGCATTGCGCACGATATTCAGCAGAACCTGTTCTATCTGGTCAGGATCGTGCGGCAGTTCCGGCAGGCTGGGATCGTAATCGCGCACCAGGGTGACGTTATCCGGCAGCTCCATTGACACCAGCTTGACCACCCGTTCTGCGACCTTATGGATGCTCTGGGTGACGTGCATACCGGGTTGCTGCGGCCCAAGCAGACGGTCCACCAAATTCCGCAGGCGGTCTGCCTGCTCAATAATCACTTTGGTGTATTCAGTCAGCGCCGGATCGGGTAGCGCTTTGGCCAGCAGCTGTGCCGCACCGCGCAGGCCACCCAGCGGGTTTTTAATTTCATGGGCCAGCCCACGGACCAGATCGCGTGCCGCGACCTGCTGGGCATGCTGTAGCTGCTCCTGGCTGAGGCGACGCTGATTATCCATCGGCGACATCTCCAGCAGGATCAGGCCGTCCGGCAGACGCTGCGCGGTCAGGGAAAGAATATGTGAGCGGCCGTCGATCACCAGGGTGACTTCGTTATCGGTAAAGCCCTGGCCTGCCTGCAGGCTCTCATTCATCAGGCCGATATTGAGCGAGAAATAGCTCAGCAGCTCCGGCAGCGGGGCACCAAAAAGCTTACGGGAACTCTGCGCCAGCAGCTGCTGCGCGGCGGGGTTCGCGTAATGCACTGCCAGGTCGTCATCAACCAGCAGGATGCTGTTAATCAGTGAGTTAAGGATCTGCCCAGCATCGGGCAGCACGCCTGTTGCCATCCAGCAGTCTCCCAAATAAGAGGTGCACCAATTTAGTGCAGTATAGCTTTTTATGGTTAAAAAGCGCGATAGATCAGGTTGTTGGTGGAGAAAAAAGCCCATCCGGAGATGGGCTGATTATTCCGCAACATGCAGTAGAAATTAAACGCTGTAATAGAGTTCAAACTCTACCGGGTGCGGCGTCATGCGCACGCGGTCGTTTTCTTCGATACGCAGGGCGATGTAGGCATCGATAGCGTCATCGGTGAATACGCCACCGGCGGTCAGGAACTCGCGGTCTTCGTTCAGCGCGTTCAGGGCTTCTTCCAGAGAACCAGCAACCTGTGGGATCTCTTTCGCTTCTTCCGGCGGCAGGTCATACAGGTTTTTGTCCATGGCTTCGCCCGGGTGGATCTTGTTCTTAATACCGTCAAGACCGGCCATCAGCAGGGCTGCAAAGCACAGGTACGGGTTAGCAGCCGGGTCCGGGAAGCGCACTTCGATACGACGTGCTTTCGGAGAGGCGACCACCGGAATACGGATAGAAGCGGAACGGTTACGGGCAGAGTAAGCCAGCATAACCGGCGCTTCGTAACCCGGGACCAGACGCTTGTAGGAGTTGGTGGTCGGGTTCGCCAGGGCGTTGATCGCCTTAGCGTGTTTGATCACGCCGCCGATATAGAACAGCGCCTGCTCGGACAGACCGGCATATTTGTCACCGGAGAACAGGTTTACGCCGTTCTTAGACAGGGACATATGGCAGTGCATACCGGAACCGTTATCGCCGAACATCGGCTTAGGCATAAAGGTCGCGGTTTTACCGAAGCGGTGCGCCACGTTGTGCACGACATATTTGTAGATCTGAATTTCGTCCGCTTTCTTGGTCATGGTATTGAAGCGGGTAGCGATTTCGTTCTGGCCCGCGGTAGCCACTTCGTGGTGGTGCGCTTCAACAACCAGGCCCATCTCTTCCATGATCAGACACATGGTAGAACGGATGTCCTGAGAGGAATCGACCGGAGGAACCGGGAAGTAACCGCCTTTCACGCCAGGACGGTGACCTTTGTTACCGCCTTCGTATTTGGTGGAGGAGTTCCACGCGCCTTCGATATCGTCGATAGCCACGTGAGAGCCGGAGATGGACGCACCAAAACGGATATCGTCGAACAGGAAGAATTCCGGCTCTGGCCCGAACAGAACGGTGTCTGCCAGACCGGTAGAGCGCAGGTACTCTTCAGCACGTTTGGCGATGGAGCGCGGGTCACGGTCGTAGCCCTGCAGTGTGCCTGGCTCAAGAATGTCACAACGAATGATCAGGGTAGATTCTTCGTAGAACGGGTCAATCAGCGCGGTAGAAGCGTCCGGCATCAGAACCATGTCAGATTCGTTGATACCTTTCCAGCCGCCAATCGAGGAGCCGTCAAACATTTTGCCTTCTTCAAAGAATTCGGCGTTCACCTGGTGAGCAGGGATTGTGACGTGCTGCTCTTTGCCTTTGGTATCGGTGAAGCGCAGATCGACAAACTTCACTTCATGTTCATTCAGCATCGTCAAAACGTGTTCAGCGGACATACTTAAACTCTCCCGGATTGGTCAGTGTCGTCGTGGTAACGAGGTCTTCAAACTCAGCGTTAAGCTGGCGTTGTTGCCATAAAAATGATTAAGCGAAATCTGTGCCAACTTTCAAATGCCCCCCAAAAGGCGTTATCATGCACGTCATAGTGCAAAAGGGCTGCACCACAATGGTTACCTTGCACCAATGTAGTGCTTTTAAGTGAACAACAAGCACTGTATTGGTGCAATTTACGTTGGGTGCCCTTTTACCGCTCCGTGAAAACGATCACAAACCCTTACTTTCGGTATTGTTTGTAAAGGTTCTTTGTGATCCTGTTTAGTCCTTCGATTAATACGTGTACAATAACGCGCTATTTCTAATGCCTGAGGCAAAGTTGTGATCGAAAATCTGCGTAACATCGCCATCATTGCGCACGTTGACCATGGGAAAACGACCCTGGTTGACAAGCTGCTGCAACAATCTGGTACCTTCAGCGAACGTGCTGAGGCTACTGAACGCGTGATGGACTCCAACGATTTGGAGAAAGAGCGTGGGATTACCATCCTCGCTAAAAACACCGCTATCAAATGGAATGACTACCGTATCAACATCGTTGATACCCCGGGTCACGCCGACTTCGGTGGTGAAGTTGAACGTGTAATGTCCATGGTAGACTCCGTCCTGCTGGTTGTTGACGCAATGGATGGCCCAATGCCGCAGACTCGCTTTGTAACCAAAAAAGCGTTTGCCCATGGCCTGAAGCCAATTGTTGTAATTAACAAAGTTGACCGCCCTGGCGCGCGTCCTGACTGGGTTGTTGACCAGGTCTTCGACCTGTTCGTTAACCTCGACGCGACCGACGAGCAGCTCGATTTCCCTATCATCTATGCATCCGCACTGATGGGTATTGCTGGTAACGACCACACCGATATGGCGGAAGACATGACCCCGCTGTACCAGGCGATTGTTGACCATGTTTCTGCGCCGAAAGTTGAGTTAGACGCTCCGCTGCAGATGCAGATCTCTCAGCTCGACTACAACAACTACGTTGGTGTAATCGGCATTGGTCGTATCAAGCGCGGTAAAGTGAAGCCGAACCAGCAGATCACCGTTATCGACAGCGAAGGTAAAACTCGCAACGGTAAAGTGGGCAAAGTACTGGGTCACCTGGGTCTGGAGCGTATTGAAGCCGCTGAAGCTGAAGCGGGCGACATCATCGCGATCACTGGCCTTGGCGAGCTGAACATCTCCGACACCATTTGCGATCCTGCAAATGTTGAAGCGCTGCCGGCGCTGTCCGTTGATGAGCCGACCGTAACCATGTTCTTCAACGTCAACACCTCTCCGTTCTGTGGTAAAGAAGGCAAGTTCGTGACTTCACGTCAGATCCTTGACCGTCTGAACAAAGAACTGGTGCACAACGTTGCGCTGCGCGTTGAAGAAACCGAAGATGCGGACGCGTTCCGCGTATCCGGTCGTGGTGAGCTGCACCTGTCCGTATTGATCGAAAACATGCGTCGTGAAGGCTTTGAGCTGGCGGTTTCCCGTCCGAAAGTTATCAACCGTATGATCGACGGTCGTATGCAGGAGCCGTTCGAGAACGTGACCCTGGATATCGAAGAACAGCATCAGGGTTCTGTGATGCAGGCGATGGGCGAGCGTAAGGGCGATGTCAAAGACATGATCCCTGACGGCAAAGGCCGTATTCGTCTCGACTACCTGATCCCGGCACGTGGCCTGATCGGCTTCCGTACCGAGTTCATGACTATGACCTCCGGTACTGGTCTGCTGTACTCCACCTTCAGCCACTACGACGACGTGCGTGCCGGTGAAATCGGCCAGCGTCAGAACGGCGTGCTGATCTCTAACGGCCAGGGTAAAGCAGTTGCGTTTGCACTGTTCAGCCTGCAGGACCGCGGTAAGCTGTTCCTGGGTCACGGTGCGGAAGTGTATGAAGGCCAGATCATCGGTATTCACAGCCGCTCTAACGACCTGACCGTTAACTGTCTGACCGGTAAGAAACTGACCAACATGCGTGCGTCAGGTACTGATGAAGCGACCACTCTGGTTCCGGCGCTGAAAATGTCCCTGGAACAGGCTCTTGAGTTCATTGATGACGACGAACTGGTAGAAGTCACCCCGACCTCTGTCCGTATCCGTAAACGTCACCTGACCGAGAACGATCGTAAACGTGCAATGCGTGGTCCTCGCGACTAAGCATTCGCGTCTCGTCCAAAAAAGCCGCTGAATTCAGCGGCTTTTTTATGCACCCGATTTGAAGCGGGTCAAATTTCCGTACCTTATCTTTTCCCCCGTTCTTCCACTTAACCCCGCAAAAAAACGTCGCTGGCGGCTTTTTCCGTGATGCACCTCTCCGGGATATATCCCGATCCCGGACATGCGCCCAGTTTGTCGACTCTCCCATTAACCTAAATTGTTTTTTCCCCCGATAGAATTCCGCCCTAGCATTGCCGCAGATTTTTCACAGGAGCGTGGCAATGATGAGCGAAATTATTCCCGGCCAGAATATCCAGCTAAAAACGGCAGCAGCGGACTGGCGTCAGGCGATCCGTGCGGCGGGCGATCTGCTGGTCGCAGGCGGCTATACGACCCCGGACTATACCCGGGAGATGATCGAGGCGGTTGAAACCCTCGGGCCTTACATTGTTGTGGCACCGGGCCTTGCCCTTGCACACTCCCGTCCGGCAGCCAGCGTAATAAAGACGGGTCTTAGCCTGGTCACGCTGGCAACGCCGGTGAACTTTGGCAGCCAGGAGAACGATCCCGTTCATATCGTCTTCGGCCTGTGCGCGACCGATAACCACAACCACATTGAGATGCTCTCTCAGCTCGTCCAGTTCCTGGACGACCCGCAAAACATCGCGCTGCTGGAAAGCGCGACCGACGTTAATACCCTTTATCTCGCCATCAATCATCTGAAATAAGGAGACCAGGATGCACATCATTTGCGTCTGTGGCATGGGGCTGGGTTCCAGCGTTATCGCCAAAATGAACATTGAGCAGGTACTGAAAAAAATGGGGATCGCTGCGACCGTCGACACCTGCGATTTAGGCAGCGTACGCAGCGTTGCGGCGGATATGTACGTAACGACGCGCGAACTGGCAATGAATATGCCCGCTGAGATGCAGGATAAAACCGTCGTTCTGACGAACTTTGTGCGCAAGGTGGAGATTGAAAGCTGTATGAAGGCGTACATCAAACATCTGGTGCCGTAAACAGCCACGCAAGGACGGTTCGCATTATGAAAGACATTATCGATTTTATTATCTTCCAGATACTGGATAAGGCACCGCTTTTTCTGGGATGTATTGCGCTGCTGGGCCTGATGCTGCAACGCAAAAAAGCCAGTGAAGTGGTGGATGGCACGGTAAAAACCCTCGTCGGTTTGTTGGTGCTGACCATCGGTTCAGGCACCCTGCTAACCTCGCTGGCACCGGTGATGGGCAAGCTGAATACGACGCTTGGGATCCAGGGCGTCCTGCCGGCGAATGAAGCCGCTTTTGGCATTGCGATGCTTAAACTGGCCAACGATGTCACCCTCACTTTTATCCTGGGTTTTGTTCTGCATCTGCTGTTCGTCTATCTGATCCCGTTTAAACGCTGTAAAAACGTCTATCTGACCGTGCACATCCAGCTTTTTCTCGCCACCTTTCTGGTGCTGTCGCTGCCGGGGGCGCTGGGGCTTTCCGGGCTGCCGCTGATTGTGACCGGGGCGGTGCTTTGCGCCCTGTACTGGACGCTGACACCGGCCATCACGCGGGGACTGGCACAGCATTTTGTCGGGGACGATCTCACTCTGGGCCACCATCAGCAGGTTGGGGCGTGGGTCGCCGGTAAGATTGCCCGTGTCTGCGGCAACGTCTCCCAGGATGCGGAATCCCTGCATCTGCCGGGCTTTCTGTCCCTGTTTCGCGACAATACGATCTCCCTCTCTTTTTTGATGCCGCTGATCTTTATGGGCATTGGTTTTGCCGTTGGCGCAGAAGGGATTGGCGAACTCAGCGGTAAAACGAACTGGGTGATCTGGCTGCTGATGCAGGGCCTGACCTTCACCGCCGGCGTGGTGGTACTGCTGGTGGGCGTCAGGATGTTTATAGGCTCGATTGTCCCGGCATTTAAAGGCATCTCAGACCGCCTGCTACCCGATGCCGTTCCCGCCCTCGACTGCCCGGCGTTTTACCCTTACTCGCCGACGGGAGCGATGCTGGGTTTTATCGCCTCGGTTGCCGGTGCGCTGGTGGTGATGGGGGCAACCATTCTGCTTCAGTGCCCGATTATCGTATTTCCCAGTCCGATCATCATGTTCTTTGACGGCTGCACTATGGGTGTCTTCGGTAACAAATATGGCGGCTATAAAGGCGCGCTGGCCGCGGGCTTTATCACCAGCCTGCTTGCCCATAGCGGCGTTATTCTGCTCTACCCGCTGATGGGTTCCCTGTACGGCTCCGGGCTGATGTTCTCCAACATCGACTTCACTCTGGTCTGGCTGCCGCTGCTTTATCTGCTGAAGTTCATCGGGGCGCTGTTTGGTCTGGTGGCATAACGACGATGGAGGATGTGATGAAAATTCAACTGGCGCTGGACCTGCTCGACCGTCAGCAGGCGCTGAAGGTGGTGCGTGAGGCGGGGCCTTATGTCGACATTATTGAGGTGGGGACCTCCCTGCTGAAACTCTGTGGGAGCACCATTGTCGAGGAGATCCGCGCTATCTGCCCGGACAAGCCGCTGTTCCTCGATATGAAAATCATTGATGGCCCGGAGCGTGAGGCGACTTTAATGGCCCGGTGCGGGGCGGAATACTACTCCATGTTGGCGGTGGCCAGCGACACGGCGGTGAAAAAGGTACTGGCCATTGCCGGTGAAAATCAGGCCCGGGTGGTGTTTGATTTGCAGTCCGTTGCCAATCCGGTTCAGCGTGCCCTGGAGCTACAGACGCTGGGGGCCACGCTGCTCTGCGTGCATAAGAACGCCGACTGTGGCGATGACCCGAAGGCCGCCTTCCGTGAGTTTCTGGATGTTCGCGAAGCCACCGGCTTATCCATTGCCCTGGCGGGCGGGATTAACCTCGATACTTTGCCTGCAATCAGGCAGCAACTGAATCCGGATATCGCCATTGTCGGCGGTGCCATTCTCAAGGCGAGCAGCTGTCGGGATGCGGCTATCGCCTTTCAGAAGATAGCGCAGTCCTGCGGCCAGTAAGGAGAAAAGAATGTCTCAGGTGAATGAAATTACGCGTGAATCATGGGTACTGAATACGTTCCCGGAGTGGGGATGCTGGCTGAATGATGAAATTGAGGCGGAGAACGTCGCGCCGGGGTCGGTCGCCATGTGGTGGCTGGGGTGCGTCGGGCTGTGGGTGAAAACCCCGGCGGGGGCCAATGTCAGCGTCGACTTCTGGTGCGGAACCGGCAAGCGCCGCAAGGATCTGCCGGCGATGAAACCGGGTCACCAGATGGCCAGAATGAGCGGGGCGCGTATCGCCCAGCCGAATCTGCGCAGCACGCCGCTGGTGATGGATCCGTTTGCAATCCGCCAGATAGACGCGGTGCTGGCGACCCATTATCACGCTGACCATATTGATATTAACGTGGCCGCCGCTGTATTAAAAAATGCGTCTGATGAGGTGCCTTTTATCGGGCCGCAGGCCTGCGTTGATTTATGGATGCAGTGGGGCGTTCCGGCGCAGCGCTGCCGGGTCGTTAAACCCGGTGATATTATCAGAATCAAGGACATGGAGATTGTGGTGCTGGCGTCGTCTGACCGCACTATCCTGATTACCGATCCGCCAAAACCGCTGGCGGACAGCGACAGCGCGATCCCCGATATGGACCTGCGCTCCGTCAATTATCTGCTGAAAACGCCCGGCGGCAATATCTACCATTCCGGTGATTCGCACTACTCGAATATGTATGCCTGGCACGGTAAACAGTACGACATCGACGTAGCCCTGGGGTCATTTGGTGAAAACCCGGTCGGTATCACCGACAAAATGACCGCCGTTGATATTCTGCGTATGGGGGAAGCGCTGCGCACCAATGTGATGATCCCGTTTCATCACGATATCTGGTGCAACATGCTGGCCGACACCAATGAAATCCTGACCCTGTTCGAGATGCGTCGCCATCGCCTGCAGTACCGATTTGTCCCCTTCATCTGGCAGCCGGGCGGGAAATTTGTTTATCCACAGGATCGCGATCGCCGCGTTTATCAGCATCCGCGTGGATTCCCGGATATCTTCGAGGCGGAAACGGATTTACCTTTCCCTTCCTTCCTCTGAGTTTTAGCGTGGCGGGCACCTTTGGCGCCCGCCATATCAGGAGGTGATATGCAACTCGACCACCAGGCTGTCACTATTCTGAAGAAGGTCGCGGCGGAGCCGGGCATGTCGATTAAGGGATTGTGCGAGCGTATTGGCCTGGCGCAGCGGCATTTTTACTATCGACGGTCGCGCATTAATGACTGGCTAATGGCGGAGGGATACGCGCCGCTGTCCTGCTCAGGCCATCAGGGTGTGCGATTACAGGCCGGTGAAACCGGCGCTATCCTTCGCCAGCTGGCGGTATTGTATGGCCAGGGCTATAAGCTGAGCGCCGGGGAACGTCGCGACCATCTCCTGCTGCATCTTGCCTGCAATGCGACCCCTCTTTTTACTCAGCAACTGAGCGAAATTAACCACGTCAGCCGCAATACCACGCTCGAAGACCTGCATCTGCTGAAGCTGTTCTTACTGGATAAACATGCGCTTATCCTGACGGTAAGTAAAAAACAGGGCTACCGCATTGAGGGGAGCCGCCTGGCGCTACGGCTGTGCGTGCAGCAACTGCTGCAGCGCAACCTGAAGTATGCAGATACTCAGACGGAAACCCGTATTGCCCACGTGATACAGGGATACCTCAGCGGCTGCGGGATGAAAGCAGATCGTACGCAGCGGGCGATTGAGCAGGGGCTGCAGCTGATCGAGCACGGTTGGGGGCAGTCCTTTACCGATAAGGATAAGCGGCTGCTGCACTATATGCTGATGTTCAGCCTGCTGGATGCTCTCAGGGGGAACCATATTCATTTTTCGGCGCAACAGAGCGGCTTCCTGAGTGAACAGCCCGAGTGCGAAACGGCGGCGCTGCTGAATCGCCACCTGGCAACGGCCTTATCTGTCCCGGCATTCTTCGATAACACGCTTTTTTTCTGCCTGCTGCTCTCAACCAGTAAACGCCTTCACGCCAGCCCGACAGGGGCGGAGGAGGATCGCCGACTTGTCGGGGTAATTCAGGCGATGATTACGCAGTTTCAGGCCCTCTCCGGGATCTATCTGGCCGATGTTTCCCGGCTGGTTGCCCGTCTGTTTGCTCATCTTGGCCCGGCTATCCACCGCAGTCTGTTTGGGATCCAGCATGAGAATGTCCTGCGGGATGAAGTGAGCCAGCGCTATCCGCTGATTTTTCGCCTGTGTCGGCAAACGATTGTCACCCTGGAGCAGGAGTACCGTATTGCTGTTAATGATGATGAGCTGAGCTATATCGCGGTCAGCTTTGCCGCCTGGCTGGACCGGCGGCCGGAAACGGGCGAGCAGCAGGTTTTACTGCTGACGGAGGGGGGGCTTTCCTCAACGGCAATTCTTGAAAACCAGCTGCGAAACCTGACCGTGGTGCCGCTGGAGATCGTTCCCTGCTCGGCGAGCCAGCTTGAGTTGCAGGGCATCCCTGCACAGACACGGCTGATTGTCAGCACCATCCCACTCCAGGGCGAGCGGTCCGACGCCGTTCCGTTTATTCAGGTGCAGCATATGCTGACCGGTGCAGACCGACAGCAGATCCGGCTGATTCTGGAAAACCCCGGCGGGATCGGTGATTCTCGCGAGCTGGTTCAGGCGCTGGTGGCCGCAGCCGGGCACTATGCCCCTGAGGCAAAAGCCGAGCTGGAGCAGGAGTTCAGTACGATTGTCAGCCATTTTATGGACAGCGAACGGCTGGCACCTCTGCCGCTAACGTTGGCGGACTATCTGCATCAGCGTATTCAGTTCTGTGGCCGTCAACTGAGCTGGCGGCAGGCTATCCGGACGGCGGTTCAGCCGCTGGTAGGCGAGGGCGTGGTCAGCCATCACTACGGGGAGAGGATCATCAAGCACATTGAGAAAACGGGCGTCACGACCTATCTCACGCCGCAGGTGTTACTTCTCCACGCTGCACCGCCTGCGGGAACCACCACCGGAGCGCTGTCTCTGCTAAAAATGAAGCGGCCGCTTGATTTTGGGCGCCTTGCGGCAAATCTTTCGCCGCTGCTGATTATTATTCTGGTTCCCTCCCATGACCTTTCCCATATTGCGATCCTTGACGCGCTGAACCGGCTGACGGGCAATGAGTCCGCACTCTTTACCCTGCTCCAGGCATCGTCGTTATCGGCGGTTCAAACCTGTATCGAGACGTGCTGGCCCTAAGCGCAATTAACAGAGCGTGAGCGGAGGAACTATTCAACTTCAGACTTTACCGCTACAGTTAACTCTCCACGGCAAGCAAGGAGAGGATCATGCTCTATATCTTTGATTTAGGTAATGTGATTGTCGATATTGACTTCAATCGTGTGCTGGGCGCATGGAGCGACTTTAGCCGTGTACCGCTGGCGACGCTGACGCAAAACTTCACGATGGGAGAGACCTTCCATCAGCACGAGCGAGGCGAAATCAGCGATGAAGCCTTTGCCGAGGCTCTCTGTCATGAGCTGGAGCTACCGCTCAGCTATGAGCAGTTTTCCCACGGCTGGCTGGCGGTGTTTGTCGGCCTGCGGCCTGAGGTTATTGCCATTATGCACCGACTGCGCGAGCAGGGGCATCGCGTGGTGGTGCTCTCCAATACCAACCGTCTGCATACCACCTTCTGGCCGGATGAATTCCCAGAGGTCCGTGCGGCCGCCGATAATATCTACCTGTCCCAGGAGATGGGGATGCGTAAGCCGGAGGCGCGTATCTACGAGAAAGTCCTCGAGCTGGAAGGCTTCTCAGCGGATGACGCGGTATTTTTCGACGATAACGCCGACAATATTGCCGGGGCGAATCAGCTGGGGCTGACCAGTATTCTGGTCACCGACAGGGAGACGATCCCGGCTTATTTTGCGAAGACGCTATGCTGAAAACCGTGCGGCATAAAGCAAAGCACCATACCCGCCCGCTATGGGCGTGGTTAAAGCTGCTCTGGCGACGCATCGATGAGGACAATATGACGACGCTGGCGGGGAACCTCGCCTACGTCTCTCTGTTGTCGCTGGTGCCGCTGGTGGCGGTAATTTTTGCGTTGTTTGCCGCATTTCCGATGTTTTCCGAAGTCAGCGTTCAGCTGCGCCATTTTATTTTCGCGAACTTTATTCCCGCCACCGGGGACGTGATTCAGCGCTACATCGAGCAGTTCGTGGCGAACTCCAGCAAAATGACCGCGGTGGGCGCCTGCGGGCTGATCGTCACTTCGCTACTGCTGATGTATGCCATCGATAGCGCCCTGAATACTATCTGGCGCAGCACGCGGGTCAGGCCACCGGTGTACTCATTTGCCGTGTACTGGATGATCCTGACGCTGGGACCGCTGCTTGCCGGGGCTAGCCTGGCGATCAGCTCTTATCTGCTGTCACTGCGCTGGGCCAGCGAGTTCAACGGGGTGGTGGATAACCTGCTGCGTATCTTCCCGCTGCTTCTCTCCTGGATCTCCTTCTGGCTGCTTTACAGCATTGTGCCGACGACGCGCGTCCCGAACCGTGACGCGATTGTCGGGGCGTTTGTGGCGGCGATTTTCTTCGAGCTGGGTAAAAAAATCTTTACCCTCTACATCACCATGTTCCCCTCCTGGCAGCTGATTTATGGCGTGCTGGCGGTGGTGCCTATCCTGTTCGTCTGGGTCTACTGGACCTGGTGTATCGTCTTGCTTGGCGCTGAAATAACTGTCACTCTCGGTGAATACCGCAAACTTAAACACAACGCAGAACAAGAAGAACAACCATGATTGCATTAATTCAGCGCGTATCCCGGGCCAGCGTCACCGTGGAGGGTGAAGTGACGGGTGAAATCGGTCCGGGACTTTTGGTGTTGTTGGGTGTCGAAAAGGATGACGATGAACAGAAAGCGAACCGTCTGTGCGAGCGGGTACTGAACTACCGCGTATTCAGCGACGCTGAAGGCCGGATGAACCTTAACGTGCAGCAGGCGGGCGGCAGCCTGCTGGTCGTGTCACAGTTTACGCTCGTGGCCGATACCGAACGCGGGAATCGTCCGGGCTTTTCCCGGGGCGCTGCGCCGGATCGGGCAGAAGCTCTGTATGGTTACTTTGTTGAGCGCTGCCGTTCGCAGGAGATAGCAACGCAAACCGGGCGATTCGCTGCAGATATGCAGGTGTCGCTGGTCAATGATGGCCCCGTAACCTTCTGGTTGCAGGTATGAACCAGCTCCCTGTACGGCTGCGGGCAACAAGAGAGAGTATCGCTATGTATCACCTGCGTGTGCCGCAAACGGAAGAAGAACTCGAGCGCTATTACCAGTTTCGCTGGGAAATGCTGCGCAAGCCGCTGCATCAGCCAAAAGGCTCCGAGCGTGATGCCTGGGATGCCCTGGCGCACCACCAGATGGTGGTGGATGAAGATGACAACCCGGTCGCCGTCGGGCGGCTCTATATCAACGCCGATAACGAGGCGTCTATCCGCTTTATGGCGGTAGACCCGGCGGTACAGGAGAAAGGTCTCGGCACGCTGATGGCGATGACCCTGGAATCGGTGGCGCGGCAGGAAGGCGTGAAGCGCGTGACCTGTAGCGCCCGTGAAGATGCTGTCGAATTCTTTGCCAAGCTCGGGTTTATAAACCAGGGCGAAATCACCACGCCGCAGACGACGCCGGTTCGCCACTTTTTGATGATTAAACCCGTCGCGACCCTGGACGATATTCTCCATCGTGGCGACTGGTGCGGACAGCTACAGCAGGCCTGGTATGAGCATATCCCTCTCAGCGAAAAGATGGGGGTACGCATTCAGCAGTACACCGGACAGAAATTTATCACCACGATGCCGGAAACCGGCAATCAGAACCCGCACCATACCCTGTTTGCCGGTAGCCTGTTTTCGCTGGCAACGCTGACCGGCTGGGGGCTGATCTGGCTGATGCTGCGTGAACGCCATTTGGGCGGCACCATTATTCTGGCGGATGCACATATCCGCTACAGCAAACCCATCACCGGAAAGCCCAGTGCGATTGCTGACCTCGGCTCTCTCAGCGGCGATCTCGATCGCCTGGCGCGAGGGCGTAAATCGCGCGTACAGATGCAGGTCGAGCTGTTCGGCGACGAGACCTCCGGTGCTATCTTTGAAGGCACCTATCTGGTGTTGCCCGCTAAACCCTTCGGCCCGTATATCGAAGGCGGTAACGAAGAAGAGTAGGAAGTAACGGGCGGTTTACTGTGCCGCCCGTTACGATTCTGGAAAGCATCCCGTAAAAGAAAAACTCCCCTGGACAAGTGCTGGTTTTGCCCGTTTTGGGCTTAATGACCCGCTGCACGTTATTTCCGCACTGGCGCAATAAAAAAAGCCCGCCAGCGCACGCGCGCCAACGGGCGTTGTTTTTACCGCAGAAGATTACTCGCCTTCACCCGGGAACAGGAACGGGTTGATGGAGCTACGGGCGAAGCCCTCCTGCTCCATACGGGCGTCGAGCACCAGCGAGGCCAGATCATCGGCAACCGCTTCGACTTTCGGGTCTTTTTCCTGATAGAGGATCTTCAGGTAGGTCCCGCAGTCACCACAGCTTTCCGCTTTCACCGGCGCCTGCTCGTTATCCAGCGACCAGTAGTGTAAATCGCGGCTCTGCTCGCAGTTGCTGCACTTCACGCGTACCACGTGCCACTCGGATTCACAGAGGTTGCAGTGCAGATAGCGCAGGCCCTGGGTGGTGCCAATCTGTACGATGCTGGAAACCGGCATGCTGCCACAAACCGGGCAGAACTGGCGCTGTTCACCGTATTCGGCACGCGCTTTGCCCGGGATCAGGCTGGCCATCTGGGACCAGTACAGGGAGAGCGCAGCCCAGATAAACGGGGCTTTGTCGCTGCTGACCTGTGCAAAATCAGAGGCAAACAGCGCGCTGGCCATCTGCTCCAGCTCCTGCTCAGAGGCTTTCTCCAGGTTCTCAATCACCGCCAGCGCGGGACCGCTCATTTCCGGCTTCAGTTCGGCAATCAGTGAGTGCAACAGCCTGTGCCAGTGCTTATCGCGCGGCAGGACGTGAATATCCAGCGGCGGCTTCTCCTGAGAGGCGGCCTCTTTCAGACGCGCGCTGAGATCCAGCTGCAGCGGGTGGTCGTAAAGCACCACCTCCTGAGCATGGGCGATCAGCGCCGCGAAGCGCAGATAGTCGCCCAGCGGGTTGTTTTCCGCCAGCTCGCGCAGACGCTCGGCGCGGCGGTTATAGAGGTTTTTCAGTCTGGGGAACAACAGCGGCGGAATTGCTTCCGCCGTGCGTTTCTCGCTCTTCTCCAGCTCATCTTGCGGGATAATGCGAATGCTCATTCAGTCTCTTTTTCCGTTGTCTTGCGGATTTCACGGTACCAGCGCGGGTGATGTTTCTTCGCCCACGCGCTGGTAACCCATCCCTCCACCATAGCGGTGATGGTGCCTTTTACCCACAGGGCGGCGTAAATGTGCACCATGATAACCACAATCAGGGCCACGGCTGCAAATGAATGTACCAGCAGCGCGGCGCGGATAAGCGGAATAGGGAAGGCGGGTGCAAAGTAAGGACGCCAGATAATCACGCCGCTTACCAGCAGCAGCACCAGGAAAATAATCGCCGCCCAGAAGACACACTTCTGACCGAAGTTATAGCGCCCGGTGTCACCCACTTCTTCGTTGACCACTATTTTACGTATATTCTTCGCCCAAAAGATATCCTCCCGATTGATGAGGTTATGATGCCAGTAGCGAAAGAACATAATGATAAACGAAGCGAACATCACCACGCCGACAAACGGATGCAGAATACGCGCCAGCTGCGGCGTGCCGAGGATCCCCATTAACCAGTTAAAAGACGGGAAGAAAAACCCCAGTCCGCTCACCGCCGCCAGTATGAAACAGAAGGCGGTGATCCAGTGGTTGATACGTTCCGGCGCCGTATAGCGCACGATGGTGTCACGTTTTTTCATTTGCGCACCTCGTCTTTCTCTTCATGCAGGTTGTCATCTTCCTCATCCGCACGGTTCGGACCGACCCCGACATAGTGGAAGATGCTGGCCGCGAAGGTGGCTGCAAAGCCCACCGCCGCAAGAGGTTTCCAGATGCCTTTCCAGAACTTCACGGTAGCGCTGATTTCCGGGTTCTCCGGCAGGCCGTGATAGAGATTCGGCTTGTCGGCATGGTGCAGCACGTACATGACGTGCGTTCCGCCGACGCCTGCCGGATCGTACAGGCCCGCGTTGTCATAACCGCGCGTTTTCAGCTCTGTCACACGCTCGCCCGCCAGCTGCTTCATATCCTCTTTCGAACCGAAATGGATAGCGCCGGTCGGACAGGTTTTCACGCACGCAGGCTCCTGGCCAACGTTAACGCGATCCACGCACAGAGTGCACTTATAGACGCGATTGTCTTCCGGATTCATACGCGGCACGTCGAACGGACAGCCGGCGATGCAGTAGCCGCAGCCGATGCACTGCTCGGACTGGAAGTCGACAATCCCGTTGGCATACTGAATGATAGCCCCTTCTGACGGGCACGCTTTCAGGCAGCCCGGGTCGGCGCAGTGCATACAGCCATCCTTGCGGATCAGCCACTCCAGTTTGTCGTTCTGCTCCACTTCCGAAAAACGCATCACCGTCCAGGATTTGGCGGTCAGGTCCGCCGGGTTGTCGTACACCCCGACGTTGTGACCCACCTCGTCACGGATATCGTTCCACTCTGAACAGGCCACCTGACAGGCTTTGCAGCCGATACAGGTGGTGACGTCGATAAGCTTCGCCACTTCCTGCTGGTGATCCCGCGCCTGAGGCGCGGGGGTGAAACCGTTAGTCGCGGAACGACGGATGATATCTTGAGATTGATAAGCCATAAGTCGTCTCCGTTACACCTTTTCCACATTCACCAGGAACGCCTTAAATTCCGGCGTTTGCGTATTGGCATCCCCGACAAACGGCGTCAGGGTATTGGCGATAAAGCCTTTCTTCGCCACGCCTTCGTAACCCCAGTGGATCGGGATCCCGATGGTATCGACATCCTGACCGTTCACTTGCAGGGTGCGAATACGCTTGGTCACCACCGCTTTCGCCTTGATATAACCGCGGTTCGAGGAGACCCTGACCGTATCGCCCTGAGTGATACCGAGCTTATTGGCCAGCTTCTCGCCGATCTCCACAAACTGTTCCGGCTGCGCAATGGCGTTGAGCAGCGCGTGCTTGGTCCAGTAGTGGAAGTGCTCCGTCAGACGGTAGGTGGTGCCGACGTACGGGAACTTATCGGCTTTACCCATCGCTTCCAGATCGCCTTTGAACACGCGGGCGGCCGGGTTGGATACCACGTTCGGGTGCAGTGGGTTGGTGCCCAGCGGCGTTTCAAACGGCTCGTAGTGTTCCGGGAACGGCCCTTCTGCCATCTTGTCGAGGGCAAACAGACGTCCCATCCCTTCCGGCTGCATGATAAACGGCCCGACATTGCTGCCCGGCGCGGCGGCGCTGTAGTCCGGAATATCGGCTCCGGCCCATTTTGTGCCGTCCCACTTCAGCAGCTGACGTTTCGGATCCCACGGGTTGCCCTGCGGGTCAGCGGAGGCGCGGTTGTACAGGATGCGACGGTTCAGCGGCCACGCCCATGCCCAGCCCAGGGTATTCCCCAGCCCGGATGGATCGGCGTTATCGCGTCGCGCCATCTGGTTGCCTTCCGGCGTCCAGCTCCCGGCGAAAATCCAGCAGCCGCTGGAGGTGGTACCGTCATCGCGCAGATGGGCGAAGGTACTCAGCAACTGGCCTTTTTTCACCAGCACAGCACCGGTTGCCGGATCGGTAATATCCGCCAGCGCCCGGCCGTTGCTCTCCATCGCCACTTCTTCAGATGCTGGTTCATGCGGCGTGCTGTAGTTCCAGGTCATATTCAGAACCTGTTCCGGGCAGGCACCGCCCTCTTCGGCATACATCTTGCGCAGGCGCGTGAAGATACCGGCGAGGATCTCTCCGTCGGTCACCGCTTCACCCGGGCCATCCGCGCCTTTCCAGTGCCACTGCAGCCAGCGGCCGGAGTTGACGATAGAGCCGTTCTCCTCCGCAAAGCAGGTGGACGGCAGGCGGAACACTTCGGTCTGAATACTGGCGGTATCCACGTCATTCTGTTCGCCGTGGTTCTGCCAGAAGGTCGAGGTTTCGGTGTTCAGCGGATCGATAGTGACCAGGAACTTCAGCTTCGACAGCGAGGCCACAACCTTGTTTTTATTCGGGAATGAGGCCACCGGGTTAAAGCCCTGGCAGATGTAGCCATTCACTTTGCCCTGGTTCATCATCTCGAAGTACTGCAGCACGTCGTAGCCCTTATCCCACTTCGGCAGCCAGTCAAAGCCCCAGCTGTTATCCGCCGTCGCCTTGTCGCCGTAGAAGGCTTTCATCAGCGAGACGAAGAATTTCGGGTAGTTGCTCCAGTAGTTGACCTGGCCATCCAGCAGCGGCTTCGGCGTATTCGCGGCAAGGTAGGTTTGCAGGTCGGCCTGTTTTTCACTCGGCAGGTTCATATAGCCGGTCAGGCTCTGCGACAGCAGGCCGAGATCGGTCAGACCCTGAATATTCGAGTGTCCGCGCAGAGCGTTCACACCGCCGCCAGCCATCCCCATATTGCCGAGCAGCAGCTGGATCATCGCCATGGTGCGGATGTTCTGCGCCCCGACGGAGTGCTGGGTCCAGCCAAGCGCGTAGAGGAAGGACGCGGTTTTGTCGTGCACGCAGGTTTCAGCGATGTACTCGCAGACTTTCAGGAAGTCGGCTTTTGGCGTTCCGCAGACGTTTTCCACGACGTCCGGCGTATAGCGGGAAACGTGCGTTTTCAGCAGATTCCACACGCAGCGCGGGTGCGTCAGAGTGGTGTCGCGTTTGGCAAAGCCGTTTTCATCCAGCTCGTAGTGCCAGCTGGTTTTGTCATATTTGCGGTTATCTGCGTCGTAGCCGGTAAACAGGCCATCGTCGAAGCCAAAGTCTTCACGCACGATCAGGCTGGCGTTGGTGTAGGCTTCGGTATATTCGCGGTTGTATTTTTCGTTGGTTAACAGGTACAACAGCACGCCTGACAGGAAGGCAATGTCAGTACCGGAACGAATCGGCGTATAGAAATCCGCGACTGAAGCGGTTCGCGTAAAGCGTGGATCGATAACAATCAGCTTAGCGCCATTGTGGATCTTGGCTTCCATCGCCCAGCGGAATCCCACCGGATGCGCTTCTGCCGCGTTCCCACCCATCACAACGATGAGGTTGGCGTTCTTCATGTCGACCCAGTGGTTGGTCATCGCACCGCGACCAAATGTTGGAGCAAGACTTGCTACCGTTGGTCCGTGTCAGACACGCGCCTGGTTATCGACGGCTAACATGCCGAGTGCGCGGGTAAATTTCTGGGTTAAATAGCCGGTTTCATTACTGGAGGCGGAAGCGCACAGCATTCCGGTGGAGAGCCAGCGGTTAACGGTGGTGCCTTCGCTATTCTGCGCGATGTAGTTAGCGTCGCGGTCTTCTTTAATCCGCTTCGCGATGCGGTCAAAGGCATCGTCCCAGCTGATGCGCTGCCATTTATCGGAACCTGGTGCGCGATATTCGGGGTATTTCAGGCGCGATTCGGAGTGGATGAAATCCACCAGACCGGCCCCTTTCGGGCACAGTGCGCCGCGGTTTACCGGGTGGTCCGGGTCACCTTCGATATGGATAATTGAGGATTTTGCGTTCTTTGCGCCGTCACCGAGGCTATACATCAACAGCCCACAGCCGACCGAGCAGTATGTACAGGTATTACGGGTTTCGCGGGTGCGCAGCAGCTTATACTGCCGTGTTTCCGCCAGCGCCACGCCGGGGGCAAAGCCCAGCGCTGCTGCCGTAGTGCCTGCCATACCGCCAGCGCAGATCTTAAAGAACTGCCTTCTGCTGACCTGCATGGTTTACTCCTTTTTCGACATTGCTTATCCCT
Organism: Enterobacteriaceae bacterium; assembly: GCA_035277345.1. Classification (GTDB taxonomy): domain Bacteria; phylum Pseudomonadota; class Gammaproteobacteria; order Enterobacterales; family Enterobacteriaceae; genus BIGb0383. The sequence continues at coordinate 31,752 of DATEKR010000293.1, forward strand.
GGTTGCAGTTTTCAGATGCACAGGGATTATTGTTTTCTTTGCGGTCAACGCCGCAAGCGTTCAGAATTGTTTGAACAAGCCCCCATAAATAAAGGGCGTAATGGCAGAATACCACAATGTTGTTACGTCTGTTTTAATACGGTTAATACAAAGTGAATAAAACCCATCCAGAAACCGCCGGAAATGTGACTGATATCCCAGGTTTTCGCGAGGTTACCCTGTGGAAGCGGGATGACCTGCAGACTGCCGTGCCCGATAGCCTGGCGGAAGAGGTGCCGGTTGCGCTGGTCTACAACGGCATTTCCCACGTGGTGATGATGGCCTCGCCGAAGGATCTGACGCTGTTCGCTATCGGTTTTTCCTTATCCGAAGGGATTATCGACCATCCACGCGAGATCTACGGGATGGACGTGGTGCCCTCCTGCAACGGTCTTGAGGTGCGTATTGAGCTGTCCAGCCGCCGCTTTATGGGGCTGAAAGAGCGGCGTCGTGCGCTGGCCGGACGTACAGGCTGCGGCGTGTGCGGCGTTGAACAGCTGGACGATATTGGCCGCCCTGTCGCACCGTTGCCCTTTACGCAAACCTTCTCTCTGGATCTGCTCGACCATGCGCTTCATCATCTCCGCGATTTCCAGCCGCTGGGTCAGCTGACCGGCTGTACCCACGCCGCCGCCTGGCTAAAACCTGACGGCGTGCTGGCGGGTGGGCATGAGGATGTGGGACGTCATGTGGCGCTGGATAAACTGCTGGGGCGTCGCGCCCGCGAGGGTGAGAGCTGGCTACCGGGTGCGGTGTTGGTGTCCAGCCGCGCCAGCTACGAGATGGTGCAGAAATCGGCCATGTGCGGCGTGGAGATTGTTTTTGCCGTCTCTGCGGCCACCACTCTGGCGGTAGACGTCGCCGAACGCTGCAACCTGACGCTGGTGGGCTTTTGCAAGCCGGGCAGGGCGACCATCTATACCCATCCGCAGCGATTGATTTCAGCCAGTCGGTAGCGGCTGGCGCTTCAGCCTGTGCCAGGAACATAGCGTGCTGAGCATAAACGCGCTCTCCATCAGCGCCGCCATCGGCGATCCAACAACGATATTGTTGACCAGCCAGCAGGCACTGCCGCAGAGCGTTATCAGCCGCAGCGATCCCGCCTGACGGTGGAAGGCGGCAAACGTCATCAGCAGGCTCCCTGCCAGTGGCAGCGTCGAGAGCGGCGAGTGCCACGTCAACAGGCTGCACAAACCTGCCGCGATGAGAAATCCCCACATCCAGCCTGGTCGCGTAGTGAGTATGGCCGTCAGATACCGGCAGGCCGCCAGCGCCATCAGCCCGGCCGCACCTGGTTGCGCCAATAGCCAGAAGTGCACGGCCAACAGGCTGGTGGAGAGCGCCAGCACGGCCAGAGAAACGGCCCGCCGGGTAAAGTGAAAGGCAGCCAGATCGAGAAAGAACGCGAGGCCAGCCAGCCCCTGAGAAAAGATAAACGCCGTCATAGAAGAACCGTCCGTGAATAAGAGGGCGGATCATAAAGAGGCGTGTGACGGGGGGCGTTAACCTTTGTTAAGGCGGGCGCGAATGCGCGACAGGCTGACCGGCGAGATGCCAATCCAGGCGGCGAGATCCTTTTGTGTCAGCCGCGATTCCCAGTCGGGAAAATGGAGCTGCATGTAGCGATAGCGCTGTCCGGGATTATTCAACAGCAGCATCTGTTCCTTCTTCTCTTTATAAATAAGCTGCTGGCGCATCAGCGCAATTTTCGCAGGCTGGTGGGCCGGCTCATCCAGCAGGCGCAGCGGTATTTCACTGATACGGGCCGCCGTCAGCAGTTGCAGGCCATAATCCGCCGTGGTTTCGGTCAGCCAGTTGAGATACAAAAAGCAGCACTCGCCGGGGAAGTAAAACTCCTTAATCCGCTCGGTTCCGTTTTCTGAGTGCCACACCGCCCGGGCGATACCTTCGTGCAGATAATAAAAGAGCGGCTGCGCTTCACCCTGGCGCAGTAGCCAGCTTTGCGCCGACAGGCTGCGCGTGCGCCCCTGAATCAGCAACGGTTCCAGCCAGGAGGGAGTCATTTTATTGCCTCTTTTATGTTCAAATAAATTGAAAGATGACAGCAAATCCTTCCGCTTTCACCTGGTCGGTATTCGGCCTATTATTATCACATCAAGGCGCGGTGCCTTATCTAAACAACTAACCTGAAGGATTTATATTATGAAAAGCATCAAAACTTTTGTCGCAGTTATCGCCCTGGCTACCTCTTTCGGTTCTTTCGCTGCTCAGACCGTGACCGCTACAGCGGGAACCCTGTCCGGCGCTGAAGCAAAAATCGCCGCTCAGGCTCAGGCCGCGGGTGCCTCTTCTTACCAGATCACCGAAGCCTTCAATGGCAACCAGGTTCATATGACTGCCGAACTGACCAAATAAACCGGTTCCAACGTCGAAAGAGCGCCCTCGGGCGCTTTTTTTTTATCTTATCCCCGCCAGCCGCAGCAGCGCAGTCACCACCGCCGCAGAGAGAATAACCAGGATCAGTGGGACTTTACGCCAGGCCAGAAAAAGAGCAAAGGCTACGCCCAGCACGCGCGCCATTCCGGCAAAACTCGCATTTTCATACAGCATAGCGGCCAGCGCTACGGCGAACAGCAAGGTTGTTGCGGCATCGGACAGCAGCGCCTGCGCCCGCTCTGAAAGCGCCAGCTTATTCCCCAGCTTCGCGCCGCCGAAGCGCATCAGATAAGTTCCCACCGACAGCAGGGCGATACCGGCGATAATCAGCGTGGTACTGGCCATCTATTTCTTCCTCGTCAGTAAGCCAAGCAGCGACAGCAGTACCGGCAGACCCACGGGGGCAAAAGGCACCGCAGCCAGAGAGAGCACTGCGCCGCTGGAGGCGCGGATCAGCGTGGTTTTTTTCTTCAGCGCGGGGAGCACCAGCGCCAGCAGAATGGCCGGGAATACCGCGTCGAGGCCGATAGTTTCCGGGGCCGGAAGCAGCTGGCCGATGCCGCTGCCGATTAAAACGCCCAGAGGCCAGAGCACCATCACGCCCAGCCCGCAGAGCCAGTAGGCGGCTTTACGCTGCTCTGGCGTCTTTTGCGAAAGACCGAACACCACGCTTTCATCATTCATAATGTGGCAGCCAAGAAGACCCGCAGCGCGTTTGCCTACCAGGTCACGCACCGTGACGCCAAACGGCAGATGCCGCGCGTTAACCAGCAGGCCCGCAGCGGCGGCGGCCAGCGGATTACCGCCGCTGGCGACAATCCCGATAAACATAAATTCGGATGCGCCTGCCACGACCAGCATAGAGAGCGCCATCGGGACCCACAGGGGAAAACCGTAGGCCATCGCCAGCGAGCCGTAGGAGACACCGACCACGCCGACCGCCAGGCACACCAGCAGGATCGCTTTAACCGTGTCGCCTTGCAGAGAGGAAAAGAGATTTTTATACATGCTTTTTAGCCATATCGAACGGGTATCCATTATAATGAACGCACTAAAATCGTTTTACAAGACGAACGATCGTTCGATTTAATGAACACTGGAGCCGTGTCATGACACAGCCAATTAGCGTGATTGCCAAAAGCCTGGTGCGTGAGCGCCAGCGCACCGGCCTGTCTCTGGCGGAGATCGCCCGCCGCGCCGGAATTGCCAAATCGACGCTGTCCCAGCTGGAGGCCGGTAACGGCAATCCCAGCCTGGAAACCCTCTGGTCCCTGTGCGTGGCGCTGGATATTCCCTTTGCCCGCCTGCTGGAGCCGCAGAGCAGCAAGACCCAGGTTATTCGTCGCGGAGAAGGCACGAAGCTCGTCGCGGAGCAGGCCAACTATCAGGTGACGTTGCTGGCAACCTGCCCGCCGGGTGCAAGGCGTGATATCTATTCCCTGATAGCGCAGCCGGGGGCAGATCGTATTTCTCATCCGCATCCGGTCGGCTCGGTGGAGCATATTATTATCACCCAGGGACGGGCGATGGTGGGGCTTCTCGATGCACCGGAGGAGCTGAATGTGGGCGACTATATCTGTTATCCGGCGGATCAGCCGCATATCTTTAAGGCGCTGGAACCTGATACCCAGGCGTTGATGGTATGTGAGCAGAACTGATCCCGCTGGACGCGTTGCCGTAATTGCGGAACACTGTTTACGCATTTGTTTATCACTGACAAGGAAAGGTATGTCGCTTAAATCCATCGCTAAAGACCTGGGGCTGTCCGTTACCACGGTTAGCCGGGCGCTGAATGGTTATGATGACGTCGCCGACGAGACGCGCGCTCGCGTTGAGGCGGAGGCGAAGCGACGTGGCTACCGGCCAAATACGCTTGCGCGTCGTCTGAAGATGGGCAAAATCGATGCGGTCGGGCTGGTCTTTCCGGTTCATCCCCAGCCGCTGAATAACAGCGTCTTTATGGATATGGTCGGCGAGATCAGCCGCGAGCTGGCGCGTCATGAGATCGATCTGCTGCTGATCGCCGATGACGATCTGTCAGATAAGCACAGCTATATGCGGTTGATACAGGGCCGTCGCGTGGATGCACTTATCGTTGCCCACACTCTGGAGCACGACCCGCGTCTTGAAGAGCTACAGGCGGCGGGCTTTCCCTTCCTTGCGCTTGGCCGCAGTCGACTGACAAAACCCTACGCCTGGTTTGATTTTGATAACTACGCCGGAACATACCAGGCCACCTCTCATCTGATTGCCAGCGGTCATACGCGCATCGCGCTGCTGGGCGAGCACAACAGCCAGGCCTTTATTACCCAGCGTCGACAGGGCTTTCTCGACGCGCTGAGCGAACACGGGCTGTCGAGCGAATGGCAGCGGATGCTGTCGCCGTCCAGGCGAGCGGGCTATCAGCAGACCCTTGAACTGCTGGCGCTGCCCCAGCCGCCGACGGCGATTATCACCGACTGTAATACCCACGGTGACGGGGCTGCGATGGCCCTTGCCCAGCTAAACCGCCTGAGCGGTGACGCGCGCGTTGCGCTGGTGGTCTACGATGGTTTACCGGCGGACAGCATTGTCACCACCGACGTGGGTTCGGTGATCCAGTCCACCCGCGAGGGTGTTGGCGTGCAGATCGCCGTCATGATCCAGCGCCTCATTGCCGGGGACGATATCCGCCAGCTGCAGGTACTCTGGCAGCCGGAATTTCATCCGGGTATCACCAGCTAACTTCCCCTTTTTCCCGCTGATTTTTTAACGCTCGTCACATATCCGAAACGTTTGGCTTTGCATCCGAAACGTTTCGGATCAACAGTTAAGGCATCAAATCACCGGAGATGTCTTATGGAATCCGTTTACCTGCGCCTGGAAAGCGCCAGCGCCGACGTGGTGCTAAAAACCCATCCTTACGCCGAAATTGTCTACTGGGGGCCGCATTTAGACGCCTTCTCCCCGGAAGATGCGCTGAGCCTCGACCGCCCGGTGGCCAACGGTCGGCTGGATGTCGATTCCCCGGTCACGCTGATGGCGGAGCTGGGGCACGGCCTGTTCGGTACGCCCGGAATTGAAGGTCATCGCGCCGGGCTCTGCAGTTCGCCGGTCTTTTCGACTATCGAGGTGCAGCAGCAGGGCAATACCCTGACGCTAATCAGCGAGGATGTGCACGCCGGGCTGCGCCTGACCAGCGAGCTGCTGCTGGATAGCAGCGGGGTGCTGAAAATTCGCCACGGTCTGACCAATCTACAAACGACGGTGTGGCAGGCAGAGCGTCTGGCCATCACCCTGCCGGTAGCGGAGTACGCCCGGGATGTGATGGCCTTTCACGGACGCTGGATCCGTGAGTTCCAGCCCCACCGTCTGCGCCTTGAGCACGACAGCTTTGTGCTGGAGAACCGCCGCGGTCGCACCTCCCATGAACACTTCCCGGCCATCATCACCGGCAGCGGCGGCTTCAGCGAGCAGCAGGGCGATGTCTGGGGCGTGCATTTAGGCTGGAGCGGCAACCATCGCCTGCGGGCGGAAGTGAAAACTGACGGCCGTCGCTATCTGCAGGCCGAAGCGCTGTGGATGCCGGGCGAAAAAATGCTGAATCCGGGTGAAACCCTGTGGACGCCGTATCTGTATGCCAGCTACTCCGCCTGCGGCCTGAACGGCATGAGTCAGCAGTTCCACCGCTATCTGCGCGAGCAGGTGATCCGTTTCCCCAACGGCAAAACGCGCCCGGTGCATCTCAATACCTGGGAAGGGATCTACTTCGACCATCACCCTGATTACATTATGAAGATGGCGGACGAGGCGGCGGCGCTGGGCGTCGAGCGCTTTATTATCGACGACGGCTGGTTTAAAGGCCGCAACGATGATTATGCCGCGCTGGGCGACTGGTATCTCGATGAGAAGAAATATCCTCAGGGACTGGGACCGGTTATCGATCATGTCAAAGCCTGCGGGATGCAGTTTGGGATCTGGATTGAGCCGGAGATGATTAACCCGGATTCGGATCTCTACCGGGCGCATCCGGACTGGGTACTGGCGCTACCGGGCTATAAGCTGCTTACTGGCCGTCATCAACTGGTGCTGAACCTGAATATCCCGGAAGCTTTCGACTACCTGCTGGAACGTATGAGCTGGCTGCTGGGCGAGCATCAGGTCGACTATGTGAAGTGGGATATGAACCGCGAGCTGGTACAGCCGGGCCATCAGGGTCTGGCCGCCGCCGATGCACAAACCCACCAGTACTATCGCCTGCTGGATACCCTGCGCGCCCGCTTCCCGCTAGTGGAGTTTGAATCCTGCTCTGCCGGTGGCGGACGCATCGACTATGAGGTGCTCACCCGCTGCCACCGCTTCTGGGCCTCCGACAATAACGACGCCCTGGAGCGCAACACCATCCAGCGCGGTATGAGCTACTTCTTTCCACCGGAAGTGATGGGGGCACATATCGGCAACCGCCACTGCCACGCCACCTTCCGCCAGCACAGTATCGAGTTTCGCGGCCTGACCGCGCTCTTTGGCCATATGGGGCTGGAGCTGGACCCGGTCAGCGCCGACGCCCGGGAGCGGGAAGGCTATCGCCACTATGCGGCGCTGTATAAACAGTGGCGCAAGCTGATCCATTCCGGCACCCAGTGGCGCGTGGACTCTCCCGATGCCACGACGCAGGTGCAGGGCATTGTCAGCGAGGATAAACGCCAGGCGCTGTACCTTATCAGCCAGCTGGCGATGCCGGATTTCACGCTGCTGGCACCGCTGCGTATTCCGGGTCTGGACGCCAGCGCCCGCTATAGCGTCACGCTGCTGGACCACCCCAATATTCAGATTACCGGGGAAGGCGGCCATACCATGCGCAAGCTCCCCGGCTGGATGATCGCGCCGCAGACGGTCAGCGGCGAGTGGCTTATGAAGGCCGGAATAACGCTGCCGGTGCTGGATCCGGAAAGCGCCATTCTAATTGGTCTGGAACGCGTATAGTGGAGACGGGGCTGCTCTGCGGCCCCTGACTGAGGATAACAACATGACTGCCAGTACCTGTACCCATAAAAATAACCCTAACTTCTGGATTTTTGGTTCGTTTGTCTTTCTCTATTTCTTCATCATGGCCACCTGCTTTCCGTTCCTGCCGATCTGGCTGTCGGATGTCATTGGCCTGAGTAAAACCCATACCGGTATCGTCTTCTCCTGTATTTCCCTGTCGGCAATTTCGTTCCAGCCCGTGCTGGGTATTATTTCCGACAAGCTGGGGCTGAAGAAGAACCTGCTGTGGGTGATTGCCATCCTGCTGTTCCTGTTTGCGCCTTTCTTCCTCTATGTCTTTGCGCCGCTGCTGCGGGTGAATATCTGGCTGGGGGCGCTAAGCGGTGGGCTGTATATCGGCTTTGTGTTCGCCGCCGGATCGGGGGCGATTGAGGCCTACGTTGAGCGCGTCAGCCGTAACAGCAACTTTGAATACGGTAAGGCAAGGATGTTTGGCTGCCTCGGCTGGGGGCTCTGTGCTTCTACGGCGGGGATGCTGTTCAGCATCAACCCGGAGTGGGTGTTCTGGATGGGATCGGCGGCGGCGGTGCTTCTGATGATCCTGCTGCTGGTGGCGAAACCGGGGGTGAATCCCAATGCCCAGGTTATCGATGCGCTGGGGGCGAACCAGCCGCAGATTAGCCTGAAAATGGTGGTGAACCTGTTCCGTCAGCGCAAAATGTGGATGTTTATCCTCTACGTGATCGGCGTTGCCTGCGTGTATGATGTCTTTGACCAGCAGTTCGCCACCTTCTTTAAATCCTTCTTCTCCACGCCGCAGGCGGGAACCCAGGCCTTTGGTTTTGCGACCACCGCCGGGGAGCTTTGCAACGCCATTATTATGTTCTGCTCGCCGTGGATCATTAACCGTATCGGCGCGAAAAATACCCTGCTGATTGCGGGTGCCATTATGACCACCCGTATTATTGGCTCGGCCTTTGCGACCTCGGTGTATGAAGTGGTGGCGCTGAAGATGCTTCACGCGCTGGAAGTGCCGTTCCTGCTGGTGGGCGCGTTTAAATACATTACCGGCGTGTTTGATACCCGCCTGTCGGCGACGATCTATCTGGTGGGCTTCAACTTTGCCAAACAGCTGGCGGCGATTTTCCTCTCCGCCTTTGCCGGGAATATGTATGACCGGATCGGCTTCCAGGACACCTATCTGATTCTGGGCTGTATTGTGCTGACGGTGACGATTATCTCGGCCTTTACCCTGTCGAAACGTCCCGTTGTGCCGGGCGTCGGCGGAGCAGAAACGGCAAAAGCCAGCTAGAGAAAAAACGCTGCCGCGTTGCGCGGCAGCGTCTCAGGTTACGGCAGGTAAAACACCTCTTTCAGCGATGCGCTTACCGGGCTGTTATCCGGATTGGCGGGCATCACGTCGCGCATATGCTTCCACCAGCGCTGGCAAACGTCGGTATGGGCTACCGCGTTCCAGCGCTCTTCCGATTCGATCTCCACCGTGGCAAACAGCAGGTTGCGCTCTTTATCGAGCCAGATAGCGTAGTGATGCGCGCCATGATCTTTCAGCACCGCTTCCAGCTCGGGCCAGATCGGGTTGTGGCGACGCTCATACTCTTCGTGCGCGTTGGGGTTAACCTGCATCACAAAGGCTTTGCGGATCATAATGCCTCCAGATACAGCTCGCGGACTTCATCGCGGCTGGCGGTGCGCGGATTACAGGGCGCGCAGGGATCGGCGAGGGCTTTATCCAGCCAGCCTTCGATATCCGCTTTGGTGACGCCCAGTTTGCTGAACCCGGACGGGATGCCGACGCGGGCGCTCAGCTCGCGGATAGCGTTAATCGCCGCCTGGCTTGCCGCTTCGTCACTCATGCCACGGGTATCGACGCCCATCGCCTGGGCCACGCGGGCAAAGCGTGGGATCGCGTTCGGGCGGTTAAAGTTTTCGATAATCGGCAGCAGGATAGCGTTACAGACGCCGTGGGGCAGGTTATGGGTCGCGCCCGGCTGGTGGGCCAGAGCATGGACCAGGCCCAGACCGGCGCTGTTAAAGGCCATCCCCGCCAGGTACTGGCCGAACGCCATCTGCTCCCGCGCTTCCAGATTCTGGCCGTTATCCACGGCGGCTGGCAGCCACAGGGTGATGAGACGAATGGCCTCAAGGGCGTTAGCATCGGTCAGGGGATGGGCCCCGGCGGAGACATAGGCTTCGATGGCGTGGGTCAGGGCATCCATCCCGGTTGCGGCGGTCACCGACGCCGGAATATCAAGCATCACGCTGGCGTCATCCACGGCAATATCAGGGATGATATTCGGGTCGATAATCACCTCTTTCACCTGGCGGGCGCTGTCGATAATCACCGCGTTACTGGTCATCTCCGCCGCGGTTCCGGCCGTGGTGTTGATTGCCACCAGCGGTACTCCGGCGTTGATAACTTTGCCGACGCCGGAATAGGCGGTAGACGGGCCGGGATTAGCGGTGAGGATTTTTACCGCTTTGGCGGTGTCGATCGGGCTGCCGCCGCCGAAGGCGATCACATAATCGCAATTGGCTTCCTGATAAGCAGCATAGCCTTTCTGCACCAGCTCTTCTGTCGGGTTAGGAAACACCTCATCGAACAGCTGATACGACATTTTATGCGCGTCCAGGGCGGTAAACAGGCTGTCCAGCAGGCCCATTTTGACCAGCTGCCCGTCGGTGACAATCAGCGCTTTGCCCCACTGCTTACCTGCCACCAGATTGACCATATCGCCAATAGCGCCTGCGCCATGCAGGCTGATTTTGGGTAGTGCCAGCATAAAACTCATGATTACTCTCCTTGATTACTTTGATTTTCTTGCCGGGCGGCATAGTGCCACCCGGCTTAAATCCGTCTTCGCTGCAGCACCCTGCGGGTGATAATGGGCAGCGAGATCACCAGGATCAGCATCGCGCCGATGATTATCGACATCACGATGCCGGGAACGTTAAGCAGGCTCAGGCCGAAGGTCACCAGCCCCATCAAAAAGGCGGCAATAATCACACCGGGCATACTGCCCGCGCCGCCGAGAATATTGACGCCGCCAAGCACCGCCATGGTCACCACCGCCAGCTCCCAGCCCATCGCAATGGTCGGGCGGGTACTGCCGAGGCGCGAGGTCAGCAGCACCGAGGCCAGCCCGGCCATCAGCCCTACAAGGGCGAACAGCAACAGGTTATGGCGCTTGACGTTGATACCGGAGAACCAGGCCGCGGTCGGGTTATTGCCGATGGCGTAGGTCCGGCGGCCGAAGTTAGTGCGATGCAGCAGAAAGACAAACAGCGCCGCCAGCAGCAGAAACAGGGCGAACTCAAAGGAGAGCGCGCCCCAGACATAGCCCTGGCCAAACCAGGCGAAGCTTTCCGGGTACTGATTAAGGGCCGTATCGCCCAGCAGAATATAGGTGATGCCGCGATAGAGGCTCATCGTCCCGATAGTGATAACGATGGATGAGAGGTTAAAGCGGGTCACCAGAAAGCCGTTAAACAGCCCGCACAGCAATCCGACGCCGAGGCCGACGCACACCAGCAGCGGCGTATCAACGCCCGCCGCCGCGCAGAACCCCATGGCGGTTGAGCTAAGGGCGATGGTTGAGGCCACCGACAGATCAATCTCGCGGGCGATAATCAGCATCGCCATCGGCAGGACGATGATCGCTTTTTCCGTGAAGTTAAAGGTGGCGTCGGAGAGGTTCCAGATATTCAGGAAGTAAGGTGAGGCGAGCGCGTTCACCACGAATACCGCCAGGGTGACCGCCAGCAGAAAGCCTTCCCAGCACAGCAGGCGCTGGAGAAACGGCGTTGCCGTCGGGGTCTGTTGTATCTCTTCAGAGGTCAGTATTTTGCTCATCAGCTCACCGCCTGTTTTTGTCTGGCCAGCGCCGCATCGCGCAGGATCAGTCGACCTTTGCGCTTATTGCCGCGTTCGTTCAGTACCACCGCGATCACAATCACCGCCCCGGAAATTGCCATCTGCCAGAAGGGCGAGATGCCAATCACCGGCAGGGCGTTGTTGATCACCCCAAGGAACAGCGCCCCGAACAGGCAGCCGAGCACCCGACCGGTGCCGCCCATGGTACTGATACCGCCAATGACGCAGGCTGCCACGACCTGCAGTTCAAAGCCGTTAGCGACGTCAACATAGGCGACGGCAAAGCGGGAAATCCATAAATAGCCGCAGAAGCCCGCCAGCGTCCCGGAGAGGCAGAAGCTGACAAACTGCATTTTTCCGGCGTTGATCCCGGTGTACCAGGCTGCGGTGGCGTTGCCGCCAGCGGTATACAGGGCGCGGCCGGTCCGGCTGTAGCGCAGGAAGTAGCCCACCAGCAGCAACGCGGCGACGGCGCACCAGCTCAGCAATGGCAGGCCAAGCACCACCGTGCGGGGCAGGGCGAGGAATGCCGGGCTCATCTGATGGGCGTTGATCCAGCCGCCCTCGGAGAGCAGGAAGATAATGCCGCGATAAATGCTCATGGTGCCAAGCGTCACCACGATCGCCGGGATACCCAGTTTCCACACCAGCAGGCCGTTAATCATGCCCATCACCAGCCCCAGCCCGGTGGCGAGCAGCAGCAGCGTCCAGACCGGGATCGCCGGATAGTGGAAGTTAAGCAGGGCGACAATCATGCCGGTCAGCGCCAGGTTGGCGGCCATCGACAAATCAATGCCTTTGGTCAGCAGGACAATCATCTGGCCGAGAGCGAGGATAATCAGGATGGCGGTGTCGTTAAAGATCTCCACCAGGTTGCTGGGACCGACAAACGACGGCACGCGACTGCCAATCGCCGCCACCATCAATACGATCACCGCGCCCAGCAGGGCTTCGCGGTGTTTAAGCAGCTGTTGCCACATTATGCCGCCTCCTGACTGATGCCGCTGGCGGCGCTGACGATGGTTTCCGCTGTGACGTCCCCGGCGCGATACTGCGCAACCATCAATCCTTCATGCATGACGATAATCCTGTCCGCCATGCCCATCACTTCCGGCAATTCTGAAGAGACCATAATCACCGCCAGTCCCTGAGCCACTAGCTCGGACATAAACTGATGGACCGCCGCTTTGGAGCCGATATCGATCCCTTTGGTTGGCTCATCGAGAATGATGACCTCCGGGTGCGTCGCCAGCCATTTGCCGATCACCACCTTCTGCTGATTGCCGCCGGAGAGCGTGCTGACCGCCTGCTTCCAGCTAAAGGCTTTGACCTGCAGGCGACGGGCGTATTCGTCGGCCAGCGCCCACTCCCGGGCGTCGTTCAGCACGCCGGAAGGATTGAGCTTGCTGAGCTGGGGCAGGCTGATGTTGTGGGCCACGGAGAGCTCGATAATCGCACCCTGTCGCTGGCGCTCTTCCGGGACGCAGACAATACCGGCCCGGATGGCGTCGGCGGGCTGGCGGAACTGCACCCGGCTACCGTTGAGGATAATTTCACCGCTGCTCGGGCGTGAGACACCGGACAGCGCCTGCATCAACTCCGTGCGCCCCGCGCCCACCAGGCCATAGAAGCCGAGGATCTCCCCTTTGCGTAGAGAGAAGTCGATATGGGCAAACTCCGTCGGGTGGCAGAGATCGCGCACTTCCAGTACCGTCTCGCCCGGCTCGCTGGTGCCTTTAGGGTAAGTCTGGGTAATGGCGCGCCCGACCATCATCGCCACCATCCGCTCTTCGGTAATGTCGTTGATGCTGCCGGAGCCAACCCAGACGCCGTCGCGCAGAATCGTGTAGTGATCCGCCAGCTCGAAGATTTCATCAAACTTATGCGAGATAAACAGGATGGCTTTGCCCTCCTGCTTCAGGCGTTCAACGATTTGATAAAACTCGAGGATCTCGTGCTGCGAAAGCGCGGCTGTCGGCTCGTCGAGGATCACCACCTGCGCATCAAACGAGAGGGCGCGGGCGATAGCCACCATATGGCGCTGGGCGATACTCAGGGTTTTCAGCGTCGACCTGGGGTCAATCTGCACCTCAAGACGGGTCAGCAACGCCTGTGCTTTCGCGTGCATTGCAGGCCAGTCGAGCTTTTTCAGCCAGCCTTTATACAGATACTGGCCGACAAAAATATTCTCCGTCACCGACAGCTCATCAAACAGCACCGTCTCCTGGTGGATAGCGGTGATGCCGACTTTATGCGCCGATTCGGGGTTGGGAAGCTGAATAGGGATGGCTTTATAGAGGATTTCGCCCTCTTCGGGCTGATAAATGCCGGTCATGACTTTGACCAGCGTGGATTTGCCCGCGCCGTTTTCGCCGATCAGGGCGGTCACTTTGCCGGGCCAGAGGTCGAGCTGTACGTTCTCAAGCGCGCGCACGCCGGGGAAGATTTTACTGATCCCCTTGAGAGACAGCAGCGGTGTGGATGCCGTCATGATAGTTCTCCGGTAGATGCCCTCTTCCGTCAGAAGAGGGCGCTGGGATTAGAAAATCTTCGAGAACTTATCAATATTGCTGGCATCGTAGACAAAGGGTTCGGCCATCGCCCCGTTGCCGTCGGCATCCAGCGTCACTTTGCCCAGTTTGCCCATGCTGGCTTCGGTTTTGGTGGCGGTACCTTTGACCAGGTCGTTTGCCAGATACGTGGCGGCATAGCCCAGATCGATCGGGTTCCAGATGGCGAAGCTTTTGCTGGCCCCGGATTCAATCGCCCCGGCCATTTCGGACGGCAGCCCCAGGCCGGTGACGTACACTTTGCCAATCTTGCCCTGGTCTTTTACCGCCTGAGCGGCGGCGACAATACCCACCGAAGACGGCGAGACGATCACTTTCAGATCGGGGTACGTTTTCAGCAGGCCGACCGCTTCGCGGTAGCTTTTATCGGAGAGATCGTCCCCGTAAGCGACGGTCACCAGGTTGATAGCCGGGTACTGAGGCAGCACCTTTTTCATCTCGGCAATCCAGGTATTCTGATTGGCGGAAGTCGGGGTGGCGCTGAGGATTGCCACTTCGCCTTTCTCCGCGTTCAGCGCTTTTAACGCGTCGGCGGCCAGCTTCACGTTGGTTTCGCCAATCAGCGCGTTATTGGACGGGTTAAGGTGGATCTGGCGACCGGCTTTCGCCACGCCGGAATCCCATGACACCACTTTGATGCCGCGCTGCATCGCTTTTTTCAGCACCGGCACCACGGCATCGGGATCGTTGGCGGAGATGGCGATCGCATCCACGCCCTGGGCGATCAGACCGTTGAGCACTTCGATCTGCGCTTCGGCGGTGGTGGTGGTCGGGCCGGTATAGATGACTTTGACATCACCTAACTCTTTGGCCGCCTCCTGTGCGCCAACGTTCGCTGCTTCGAAGAAACCATTTCCTAAGGATTTCGCCACCAGGGCGATTTTAACTTCGGCTAAGGCGGAACCGGACAACGCCAGGATGGCAACGGTCGTGAGGATCAAGCTTGCTTTTGTTTTCATTGCTTTTACTCCACTTAAACACGTGTAGGGGTTTGCAGGTGAGACAGAGTTCGCCCCGTCTCGGTGAGCGGGGCGCGATGTTGTTATTGATAAAGGTCTAACGCTGACTGCATTGGGGTGACGCCGAAACGCTGGCCCAGGGCAACCAGTTCTTGCCGGGTGATGGTCTGCTTCATGCCGCCCATCGAGTAGATTTTCACCAGCACTTCTGCGGATTTCTCCGCGGTGTCGATAAGGCCAAAGGCTTCATCCAGGGTTGGCCCGCTGCCGAAGACGCCGTGGAACGGCCAGAGCACCAGCGAGTGATTCACCATCTCATTTGCGGTCGCCTGGCCAATTTCGTCGGTGCCCGGCACCATCCACGGCAGAATGCCGACGCCGTCCGGGAACACGACCAGACACTCGGTGCTGCCTTCCCACAGTTTGCGGGTAATCAGATCCGTGTCGTTTTCCAGGACATAGGTCAGTGCAATCAGGTTGGTGGCGTGGCAGTGCATAATCACTCTGTCTTTGCCGTTGGTCGCCTTGATGCGCGAACAGTGGGACAGGAAGTGCGCCGGCAGTTCGGATGTCGGCACCGCTTCGTGTGTCAGCCCCCAAAGAATGTGGTAGCCCGCGCCGTCGCTGTCCACTTTTACCACGCCAATATTTGCCTGCGGGTCGAGCTGGACGTTACGGAAGAATTTGCCGGAGCCGGTGACGATAAACGGCGTGTTAGCCAGCAGCGGCATCGGCTGGCTCAGGGCGATATAGCGCGGCTTCGCGTGGAAATCGGCGCTGTACGGCGCGATATCGGCCTCGTCCAGGCGCAGGGTCAGGTTGCCGCCGTTGCGCTCATCCCAGCCTTTCAGCCAGGCATCGGTGGTGGCTTTAATCATGCCCTGGACAAACCAGGCGTCGGTAATGTTCTGCATAGTCTTTTGGTTCCTGTTAAATCGCTGAGGGTCTGTTACCCACGCTGGCTCAAAATGGTTTTTTCATAAGCGCGCACGCTTTCCAGCCACTGGCTGTTGGCCGGGGTGTCGTGGCGCTGACAGTACATCTCCCATACCGCCTGCCACGGCAGGGATTTTTGCTCCTCCAGCAGCGCCAGACGGGCGGTATAATCGCCGTCGGCTTCCAGCTGACGCAGCTGCTCAGTCGGCTCCAGCAGAGCGCGCAGCAGGGCGCGTTTCATATTGCGGGTGCCGATCACCCAGGCGGCAATGCGGTTGATGGAGGCGTCGAAGAAGTCGAGGCCGATATGGACACGGTCAAAGAGGTTGTGGCGGATGATCTCGCTGGCGATAGCCTGGGTTTCGTCATCCAGCAGCACCACGTGATCGCTGTCCCAGCGCACCGGACGGCTGACGTGCAGCAGCAGACGTGGGACATAGAGCATGGCGGCGGAGATCTTGTCGGAAATCACTTCGGTCGGATGGAAGTGGCCCGCATCCAGGCACAGCGCGGTCTGGCGGCTGGTGGCGTAGCCCATATAAAATTCGTTCGAGCCGACGGTGTAGCTCTCCGCGCCGATACCGAAGAGTTTGCTTTCCACGGCGTCGATATGGTGGGCCGGATTGAGCTTCTCGCTGATAATCTCATCCAGTGCATTAAGCAGGCGCTGGCGTGGCGCCAGACGGTCAACGGTGACGTCTTTCATCCCGTCCGGGATCCAGATATTCATCACTGACGGCGTACCTAACTGCTCGCCAAAGTACGCCGAGACGCGGCGGCTGGCCTTAACGTGGTCAATCCAGAACTGGCGGGTTTTGTCGTCGGCGTGGGAGAGGGTAAAACCGTCCGCGCTCAACGGGTGCGAGAAGCAGGACGGGTTAAAATCCAGTCCCAGCTTGTTGGCTTTCGCCCATTCCACCCAGTTTTTAAAGTGTTCCGGCTTGATTTCATCGCGTCCGACCGGCGTATTCGATTCCAGATAAATAGCATGCAGATTCAGGCGTTTCGGTCCCGGGATCAGGCTCAGGGCCTGTTCAAGGTCGGCGCGCAGTTCGACGGCGTTACGCGCTTTGCCCGGATAGTTGCCCGTGGCCTGGATACCGCCGGTCAGAGTGCCTTCCGGGTTTTCAAATCCGGCAACATCATCGCCCTGCCAGCAGTGCATCGAGACGGGCAAACGATCAAGCTGGCGCAGCGCCTCCTCGACATCCACGCCGACGGCGGCAAAACGTTGTTTAGCCAGGTCCCAGGCTTGTTCAAGTTGAGTGGTCATGCGCAAAGCTCCTTTGTCTGTCGTTTTTGCGGAAACTGCGCGGCGTAGCGGGCAATTTCACAATCGGAATGGGGGATAAATGTCTTCAGGGTGTGGCTGGAGGTGACCAACTGGCGGAAGTCGTCGACGTTACTCAGCTCGTCGAGGGTCATCAGCTGCACGCCGATATTGCCAAGCGTCGAGGCTTCGACGGGGCCTGCGATCACGCGGATGCCGCAGGCGTCGGCACAGAGCTGGTTAAGCAGCTGGTTCTGGCCGCCGCCGCCAACAATATGCAGCTGGCTGAACGGCTTCCCGCGCAGGGCGGCAAGCTCGCTCAGCACGTCGGCGTAGAGCAGGGCCAGGCTGTCGAAGATGCAGCGCGCCAGTTCGGCGGCGTTCTCCGGTACGGGCTGACCCGCTTCCCGGCAGGCGGCCTGGATCTCGGCGCTCATATCGTCCGGGTTGATAAAACGGTCATCGTTGGGATGAATCAAAAAGCGGCAGGCGGGCAGCTGCTCCGTGCGGGCGATCAGCGCGGGCAGGTCGCTGATGTTTTGCTCCTTCAGCACCCGCTGCAGCAGCCACAGCCCCATAATGTTTTTCAGCACCCGGTAGCGGCCTTCGGCCCCGCCCTCATTGGTGATATTGGCCGCCAGCGCGTCCTCGCAGGTCATGGGCGTTTTGCTTTCAAAGCCCATCAGCGACCAGGTTCCGGAAGAGAGGTAAGCCGCATCTTTACCCGCCAGCGGCGCGGCGATCACCGCGCTGGCGGTATCGTGGCTGGCGACGGCGACCACCGGGATCGCATTACCCTGTGGGCAGCGCCAGTGCCCGATGACATTGCCGGGATGGGTCGGTGTACCAAACCAGTCGGCGGAGGCGCCGGTCCAGGCCAGCAGCGTCTCGTCCCAGGTATCGGTGTTGATATTCACCAGCTGGGTGGTGGTGGCGTTGGTGTATTCCCAGTTGAGATTGCCGGTTAGCCGGTAGCTGAAGTAGTCGGGGATCAGCAGCGCATGGGCGACCTGATCCACCAGGTTTTCCTGCTGTTCGACCAGGGCGCGCAGCTGATAGAGGGTGTTAAAGGGTAAAAACTGGATGCCACTGCGGCGGTAGATCTCGGCTTTGCCGATCTGCTTCTGGGCGCGCAGCATCACGCCATCCGTGCGGTTATCCCTATAGGCGACGGGCAAACCAACGCGTTCTCCCTGTGCATTAATCAGGACGTAGTCGACACCCCAGGTATCGATACCGATGCTGTCGATGACAATCCCTTGCGCGCAGACTTTCTCCAGCCCGCAGCGGATCTCCGCCTCCAGGCCGTCAATATCCCAGCAGTCGAAGCCGTCTTTTTTCTGCAGACAGTTAGCGAAACGGTGGATTTCGCGAAGCGTCAGGGATCGCTGTTCGCGGTCATAGCGTGCCAGCATTACACGTCCGCTGGAGGCACCTAAGTCAACCGCGACACAATGGCGAAAAGTCATGATGGGGTCCTTCTGAGAGTCATTACAGACCAGTCTAAAAAAAGCCCGTTTTTCCGACCTTCTTGTTACTGACAGGGGGATTTCGCCGCTGGCAAGAAAGCAAAGATGAACGTGATGGAGTTCACGATTTCCGCTAAAAGCGCGGGGGATAGGCGCTGTGACCGTGGCCGCATTTCCCGATCTTTCCGGGTGATTCTTGAAAAATCGACAGCCTTTGCACGGATTGCTGTCGAAAGTTGAAGGTGAGGTTCAACATCCTTAATTAGTATTTTGAGAACCTTTCTCAGTAGCCGGAGCCATCATGACCGTACTGCATAGCGTGGATTTTTTTCCGTCAGGTCAGTCGCCTGTCGCGATTGAACCGCGGCTGCCACAGGCGGCATTTCCTGAGCATTATCATGATTTTCATGAAATCGTGATTGTTGAACACGGCACCGGCATTCACGTGTTTAACGGTCAGCCCTATACCATCAGCGGCGGGACCGTCTGCTTTGTGCGCGATCACGACCGGCATCTGTATGAACATACGGATAACCTCTGCCTGACCAACGTGCTCTATCGCTCACCGGAGGGTTTCCAGTTCCTCGCCGGGCTGAATCAGCTGCTGCCGCAGGAGCAGGACGGGCACTATCCGTCCCACTGGCGGGTGAATCAGAGCACCCTGGGACAGGTTCGGCAGATCATCGCCCAGATGGAAGGCTCGGAGGGGCAGGTTGATGCCCACGCCCTCGCTAACCGCGAAATCTTGTTTATGCAGCTGCTGGTGCTGCTGCGTAAAAGCAGCCTGGAGGAAGGGGCGGAAAATAACGATGCGCGGCTGAATCAGCTGCTGGCCTGGCTGGAGGATCACTATGCCGAAGAGGTGTGCTGGGAGTCGATTGCCGGGAATTTCACGCTGTCGCTGCGCACGCTGCACCGCCAGCTCAAGCAGCACACGGGCCTGACGCCACAGCGCTATCTCAACCGTCTGCGGCTTATTAAAGCGCGTCATCTGCTGCGCCACAGCGATGCCAGCGTGACCGATATCGCCTACCGCTGCGGGTTCGGCGACAGTAACCACTTCTCGACCCTCTTCCGCCGCGAATTCGACTGGTCTCCGCGCGATATTCGCCAGGGGCGGGATACCTCTCTTCAGTAACGCGAAGGGTATCACCGTTTTTTTACCGCAAACCGGCTAATAATGACGGGTTATTAGCCGCTGAGGTGACCCCGTGCCGGGCCAGTTAATTCTCCGTAAAGCCGACTTCTTCTCCACGCCGGAACAGGCTGTCGGGGTGGCGGATCGCTATCCGCAAAACGTTTTTGCCGAGCATACCCACGAGTTCTGTGAACTGGTGCTGGTGTGGCGCGGCAACGGTCTGCACGTGCTCAACGATCGCCCATACCGCATTACCCGTGGCGACCTGTTTTATATCCGCGCCGAAGATAAACACTCCTACGCCTCGGTCAACGACCTGGTGCTGCAAAACGTCATCTACTGCCCGGAGCGGCTGAAGCTGAATCTTGACTGGGCCGACTCGATCCCCGGCTTCAACGGCCCGGGCAGCCCACCGCACTGGCGGCTGGGCAGCGGCGGCATGAATCTGGTGCGTCAGTTGATTACCCAGCTTGAGCAGGAGTGTCTGAAAGAGGATGCGCTGGCCAACAGTATGGCGGAAGCGCTTTTTGCCCAGCTGGTGATGACCCTGAAGCGCCATCGCTACGCCACGGACAACCCGGAGGCCAGCACCCAGGAGGCGCTGCTCGATAAGCTGATCGTTGCCCTGGCCGGTAGCCTGAACCGTTCGTTTATCCTCGATAAATTCTGCGAACAGCAGCAGTGCAGCGAGCGCACCCTGCGCCAGCAGTTCCGCAACCAGACGGGGATGACCGTCAATCACTACCTGCGGCAGTTGCGCATCTGCCATGCCCAGTATCTGCTGCAGCATACGGAGATGATGATCGGCGAAATCGCCATGCAGTGCGGGTTTGAGGACAGTAACTACTTTTCGGTGGTCTTTAACCGCGAAATCGGGATGACGCCAGGTCAGTGGCGTCATCGTAGTCGGGTTGCGGCTTAATTAGCTTGCCATACCCATGCCAACAATATTGGCGGCGACGATAATCACCACGCAGCCCAGGCCCAGCACGCTGACCGGACGCCGTCCGGCGTTACTCCACTCCTTCAGCACCAGCCCGACAATCCCGCCGCACAGAACATAGAAGCTCATATGCAGCATCCAGCTGATGTAGTCATACTGCGGCGGAATACTGGCATGGCCCCAGGCGTAGAAAAAGAACTGCAGATACCACATCAGCCCGCCAAGGGCAGAAAGAAGGATATTGCTGATAATCAGAGATTTTGCCAGCGAAAAGTCGGCTTTTATCGACAGGTTTTTTACTTTTTCCAGACGGATAAAGCAGAACCCCAGGTTGACCAGCGCGCCACCGGCCATAATCACCACGTAGCTCGGCAGCGCCACGTATAGCGGGTCAACGCCCAGCGCGGCAGCGGCTTCGTGCATCGGCTTCGCGGCGTTCATGGCAAAGGACATTCCGGCGGAGAAAATGCCGCACATCGCTGCCAGCGCCAGCCCTTTTTTGAGGTTAAATTCGGCGGCTTTGACGCCCATTTTGCGCTCTTTCAGCTGGCCAGCACGGGTCACAATCGCGACGCCTGCCAGCGCAACTAAAACGCCAAGCAGCGTCATGCGCCCGCCGGGCGTGCCGATCAGGACATCAAAATTGCCATTCAGAACGGGCGTCATCAATGTCCCGACAATCAGCGTAATGCCGATGGCGATGCCTATCCCCATCGACATGCCGAGATAGCGCATGGTCAGGCCATAGTTGATATTGCCGATCCCCCACATGGCGCCAAACAGAAACACCGGCAGCAGGGTGGCAGCGTCAAAGCTGCGGAAGTAGGCCCAGAAATCGGGCAGGAGCAGGGCGCTGACGGTCCAGGGCAGGATAAGCCACGAGACTATCCCACCGACGGACCACATGGTTTCCCATGACCAGCTTTTGACCTTTTTAAACGGGGCATAGAAACAGGCCGCACTGGCTGCGCCTATCAAATGCCAGAAAATACCCATCGTAATCGCGTGACTCATTTTTCATCCTCATCGTTTTTATGGTCGGATATCCATCCGACTCGATGAGTCTAAAAATCGCCCACCTGATTTACCTTAGGGAGCTTGCCGCGTGATCGACGAGGCTGGCAATGAGCGCGTTAAGTGGGTGATTGAGCTCACAATTTAAGCGACATAACTAACGGTTATAACCATATAGAAAATGCGGCATTGATAAACATTTTCAATATCATTTAATTAACTATAATGAACCAACTGCTTACGCGGCTTTAACACCACTCTGCCGCCCGATAATAATGGAGATGATTATGAGTTATACACTGCCATCCCTGCCGTACGCTTATGATGCACTGGAACCGCACTTCGACAAGCAGACGATGGAAATCCATCACACTAAGCATCATCAGACTTATGTGAACAACTCCAACGCGGCGCTGGAAAGCCTGCCAGAATTCGCCAGCCTGTCTGCTGAAGAACTGATCACCAAACTGGATCAGCTGCCGGCCGACAAGAAAACCGTACTGCGTAACAACGCGGGCGGCCACGCTAACCACAGCCTGTTCTGGAAAGGCCTGAAAACCGGTACCACCCTGCAGGGCGACCTGAAAGCGGCCATCGAGCGTGATTTCGGCTCCGTTGATAAATTCAAAGAAGAGTTTGAAAAAGCTGCCGCTACCCGTTTCGGCTCCGGCTGGGCGTGGCTGGTACTGAAAGGCGACAAACTGGCTGTAGTGTCTACTGCTAACCAGGACTCCCCGCTGATGGGTGAAGCAATTTCTGGCGCATCCGGCTTCCCGATCCTGGGTCTGGACGTGTGGGAGCACGCTTACTACCTGAAATTCCAGAACCGCCGTCCGGACTACATCAAAGCGTTCTGGGACGTGGTTAACTGGGACGAAGCAGCAGCGCGTTTCGCGGCGAAAAAATAAGTTTTTTTCTGGCTGGGCTTAGTTAAATAGCCCGTCACAGTATAAAAACCGGAAATGTTCTTCGTTTCCGGTTTTTTATTTCTGTAATTTTAGTTTAATTCTGATGTATATTTTATAACCACTCGTTGCAGGTGCAGTGACGAAAAAATATTCGCCATATGAGCAAAGATGACAGGGTTCATCGCTTATTTTACCGCGTTATGAGGATCATCATTTCGAATCTATTCCGCTTCTGAAAGCGTAAAACAGTGCTGCAGCCTGGATCAGGCCAGCAGCAAAAGGAAACGAGCTTAAGGATTAAGCCAATGATTAAGCGACCCATTGTGGTACCTGTAATCGTAAGTATCGGCCAGTGTACTATCACTGCTCCCTGGTTTGTTCAGGACACCGAATATCCGCCAGCCCAGGCGACCTATGACCCCCTTGTTAATGGCGAAGAAGCCTTCGCGTCAGTCCATCACGCCATCGCTAATGCTAAAAAGTCTGTTGATATTATCTGTTGGGGTTTTCAGCCCTCCATGTACTTTATTCGCGATGGCACTGCCCCCTGTATCGGTGAGCTGCTGGTAAAGATAGCGCGCGAAAAACAGGTGCAGGTGCGCATTCTCGGCTGGGAAATGCCCTTAAACTCGGCAGGTTTTGTGGGAGAGGCCAATCTGCCCGGTAAAGGTGTTATTCGTATTTCTGACCGGGCGGGACAGTGCGCCACTGAGGAGCAGTATGCTTATGACCGGCGCTGGTTTAAAGCCTACTCCTTAACCGGTGAACTGGCGGATGTGGTCGCGGGGATGGATTTAATTGCTGGCCGCGCGGCACAGGCCGATCTGCGCAATGCCAGACTGCGTTCTCTTCCTCCCCTTTTTGTTAGCCGCGGTTTTGACACCATTGACCGGACCGAAATTGCGTATCAGGCCGCGTTGCACAGCTTTGACCGGGAAATCAGTGCGGCCTCGATCGGTACGATGGCCGGGTCAGCCACGCACCATCAGAAGACCGTGCTGGTTGACTATGAATTAGCGGAACACGCTGTTGGCTTTGTGATGGGCCACAATATGCTCGATGAATACTGGGATACCGATGACCACTCCGCGCAGTATCGGGGCACTGACAAACCGGCACCCAATGCGGGGGCGCGCGGCGAGCTACCGCGACAGGATATCTCCGCCCGGGTAACCGGACCGATTCTGGAACACCTGCACGCAAACTTCGCCAGGGCCTGGTGCCGGGAGACCGGACAGGATTTATTCACGTCCCGTAATGCAAAAGCGGTCGGGCGGCAGCTAAAGCCGAGGGCAGGCTTTGGCAGACCGCTGATGGCGCAGCTGCTGCGCACTCAGGCCCAGGAGGGGCGGCGTGATATCGAAGCGCTGTACCTGAACGCCGTCAACAATGCGACGCAATTTATCTATATCGAAAACCAGTACTTCCGCTGGCCGCCTCTGGCGGAGGCCATCAAAAAGGCCGCCGCCGACCAGACCCGGGAGGGCCGTGACCCTGGCAAACACGGCGCGCTGCATCTGTTTGTGGTGACCAACGTAACGGATCAGGGGATCGGATCGGGAACCGTCAATACCCAGAGGATGCTGGAGAGCCTGGGACGGGCAGATACCATTCCCGAAATTACAAAGCTGAGGCGAATTGAGGCACTGCGCAATAATCTGCCCACCTACTTTGATCCCCGGGACCCGGCGACGGCGGAAAAACTGGCTGAATATAAGCAAAAAGTTGAAGAGATTCAGAACAGTAAAATTGAGTCGCAGGATCACCCTGGGCTGAAAACCCACATCTGCTCGCTGGTGGCTAAGGACTCTGCGGCGCACAGCTGGATGCCGGTGTATATTCATTCCAAGCTGATGATTATCAACGACGTTTTTACCACTCACGGCTCGGCCAATATCAACACCCGCAGTATGCAGGTTGACAGTGAAATGAATATTGCCCATGAGTGGGCCAGCGTGACAAAGGCTCTAAGGCAGCGGCTGTGGAAACTGCATACCAGTGGAAAGGGAGTGCAGGATGATGCGGGGGAGGCGTTTTTTGCCTGGGAGGATATCCTTGAGGAGAATAAAACCCTCCAGAAGACAATGCAGGATGTGCCTGTAGCTCCACTGATTGAATTCCAGTACAACGCAGCAAAACTCAAGGATTTAGACTGATGCGTCGCCTGTTACTGCTCTCCTGCCTGCTATTGGCAGCCTGCGACGGGGTAAGCGCCCCGGTTTCTGTTAAAAAGGACTTTTCTATGGACCCGCTTAGCGATATCAAGACCCGCCTGGCCTTCACCTGTAAGCATGAGGTTATCCCGGAGCCTTCGGCCGACAGCGACAGGCTGTTTAACTACGCCCGCTGGTTGCAGAAAAACAACCAGCTGAAGCAGGATAAAACCGTGGATGTGGAAATCGGCCGGCTGTACCGTATTGCGGCAGAAAACGGCCACTATAAGGCCAGCATCAACCTGCAGAACGGTGCGCTTCGGGGCCAGTTTCGGCTAAGCAGCGCGGAGCGGCTACGTCTGAGCCAGCGGCTGATCGATGCGAAGGTGGCCACCGGCTACTACTTTATTGCGCTCTATCTGCAGCACGGTGCGGCGGGGCTACGGCAGGATGAGGAGATGGCCCTGCGCTACTTCCGCAAGGCGGCAGATGAGGGGAGTGCTCTGGCTCAGGCATACGTGGGTGAGAAACTGGCTCCGGTTGATATGGCTCCAGAAATTTCCATGCAAATGCGTCGCTGCGCCGCCGAGCAGGGAGATGGTAGTGCGGCTAATGAGCTGGGGAATGTGCATGCGGTTGCTGGAAAATATCAGCTAGCCGTTGAGATGTTTCAACTGGGAGTGATGGCTGGTAACTCGAGTTCAGCCAGTTTTTTAGAGCATGGTTTTAATGGTCCGGAACCCACAAATGCACTGGACTATCTGGATCTGCCAAAAGACCCTGAACGTGCCCGGCGTTACAAAGTCATCTGGCGGATCCTGGCAAACTACTCCTATGCCCATCCCACCGTCCCCGAAATTAACGAGATCGTTCCGCTGCCGCCCGCGCCGCTGCCCGAATGGGATGGCAGGCTAGAGTGGCTGGAGGCACGTGAGGCCAACGTGCCGCCGCCGAAGCCGAGTGAAGCGCTGATAGCGCAACTGTCCCGCGATAAAAGCTGAACCGTCCCTGGCCGCTGAGCGTCCGGATTGCTTAGATAACGAACAGCGTATCGACCGTCCGGCAGGCTTCCTCATCCAGTTCGCCGCCGAAATTGCGCGCGGTGGTGCCGCAGTAGCCGAATTTACGTGAAACCACGCTTTTAATTGTGGTGACAAAGTCATCGCCGATGGCGTAAATGGCGGAGAACCTGCTGATATCTTTCTGGATTTGATGCAGCGTGGCGAGATCGCCCTGCGCCCAGGCCTGCTTCGCCTGCACAAAACGTTCGGGCATAATATTGTTCAGGCCGGAGATAATCCCGGCCCCGCCCGCCAGCAGGTTCGGGATCAGATATTCATCGTAGCCGGAGAGCACGGCGAAGTCGGGGCGCACGTCCTGCACGGCCAGAATTATGTTGCGGGTGTGGGACTGGCAGTCGACGGTGTCTTTAATCCCGGCAAAGTTGCTAAACTCGGCGGCCAGGGTGGCAACCAGCTCCGGCGTGATATCGCAGCCGGTGCGCGCCGGGAAGTTATAGGCGAACCATTTTCCCGGCAGCTGCTGGCCGAGCGCGCGATAGTAATGCAGGAGCTGGCGCGTTGTCTGGCCGTAGTAATAGGGCGGCAGCACCATGACGGCATCGTAGCCGCAGCGGTCTGCCTCTTTAGCCAGCCGCAGAATATCGCTGAAGCTGGTCGCAGAAACGTTGGCCACCATCGGCAGAGGCGACATCGCCCTGGCTTCGCGGATCAGCAGCAGGCGTTCGTCCATCGTCAGCGAAGCGAACTCGCCGATGCTGCCCATCAGCAGGATAACGTCGAGTCGGGCTTCGGTAAGGCGGTCTATATGGCGGGCGAGGCCGTTGAGATCCAGGCTGCCGTCATTCTCCATCGGCGTTATCGAAGGGCACCAGACGCCGGAAAATTGCGATTGGATAGTCACGTCGTTGACTCCTTATTGGTGAAATGGCGTTTCAAAAACAAGAACAGTCATAGCATGTCTGCTGGCCGGACAGGTGAACCCGTCTCTCATTTTGTGCAGTCGACGGGCAAAGAAGAGAGGAATCGTAAGATGCGCTATCCGGCAAACGTATTTATTGGACAGGTCCGGGACTACGAAGGCAGCCGTCCCAGCGCTATAGGCAAACTGCAGGTCGATGGTGCCCTGACGCTTCGTCCGCTGGGCCTGGAAGGGGATCAGCAGGCGGAAAAGGTCATTCACGGCGGCCCGGACCGCGCCCTGTGTCACTACCCGCGTGAGCACTATGCGTACTGGGCGGAACGCTTCCCTGAACAGGCGGCGCTGTTTAGCGCGCCAGCGTTCGGGGAAAATCTCTCAACCGAGGGGCTGACCGAGCACAATGTCTTTAGTGGCGATATCTTCCGCTGGGGCGATGCCCTGATCCAGGTCACACAGCCGCGCTCGCCGTGCTTTAAGCTCAATTTTCACTTTGCGATCCCCGACATGGCATCAACGATGCAGGAGAGCGGCCGCACGGGCTGGCTCTACCGGGTGGTTGCCGAAGGCGAGGTCTCTGCCGATTCCCCGCTGGAGCGGGTTTCCAGGTTAAGCGATATCTCCGTGCATGAAGCGGGCGTGATGGCCTGGTATCAGCCCTTCGACGACGAGCAGTACCGGCGTTTACTCTCAGCGGCAGGGTTATCGGCAAGCTGGGCGCGGACCATGCAAAAACGCCGCCTCTCCGGGGTGATCGAAGATAACTCGCGGCGTTTGTGGGGCAAAGCGAAAGTCTGAAAAATCCCTCACCTGGCGGTGAGGGTTGGTAAAACTACAGCAGCTGCGCCAGGCGGTTAATATCCGACTGAATTGCCCCGGCGGTGACATCGCGTCCCGCACCCGGCCCGCGGATCACCAGCGGGTTATCGCGATACCAGCGGCTTTCGATGGCGAAGACGTTGTCGCAGGGCAGCAGCGAGGCCAGCGGATGCTCAGGACGGACGGCTTCAACGCCGACGCGGGCTTTGCCGTTGGCGTCAAAACGCGCCACGTGGCGCAGGACCAGTCCCAGCTCCTGGGCGGCTTCAAACCGCTGTGCCATCTGCTCGTTCAGCTCATCGCCGTTCTCAAAGAAGTGATCGACCGATCCTTCCTCACAGTGGGACGGCACCAGCGATTCGACGCGGACCTGGTCCGGCTCAATGTCATAGCCCGCTTCGCGGGCGAGGATCACCAGCTTGCGCATGACGTCTTTACCGGAGAGGTCGACGCGCGGGTCTGGCTCGGTCAGTCCCTGCTGCCAGGCCTGATCCACCAGGTCGGTAAAGGGCACCGTGCCGTCAAACTGCAGGAACAGCCAGGAGAGCGTGCCGGAGAAGATACCGCTGATGGCCAGAATGCTGTCGCCGCTGTCGATCAGGTCGCGTACCGTATGGTTTACCGGCAGGCCTGCGCCGACGGTGGCGTTATAGAGCCAGTGACGGCCGGTTTTTTCAAAGGCGTCGTGGATCTGGCGGTATTTGTCGCTGGTGCTGGCACCAGCCAGCTTGTTGGCGCTGATCACGTGGAAACCGTGGCTGGCGAAGTCGAGATACTGATCGGCCAGCTGCTCGCTGGCGGTCACATCCAGTACCACCAGATCGTCATAGGGGTGAGCGCGCATCCACAGGAACAGGGACTCTTCATCCTGCTCAACCGCTTCATCGTTAAAGAACGCCAGCGCCCGGCTGGCATCCAGCCCTTCGTAGCTCAGCAGGCTGCGGCGACTGTCCACCACGCCGGCCAGGACAAACTCAAAGCCGGTACGGGCGGAGAGGATACTTTGCTCGCGGGCGAACAGCTCCAGCCAGCGGGAGCCGATATTACCTTTACCGAACAGCACCAGGCCGATGCGCTTTTCAGCGCGGAACAGAGACTGATGCAGCCCCTGAATCAGGCTTTCTGTGGGTCCCGTGCGCAGCACCGCCACCAGGCTGATGCCCTCTTCTGACTGCCAGGTAAATTCCACCGGCTGGCCTTTCAGCTGCTGCCAGAAGCGGTGGCAGTGGAGCGGGTTACGGCTGACGCCCGCGCCCACCATCGCCACCAGGGCCAGACCTTGACGCAGGCGCAGTTCGCCCGGCAGTCCGGCTTCATCCAGCAGCTTCAGGGCGCTGTCCGCCACTTCAGCGGTGTAGCAGAACTGCAGCAGCTGGCGATCGGGATGCACACCTACCGCCAGCGGCCGAACCTGAGTGCGCTTCAGCACCAGGTCTATCTCTTTGTACGCCAGCTTGAAATCCTGGCTGGCAGGTATCTGGAATTCGATCAGGCAGACGTCGTCATGACTGGTGACGATCCGCGCGCCGGTGCCGGAGGCCAGCACGCGCTCGATGCGGGTGGAACCCTGTTCCGGCGTGTAGCTACAGCGCAGCTGAAGATCGATATCGCTGCCGGAAACCGGCTGCAGAGTACGGGCGTGCAGGACAGGTGCCGCCAGACGTGCCAGCTCGCTGGCCTCGTCCAGCCGCAGCAGCGGCAGCAGGCAGGCATCTTTCACTTTACGTGGGTCGGCGCTGTAGACGCCCGCCACGTCGCTCCAGATGGTGACGCGAGAGGCACCGGCCAGCGCGCCAATTTGCGTGGCAGAATAGTCGGAGCCGTTACGGCCAAGCAGCACGGTTTCGCCCGCATCGTTGCGGCTGATAAACCCGGTAACGACCAGACGTTTATCGGGATGCTGGGTCAGAAGCTGCTGCAGCAGAGGCCATGACAGGCCTTCATCCACCTGCGGCTGAGCGGCACGCTCGGCGCGCAGGAAGGTGCGGGCATCCAGCCAGGCAGCCTCCAGCCCTTGCTGATTCAGGACCGCAGACATCAGACGGGCAGACCAGATTTCCCCGTGGCCGACGACTTCGGCATAAACCGCGTCGGTCACGCCGCCGTCGAGCAGGCCCGCAAGACGTTCCAGATCCTGGATAAACTCCGCGACCAGTTCGTCGGCTTCTTCCGGCGGCAACAGGCCGCCGATCAGCTCGCTCTGGTAACGGCGCAGAGATTGTTGAACCTGATGCGCAGAAAGGCGATCGGTCTGGCTTAATTTCAGCCAGCTAATCAGCTGGTTGGTGGTGCTGCCTGCGGCCGAAACGACCATCATGTCGCCGGGATGCGAATACTCCGCCATAATCCCGGTGACGCGCAGATAACATTTCACATCTGCCAGACTACTCCCGCCAAATTTGTGTAGCTGACGACCCGTCGTCCCTGCCTGCGCAATCACACTCATGTTTATCCCTCTGCTGCGATCCGGAAGCCATTTTCCAGATCGGCAATTAAATCTTCACTGTCTTCAATACCGGTTGAGATGCGTAGCAGCGTCTCGGAGATCCCGGCGGCGGCACGCGCTTCCGGGGCCATGCCCGCGTGGGTCATGGTGGCGGCGTGGGAAATCAGGCTTTCCACTCCACCTAACGATTCTGCCAGCGTAAACAAAGAGAGCCCGCTAAGGAAGCGGCGCAGCGTTTGTTCATCGCCATCCAGTTCAAAACTGAGCATCGCGCCAAAGCCTTTCTGCTGGCGGGCGGCGATCTCGTGGCCCTGGTTTTCCGGCAGAGACGGGTGATACAGTTTTTTCACCAGCGGCTGTTTTTTCAGGAAATCCACGATGGCCTGGGCGTTACGCTGGGCCACTTCCATACGCGGCGAGAGCGTGCGCAGGCCGCGTAGCAGCAGATAGCTGTCGAAGGCGCCGCCGGTGACGCCGATATTATTCGCCCACCATGCCAGTTCTGTGACGGTATCAGGATCTTTTGCAATGACCACGCCCGCCACCACATCGGAGTGGCCGTTGAGGTATTTGGTGCAGGAATGCAGCACCAGGTCCGCGCCCAGAGCCAGCGGGTTTTGCAGCGCCGGGCTCAGGAAGGTGTTATCCACCACGCTAATCGCCCCGGCTTCCCGTGCCAGACCGCAGATTTTCGCGATATCCACGACCCGCAGCAGAGGGTTGCTTGGGGTTTCTACCAGCACCAGCTTCGGTTTTTCCGCCAGCGCCGCACGCAGGGCCTGCTCGTCATTCTGATCGACAAAGCGTACCTGGTAGCAGCCGCGTTTCGCCAGGCTGTCGAACAGACGGTAGCTGCCGCCATAGCAGTCGTGGGGAGCCAGCAGGATATCGCCAGGCTTCAGGAACACCGTCGTCACCAGGTGAATCGCCGACATGCCGGTATTGGTCAGCACCGCGCCCGCGCCGCCTTCCAGCTCCGCCAGCGCACGCTGCACCACGTCACGCGTCGGGTTACCGCGACGGGAGTAGTCATGGGCGCGAGGTTCGTTGAATCCGGTGAAATTATAGGTGCTGGAGAGGTGGATGGGCGGGACAACGCAGCCGTACTGCTCGTCGTCGTTTAATCCGCTACGCACTGCGATGGTGGCCTGTTTACGCGTCATAGTGAGCTATTCCTGGCTTAATCGGTGAAAGTCAGATCCAGAGTAAACATTGTGATGATGGACGTCAATACATCTGGACATCTAAACTTCTTTGCGTATAGATTGAGCAAAACGCTAATAGCCGTTAAAATCATATGCATTAGATCTTGCTGGCAGATGCAATAGCCGTGTCAGGCTACGGCCTCTACGGTAAACTACGCGAGATTATGGCCTGAACCATGCGAACGATCATGAGTCTGGCCCTTTATTAATGACTGAGAGGATTAAAGGTATCTCATGGCTGAATGGAGCGGCGAATATATCAGCCCCTACGCTGAGCATGGTAAGAAGAGTGAGCAAGTAAAAAAAATTACGGTCTCCATTCCTCTGAAAGTGTTAAAAACCCTTACCGATGAACGTACGCGTCGTCAGGTCAACAACCTGCGCCACGCGACAAACAGCGAACTGTTATGTGAAGCGTTCCTGCATGCGTTTACCGGACAACCTTTGCCGAATGATGAAGATCTGCGTAAAGAGCGCAGTGATGAAATCCCGGAAGCGGCGAAAGTGATTATGCGTGAACTGGGGATTGACCCGGATACGTGGGAATACTAAATCGCAGAGACAAAAAAGGCGCCCTGAAGGCGCCTTTTTCTTGCAGACTATTACTTGCTGCCTGGTACGCTGAAACGCTTGTTGAAGCGGTCAACGCGGCCACCGGAAGCAACGTCACGCTGCTTGCCAGTGTAGAACGGGTGGCATTTGCCGCACACGTCCAGGTTCAGGTTATGGCCAACGGTAGAACGGATGGTGATCACGTTGCCGCAGGAGCAGTTTGCAGTAACTTCTGCATAATTCGGGTGAATATCTTTTTTCATGGGGGAAACCTCAGTTTAAGGCCGCGTCGCTCTTCCAGCCCTAACGCCAGACACCACGCGATGTTAATTGATAATCCCTGATACGAATCTGTACCAAAGGCGGCGAATCATACAGAATTTAACCAGCCTGTGCAAACTGATCCGCGTCGTCAGCACAGTATGTGTATACTAACCCGCCAGTTTTCACGTCAGGATGATTCGATGCCCGTCGCCCATGTTGCCTTACCGGTCCCGCTGCCCCGCACGTTTGACTATTTACTGCCTTCAGGCAGCAGCGTCAGCGCCGGTTGTCGCGTGCGCGTGCCCTTTGGCAACCAGCAGCGGGTGGGTATTGTGGTGGCCACAGGCGAGACAAGCGACCTGCCGCTGAAAGATCTGAAAAGCGTGCTTGAGGTGCTCGATAGCGAGCCGGTTTTTTCCCAATCCGTCTGGCGTCTGCTAATGTGGGCGGCAGACTACTATCACCATCCTGTTGGCGACGTGCTGTTCCATGCCCTGCCCATTTTGCTGCGCCAGGGGAAACCCGCCAGCGGCGCGCCGATGTGGTACTGGTTTGCCACCGAGCAGGGTATGGCGGTGGATATCAACGGCCTGAAGCGTTCGCCCAAACAGCAGCAGGCCCTGGCCGCGCTGCGCCAGGGGAAAATCTGGCGTCACCAGGTTGCCGGGCTGGAATTTAATGATGCGGCGTTACAGGGGCTGCGCAAAAAAGGGTTGTGCGAGCTGGCGAGCGAAACGCCTGCTCTGCGCGACTGGCGTGAAGGCTATGAGATCGCGGGCGAGCGTCTGCGGCTTAATACCGAGCAGGCCACCGCCGTCGGAGCGATCCATAGCGCCTCCGATACCTTCTCGGCCTGGCTGCTGGACGGGATCACCGGTTCCGGTAAAACCGAAGTTTATCTGAGCGTGCTGGAAAACGTGCTGGCGCAGGGTAAACAGGCGCTGGTCATGGTGCCGGAAATCGGCCTGACGCCGCAAACCATTGCCCGCTTTCGCCAGCGCTTTCAGGCTCCGGTGGAGGTGCTTCACTCAGGCCTCAATGATACCGAGCGGCTTTCTGCCTGGCTGAAGGCGAAAAACGGCGAGGCGGCGATTGTGATCGGCACCCGCTCGTCGCTGTTTACCCCGTTTAAAAACCTCGGCGTGATTGTGATCGACGAGGAGCACGACAGCTCCTATAAACAGCAGGAAGGCTGGCGCTATCACGCCCGTGACCTGGCGGTGTACCGGGCCCATAGCGAGCAAATTCCCATTATCCTCGGCTCGGCAACCCCGGCGCTGGAAACCCTGCACAATGTCCGCCAGGGCAAGTACCGAATGCTGCGTTTGACCCGCAGAGCGGGCAATGCGCGCCCGGCAACCCAGCACGTGCTGGATCTGAAAGGACAGCAGGTTCAGGCCGGGCTGGCCCCGGCGCTGATTCAGCGTATGCGGCAGCATTTGCAGGCCAATAATCAGGTGATCCTGTTCCTGAACCGTCGGGGCTTTGCCCCGGCCCTGCTGTGCCACGACTGCGGCTGGATCGCCGAATGTCCGCGCTGCGACCACTACTACACGCTGCATCAGGCCCAGCATCATCTGCGCTGCCACCACTGCGATAGCCAGCGGCCGGTGCCGCGCCAGTGCCCGTCCTGCGGCTCTACCCATATGGTGCCGGTAGGCCTGGGTACCGAACAGCTGGAGCAAACTCTGGCCCCGTTCTTCCCCGGCGTGGCGATTTCACGTATCGACAGGGACACCACCAGCCGCAAAGGTGCGCTGGAGCAGCAGCTGGCAGAGGTGCACCGCGGCGGGGCGCGGATCTTGATCGGCACCCAGATGCTGGCCAAAGGCCATCACTTCCCCGATGTGACGCTGGTGGCACTGCTGGACGTTGACGGCGCCCTGTTCTCGGCGGATTTCCGCGCCGCGGAGCGTTTTGCCCAGCTCTATACCCAGGTGGCGGGACGTGCCGGACGTGCCGGTAAGCAGGGCGAAGTGGTGCTGCAAACCCATCATCCCGATCATCCGCTACTGCAGACGCTCTTGCATCAGGGCTACGAGGCCTTTGCGCAGCAGGCGCTGGCGGAGCGGCAAACGCTGCAACTGCCGCCCTGGACCAGCCATGTCCTGATCCGCGCCGAAGATCACAATAATCAGCAGGCTCCGCTGTTCCTCCAGCAGCTGCGTAACCTGCTGCAGGCCAGCCCGCTGGCGGACGATAAACTCTGGGTGCTGGGGCCGGTACCGGCGCTGGCCCCGAAACGCGGCGGCCGCTACCGCTGGCAGATTTTGCTCCAGCATCCTTCCCGGATCCGGCTGCAGCATATTGTCAGCGGCGCGCTGGTCTTGATTAATACCCTGCCTGAATCCCGCAAGGTTAAGTGGGTCCTCGACGTCGATCCGATTGAAGGCTGAGCCTCCGGGGATGCGAGTTGGATCGTAAAATTTAACGACCGTCACACTTTTAATGAAATTTCTGTAACCGCCGTGCGTAACGATCTGATAAAAATGTGTCGGATGTCAGATTACAGAGGATGTGTCTGTGCCTGCGCGGTGTATGCAAGGAGAAAAAGGTGAAGCCGAAGAAACAGGTTGCATCAGCAACAATGAAGGATGTTGCCCTGAAGGCGAAAGTCTCGACGGCAACCGTATCACGGGCGTTAATGAACCCCGATAAAGTCTCTCTCTCGACCCGTAACCGGGTGGAGCAGGCGGCCATCGACGTCGGCTATTTTCCGCAGATGTCCGGTCGAAATATGAAACGCAGCGAGTCGCGGACGATCCTGACGATCGTCCCGGATATTTGCGATCCGTTTTTTAGCGAGATTATTCGCGGGATCGAAACCGCCGCCGCGGCGAACGGCTATCTGGTGCTGATTGGCGACTGTGCCCACCAGAATCAGCAGGAAAAGACGTTTATCGACCTGATTATCACCAAGCAGATCGATGGCATGCTGCTGCTGGGCTCTCGCCTGCCGTTCGATGCCAGCATTGAAGAGCAGCGCAATCTGCCGCCGATGGTGATGGCCAACGAATTTGCGCCCGAGCTGGAGCTGCCGACGGTGCATATCGACAACCTCACCGCCGCCTTTAATGCCGTCAACTATCTGCACGAGCTGGGCCACGAAAGCATTGGCTGTATTGCCGGGCCGGAAGAGATGCCGCTGTGTCACTATCGCCTGCAGGGCTATGTGCAGGCGCTGCGTCGCAGCGGGCTTGAGGTCGATCCGCACTATATTGCTCGCGGCAACTTTACCTATGAAGCCGGGGCGCAGGCGCTGGAGCAGCTATTAGCGCTGCCGAAACCGCCGACCGCCGTTTTTTGCCACAGCGATGTGATGGCGCTGGGCGCGCTGTCCCATGCGAAGCGTCGTGGACTGCAGGTGCCCCAGGATCTGTCGATTATCGGCTTTGATAATATCGCGCTGGCGGAGTTCTGCGACCCGCCGCTGACCACCGTTTCCCAGCCGCGCTTTGAGATTGGCCGTGAAGCGATGCTGCTGCTGCTCGACCAGCTTCAGGGCATGAACGTCAGCAGCGGATCGCGTCTGCTGGACTGCGAACTGGTGGTCCGGGGGAGTACCCTGGCGCGCCAGCTTTAACCGGGCAGGGCTTTCGGACTCGCCTTGCTGGTCAAAGGCCCGCCGCTTAAGTAACATGGCGGGCTGACAAACGAAATAAATACAGCGAAAAGACAGTGGCACAACGAGATTATGTACGCCGCAGCCAACCGGCTCCTTCGCGGCGCAAAAAGAGCACACCACGGAAAAAGCAGAGTCGATCTTCTGCGGTATCGCCAGTCATGGTCGTGGTTGCTGTGGCTGCGCTGATTGCATTTATCGGTGGATTGTATTTTATCACCCACCATAAAAAAGAAGAGTCGGATACGCTGCAGGGACGTCAGGCGACCGGGAATGGACTTCCACCTAAGCCGGAAGAGCGCTGGCGCTATATTAAAGAGCTGGAAAGCCGCCAGCCGGGCGTCCGTGCGCCTACCGAACCTTCAGCGGGCGGAGAAGTGAAGAACGCGGATCAACTGACCGACGAGCAGCGTCAACTGCTGGCCCAGATGCAGGCGGATATGCGTCAGCAGCCTACGCAGCTGAACGAGGTACCGTGGAATGAGCAAACGGCCGAGCAGCGTCAGCAGGTGATGCAGCAGCAGCGGCAAAAACAGCAGGCCGCTCAGCAACAGACGACGATTACGCAGTCTGTGCAGCAGCCGCGCGTGACGGAGACGCCGCGCACCACGACGCCGCCACCGCGTCAGACGCAGACAGCGCAGCCGCCGAAGCAAACGGCCCCTCAGCAGCAGGCGTATCAGGATCTGCTTCAGACGCCAGCGCATACCTCTGCGGCAGCCCCGAAAGCGCAGCAGGCCGCGCCGGTGACCCGTGAACCGGAAGCACCGAAGCCAACGGCGGAGAAGAAAGACGAACGCCGCTGGATGGTTCAGTGCGGCTCGTTCAAAGGCGTCGATCAGGCAGAAACCGTGCGTGCGCAGCTGGCATTTGAAGGCTTCGATTCCCGCATTACCAGCAGCAACGGCTGGAATCGTGTGGTGATGGGACCGATAAAAGGCAAAGAAAATGCCGACAATACGCTTGGCCGCCTGAAACTGGCGGGACACGCAAACTGCATTCGGCTCGCCTCCGGGGGTTGAAACCCCCAAAATCCCCCCCATCTATAAATGCAATCTGCCCCGTACGCGGTACGGGGCCTGTATTCGTTTTATGCAACCAGGGGGTCTGCCCGTGACAACAATTGTAAGTGTTCGCCGTAATGGCCATGTCGTGATCGCCGGTGATGGCCAGGCCACGCTGGGTAACACCGTGATGAAAGGCAACGTGAAGAAAGTCCGTCGCCTGTATAACGACAAAGTGATCGCCGGTTTTGCTGGCGGTACTGCCGATGCCTTTACGCTGTTTGAGCTGTTTGAACGTAAGCTGGAAATGCACCAGGGGCATCTGGTGAAGGCGGCGGTAGAGCTGGCAAAGGACTGGCGCACCGACCGTATGCTGCGCAAGCTGGAAGCACTGCTGGCGGTGGCGGATGAAAACGCTTCGCTGATTATCACCGGTAATGGCGATGTCATTCAGCCGGAAGAAGATCTGATTGCTATCGGCTCCGGCGGTCCG
Organism: Enterobacteriaceae bacterium; assembly: GCA_035277345.1. GTDB lineage: Bacteria > Pseudomonadota > Gammaproteobacteria > Enterobacterales > Enterobacteriaceae > BIGb0383. The sequence goes on from DATEKR010000293.1 coordinate 68,748, forward strand.
TACGCCCAGGCCGCTGCCCGTGCCCTGCTGGAAAACACCGAGCTGGGTGCGCGCGATATTGCTGAGAAGGCGTTGGGGATTGCAGGTGATATCTGTATCTACACCAACCACTTCCATACCATCGAAGAATTACCCTCTAAAGCGTAAGGATCGCCCCATGTCTGAAATGACCCCACGCGAAATTGTCAGCGAACTGGACAAACACATTATCGGTCAGGACGCCGCCAAGCGTTCTGTTGCTATCGCCCTGCGTAACCGCTGGCGTCGTATGCAGCTTGATGAAGAGCTGCGTCACGAGGTGACACCGAAAAACATTCTGATGATCGGCCCGACCGGCGTCGGTAAAACCGAAATCGCCCGTCGTCTGGCGAAGCTGGCCAGCGCGCCTTTTATCAAGGTTGAAGCGACCAAGTTCACCGAAGTGGGCTATGTCGGGAAAGAAGTGGACTCGATTATCCGCGATCTGACCGATGCCGCGGTGAAAATGGTGCGCATGCAGTCGATTGAGAAAAACCGCTACCGCGCAGAAGAGCTGGCGGAAGAGCGTATTCTCGACGTGCTGATCCCACCGGCTAAAAACAACTGGGGCCAGTCGGAAGCGCCTCAGGAGCCATCCGCTGCGCGTCAGTCATTCCGCAAAAAGCTGCGCGAAGGCCAGCTGGATGACAAAGAGATTGAAATCGATCTCGCCGCTGCACCGATGGGCGTGGAGATCATGGCGCCTCCGGGCATGGAAGAGATGACCAGCCAGCTGCAGTCTATGTTCCAGAATCTGGGCGGACAGAAGCAGAAGCCGCGCAAGCTGAAAATCAAAGATGCGATGAAGCTGCTGGTGGAAGAAGAAGCCGCGAAGCTGGTGAACCCGGAAGAGCTGAAGCAGGATGCTATCGATGCGGTTGAGCAGCACGGTATCGTGTTTATCGACGAGATCGACAAAATCTGTAAGCGCGGAGGCAATAGCTCCGGCCCGGACGTTTCTCGTGAAGGCGTTCAGCGCGATCTGCTGCCGCTGGTGGAAGGTTGCACCGTCTCGACCAAACACGGAATGGTGAAAACCGACCACATTCTGTTTATCGCCTCCGGCGCGTTCCAGGTCGCCAGTCCGTCGGATCTGATCCCGGAACTGCAGGGTCGTTTACCGATCCGCGTGGAGTTGCAGGCGCTGACCACCGAAGACTTCGAGCGTATCCTGACCGAGCCGAATGCATCGATCACCGTCCAGTACAAAGCGCTGATGGGCACTGAAGGGGTGAACATCGAGTTTACCCAGGATGGCATCAAGCGCATTGCTCAGGCCGCATGGCAGGTGAACGAGACCACTGAGAACATCGGTGCGCGTCGTCTGCATACGGTTCTGGAACGTCTGATGGAGGATATCTCCTATGACGCCAGCGATTTGCACGGTGAAAGCATAACAATTGATGCTGATTATGTGAGCAAACATCTGGATGCGCTGGTTGCAGATGAAGATCTGAGCCGTTTTATCTTATAATCGCGGCCAATATGTTTTCATCACTGTTGATGGGGCTAAATAGCCCCATTTTTTATTGGCTAAAAAAATAATGACTGAACAACCCCTGAGCCGTACTCAAGCCTGGCTGGAAAGCCTGCGACCCAAAACGCTGCCGCTGGCCGTGGCGGCCATTATCGTGGGCTCCGCCCTCGCCTGGTGGCAGGGCCATTTCGATCCGCTGGTGACGCTGCTGGCCCTGGTCACCGCCGGGCTACTGCAAATTCTCTCCAATCTGGCGAATGACTATGGCGATGCAGTCAAAGGCAGCGATACGCCGGAGCGTATCGGGCCGCTGCGTGGCATGCAGAAAGGGGCGATCACCCAGGCGCAGATGAAAAAGGCGCTGATCATTACCGTTGCGTTGATTTGCCTGAGCGGACTGGGGCTGTTGCTGGTGTCATACCGGACGTTTGCCGACTTTATCGGTTTCCTGGTGCTGGGCGGACTGTCGATTATTGCCGCCATTACCTACACGGTCGGCCGTCGTCCGTATGGCTATATTGGGCTGGGAGATATGTCGGTACTGATTTTCTTCGGCTGGTTGAGCGTGATGGGGACCTGGTATCTGCAGGCGCATACGATTGACCTGATGACCTTCCTGCCCGCCACGGCCTGCGGTCTGCTGGCGACAGCGGTACTGAACATTAACAACCTGCGCGATATTAATAGCGATCGGGAGAACGGTAAAAATACCCTGGTGGTTCGCCTGGGGCCGAAAAAATCCCGCTGCTATCACGCCTGTCTGCTGGCGGGTGCGGTGGTCTGTCTGGCGCTGTTTAATCTGATTTCACTGCGCAGTCCGTGGGGATGGCTGTTCCTGCTGGCGGTGCCGCTGCTGGTCAAACAGGCGCGCTATGTGCTGCGGGAGCTGGATCCAATGGCGATGCGGCCGATGCTCGAACGTACGGTGAAGGGCGCGTTATTGACCCATCTGCTGTTTGTTATCGGCATTGTCGTCAGCCATGCCGGGTTTAACTGACAGAAATCAACGAACAACTGATGATTTTGCCAACAGTGCAGTTGCCGCGATATACTCAAACTTCTCGCAGCAACTGAACGTTGAGCCTATGAAATACGATACTTCCGAGCTTTGTGACATCTATCAGGAAGATGTCAACGTCGTGGAACCACTGTTCTCCAACTTTGGCGGACGGTCGTCGTTTGGCGGTCAAATCATCACGGTAAAATGTTTCGAGGACAACGGGTTGCTTTACGATCTGCTCGAAGAGAACGGCCGTGGCAGGATTTTACTGGTCGACGGCGGGGGTTCTGTTCGACGCGCATTAATCGATGCGGATCTGGCCCGTCTTGCGGTCCAGAATGAATGGGAAGGTATGGTGGTCTACGGCGCGGTGCGCCAGGTGGATGACCTTGAAGAGCTGGATATCGGCATTCAGGCTATGGCCGCTATTCCCGTGGGTGCCGCAGGTGAAGGCGTTGGTGAAAGCGACGTTCGCGTCAATTTCGGCGGCGTGACCTTCTTCTCCGGTGACCATCTGTACGCCGACAATACCGGGATTATCCTCTCAGAAGATCCGCTCGATATCGAGTAATGTAAAAAAGGCCATCGCATCGCGATGGCCTTTTTGTTTCTCGTCCCGCGCTATCAGTACAGCTTTTTCGCGCAGTCCAGCCAGTCGCCTTTAAACGGACGCTTCATATTTTCGATGGCGTCGATAATGTCGTGGTGAACCAGCTTCTCGTTCTGAATACCGACGCAGCGACCGCCGTAGCCCTGCTGCAGCAGTTCAATGGCGTAAGCGCCCATACGGGATGCCAGGATACGGTCGTAAGGAACCGGGGAACCGCCGCGCTGAATATGGCCGAGAACGGTAGAACGGGTTTCGCGTTTGGTTTCGGTTTCGATAAAGCGTGCCAGCTCATCCACGTCGCAGATATGCTCGGTAATGGCGACGATGGCGTGTTTCTTACCTTTGGCGATCCCGGCTTTGATCTCTGCCACCAGGTCTTCACGGCTGAATTCCACTTCCGGCACCACCACGAACTCACAGCCACCTGCGATAGCTGCCGCCAGGGTCAGGTCGCCGCAGTAGCGACCCATCACTTCAACGATAGAGATACGCTGGTGTGAAGAAGAGGTGTCGCGCAGGCGGTCAATCGCTTCCACTACCGTACCCAGTGCGGTGAAGTAGCCGATGGTGTAGTCGGTGCCTTTGATATCGTTATCGATGGTGCCCGGCAGACCGATGCACGGGAAGCCCATTTCGGTCAGGCGTTTTGCGCCCATATAGGAGCCGTCACCGCCGATAACCACCAGCGCATCAAGGCCGCGTTTCTTCATGTTCTCAATCGCGATCTCACGCACTTTATCATCGCGGAATTCCGGGAAACGGGCTGAACCGAGGAAGGTACCGCCGCGGTTGATCATGTCGGAAACGCTGTAGCGGTCGAGCTGAACCATACGGTCTTCATACAGTCCCAGATAGCCATCATAGATACCGAAGACTTCCAGGCCTTCCGCTAGCGCAGAACGGACAACGCCGCGAATGGCTGCGTTCATGCCCGGCGCATCACCGCCACTTGTCAACACACCGATTTTCTTAATCATGACTACCTCTGAGCTTAGAATGCAAAATGAAATCTGTTGCTGAAACGTCTTCGGTTTCTACGGAAGTACGTTCACGAATACTGCAGATAGTATATCAGCCACTCCCTGCTGAATTGATTCAGGTCAGACCAAATGGCGGTAATTTATACAAAAAATGCCGGTCCAGCCCACACTTTTTACAACACATTAAGAAAGTTCGAAATGCCCTTGTTGTTCCGGTGGAACCACCGAGCAGGGATCCTGATGAATAATGACATCGGATCCGGGAAAACGTCGCAGAATTGCCTGTTCAATTTCGTCGGCAATCTGATGTGCCAGCACCAGCGGCAGGTTGTCTTCCATTTCCAGATGCATTTGAATAAAGCGGGTCGGCCCTGACTGCCGCGTGCGAAGGTCGTGTGCACCGCTGACGCCTGGCCAGGCATTAACGATAGCAATGATTTCCTGTCGTTCCTCTTCGGGCAGCGCCCGGTCCAGCAATGACTGTACGGCCTCATAGCCCATACGCAACGCGCTATACAAAATATAGACGCCGATGCCCAATGCAAACAGCGCATCTGCGCGATGCCAGCCGTACCAGGACAGGCCGAGGGCCACCAGAATGGCACCGTTCATCATAACATCAGACTGATAATGAAGCATATCTGCTCGTACCGCCTGGCTTTTGGTCTTGCGTACAACCCAGCGCTGATACGCTACCAGTACCAGGGTAGACACAAGGGCGACGAGGGTCACAGCGATCCCGATGCCGGGCGCGTTCATCGGTTCCGGGCGTGCAAGGTGCTGAATACCGGTTAAGAACAGGAACAGGGCCGAACCGGAAATAAACATACTTTGCGCCAGCGCGGCCAGGGACTCGGCTTTGCCGTGGCCAAAGGTATGCTCTTTATCCGCGGGCTGGAGCGAATAACGCACCACCAGCAGGTTGGTCAGCGACGCGGCGATATCGACCAGTGAATCCACCAGCGCTGCCAGGATACTGACCGAACCGGTATACCACCAGGCGAAGATTTTAATCACCAGCAGTGACGATGCCATCACCGTGGCGGCGATGGCTGCCCGGCTGACCAGGCGGCCGTAAGATTGATCCATAAACACTCCCGCAGTTGCTGGCGCCAGTATAGCGGATTCTCAGGTTGCGCTAAATTTGGCCTTTTCATCCATACTTCCAGAGGTCGCATTCTGGAGCACGACACATGAACAATCCCACTCTGTTACAAACGTTTCACTGGTATTACCCTGGCGACGGCAAACTCTGGACTGAACTTCGCGAGCGCGCCGGCGATTTTAACGATATGGGCATCAATATGGTCTGGCTCCCGCCGGTTTCAAAGGGCGCATCCGGTGGCTACTCCGTGGGCTACGATACCTATGATTTATTCGATTTAGGTGAATTTGATCAGAAAGGGTCGGTCGCCACAAAGTACGGCGATAAAAATCAGCTGATTGCCGCGATTGAGGCGCTACAGCAGAACGAGATTGCTGTGCTGCTCGACGTGGTGGTGAACCACAAGATGGGGGCGGATGAAAAAGAGGCGATCCGCGTGAACCGGGTGAATGAGCAGGACCGCACGCAAATCGACGAAGATGTTGTCGAGTGCGAGGCCTGGACGCGCTACACCTTTCCCGCCCGCGCCGGGCAATACTCCCGGTTTATCTGGGATTTCAAATGCTTTAGCGGCATAGACCATATTGAAAATCCCGACGAGGACGGGGTGTTCAAGATCGTCAACGATTACACCGGAGACGGCTGGAACGATCAGGTCGATGATGAACTGGGCAACTTCGATTATCTGATGGGTGCCAATACGGATTTTCGTAACCATGCGGTGACGGAGGAGATCAAATACTGGGCGCGCTGGGTGATGGAGCAAACCCACTGCGACGGTTTTCGTCTTGATGCGGTCAAGCATATTCCGGCCTGGTTCTACAAAGAGTGGATTGAGCACGTGCAGGAAGTGGCCCCGAAGCCGCTGTTTATCGTGGCGGAATACTGGTCCCACGAGGTAGACAAGCTCCAGCAATACATTCATCAGGTCGAAGGCAAAACCATGCTGTTTGACGCACCGCTGCAAATGAAATTTCATGAAGCGTCGCTGCAGGGCCGTGATTACGATATGACGCAGATTTTCACCGACACCCTGGTGGAAGCCGACCCTTTCCATGCGGTAACGTTGGTGGCTAACCACGATACCCAGCCGCTCCAGGCCCTGGAAGCTCCGGTCGAGGCCTGGTTCAAACCGCTGGCCTATGCGCTGATCCTGCTGCGGGAAAACGGCGTACCCTCAGTGTTTTACCCGGATCTCTACGGCGCAAGCTACGAAGGAACAGGCGGCGACGGCGAAACCTATCCGATAGAGATGCCGGTTATCGACGATCTGGCGCAGTTAATCCTCGCCCGCCAGCGTTTTGCCCACGGCGTTCAGACCCTGTGGTTCGATCACCCCAACTGTATTGCCTTCAGCCGCAGCGGCACCGACGAGGCACCGGGCTGCGTGGTGGTGCTCTCTAATGGCGACGACGGCGAAAAAACGCTAATGCTGGGTGAGAACTACGGCAACAAAGTCTGGTGTGATTTTCTCGGCAACCGCGAGGGAACGGTTACAACGGATGAACGCGGGGAAGGGGCCTTTACCTGTAATGGCGGCGGTGTGAGTGTGTGGGTGATCGAGGAAACGGCGTAAAACAGGCAAAAAAAACCCCCTCATCATGAGGGGGAAGACAGGGATGGTGTCTATGGCAAGGAAAAACAGGGTTTGTTACTGGGTGCTACTACTGCTACTACTCAAAAGCTTCGATGAGGACTCGCGCTGCATTTGCGCGATTTCGCGCAGCTGCTGCATACGTTGCTCATGTTTCTCATTCAAAATCGCTTGCTGCTCGGGCGTTAAGAGGCGGAACATCTGGTTGCGAACCTTCGCCATCTCTACCTGGCGGGAAACCTGTTCCCGCGCCATCTTTTCGGCCTGAACGCGCACGGCGTTTTCGTCAAAATTTTCTGCGGTGACAAGGCTGTGCATTGTCTCCATTTCGCTAACATTAACAGGAGGCCTGTCGTGCCGCGCCTGTTGCATCAGATCCCGCATTTGCTGTCGCTGATGTTCGGTTAAACTAATGCCATCGAACATATTGGTCTGACTACTACGTTGCGTAAGTGCTTCGCCCGGGTGCCACTTTACGCCGGAAACGACTTCAGCAGCCTGGCTTGTTGCACTTAGCGCCAGCGTTGAGGCCATGACGGCAACGGTCACTCTGCGCATCACTTGCTCCCAAAATCTTTCTCTGTCGCGATTCAACGAATACAGTCTACGATTCAGGCTGCAAACATGCGTCAGGGGGTGTAAAACAACGTAAAGTCATGGATTAGCGCGCCTTGATGACGTAATTTCTGCCTCGGAGGTATTTAAACAATGAATAAAATCCTGTTAGTAGATGATGACCGGGAGCTCACCTCCCTGTTAAAGGAGCTGCTCGAGATGGAAGGCTTTAATGTGCAGGTTGCCCATGATGGGGAACAGGCGCTGGCGCTTCTTGACGACAGTATCGACCTGCTTTTGCTCGACGTGATGATGCCGAAGAAAAACGGTATCGACACCCTTAAAGAGCTACGTCAGACACACCAGACCCCTGTAATTATGTTGACCGCTCGTGGCAGCGAGCTGGACCGCGTGCTTGGCCTTGAACTGGGTGCGGATGACTATTTGCCGAAACCCTTTAATGACCGCGAACTGGTGGCGCGTATTCGCGCTATTTTGCGCCGTTCACACTGGAGCGAACAGCAGCAAAACAGCGACAGCAGCTCACCGACCGTGGAAGTTGACGGGCTGAGCCTCAATCCAGGTCGCCAGGAAGCCAGTTTCGACGGGCTGACGCTGGAACTGACCGGGACGGAGTTCACCCTGCTATACCTGCTGGCGCAGCATCTCGGCCAGGTGGTGTCCCGTGAGCACCTGAGCCAGGAAGTGCTGGGCAAGCGTTTAACGCCGTTTGACCGTGCTATCGATATGCATATCTCCAACCTGCGGCGCAAGCTGCCGGAGCGTAAGGACGGGCACCCGTGGTTTAAAACTCTGCGTGGGCGCGGCTATCTGATGGTGTCCGCTTCATGATAGGCAGCCTGACCGCCCGCATTTTCGCCATTTTCTGGTTAACGCTGGCGCTGGTGTTGATGCTGGTATTGATGCTGCCGAAACTGGACTCGCGTCAGATGACCGAGCTGCTGGAAAGCGAGCAGCGCCAGGGGCTGATGATTGAACAGCACGTGGCGGAAGAGCTGGCCAACGATCCCCCTAACGATCTGATGTGGTGGCGGCGGTTGTTCCGTGCGATTGATAAATGGGCCCCGCCGGGGCAGCGTTTATTATTAGTGACCAGTGAAGGTCGGGTGATCGGCGCGGAGCGCAGCGAAATGCAGGTCATCCGTAACTTTATCGGGCAGTCGGACAACGCCGATCATCCGCAGAAAAAGAAATATGGCCGGGTTGAGATGGTCGGGCCATTTTCTATCAGGGACGGGGAAGATAATTACCAGCTCTATCTTATCCGTCCGGCAAGTAACTCCCAGTCTGACTTTATTAACCTGCTGTTTGACCGTCCGCTGCTGCTGCTGATCGTCACCATGCTGGTGAGCTCGCCGCTGCTGTTATGGCTGGCGTGGAGCCTGGCGAAACCGGCGCGTAAGCTGAAAAACGCGGCGGACGAAGTGGCGCAGGGCAACCTGCGACAGCATCCAGAGCTGGAAGCCGGGCCGCAGGAGTTTCTGGCGGCGGGTGCCAGCTTTAACCAGATGGTGACGGCGCTGGAGCGCATGATGACCACCCAGCAGCGCCTGCTCTCCGATATCTCCCATGAACTGCGTACGCCGCTGACGCGTCTGCAGCTGGGTACGGCATTGCTGCGTCGCCGCAGCGGTGAGAGTAAAGAGCTGGAGCGTATTGAAACCGAAGCACAGCGTCTCGACAGCATGATCAACGATCTGCTGGTGATGTCGCGCAATCAGCAGAAAAACGCGCTGGTCAGCGAAACGGTGAAGGCGAATCAGCTGTGGAATGAGGTGCTGGACAACGCTGCGTTTGAAGCGGAGCAGGTTGGCAAGTCATTTACCGTCGAGTATCCACCCGGGCCGTGGCCGCTGTACGGTAACCCGAACGCGCTGGAAAGCGCGCTGGAGAATATTGTGCGTAACGCCCTGCGCTATTCGCACACCAAAATATCGGTCGGCTTCTCAGTGGACAAAGACGGTATCACCATTAACGTCGATGATGATGGTCCGGGCGTTAGCCAGGAAGATCGCGAGCAGATTTTCCGACCGTTCTACCGTACTGACGAAGCCCGCGATCGTGAATCCGGCGGAACCGGGCTGGGGCTGGCGATTGTCGAAACGGCCATTCAGCAGCACCGTGGCTGGGTAAAAGCCGATGACAGCCCGCTGGGCGGTCTGCGGCTGACGCTCTGGCTTCCGTTGTACAAACGGTCCTGACGGGCGTATCCCGCTGACGACAGGCTCTCGCGATGAGGGCCTGTCGCCCTCCTGAATTTTTTTCACCTTCGCTGAGTATTCCTCACCGTTAATCAGTATATTTCTGTTGACGACGGGGTGCTTTTCCGTCATTTTGGCATCTGGACGTCTAAACGTATAGAAGTTCACAAAACCGAATAATGACAAGCGATTGATGAGGTAAGGTATGAGCTTTTTTCACGCCAACCAGCGGGAAGCCCTGAATCAGAATCTGGCCGATCTTCACGGTCAGATTAACGTTTCTTTTGAGTTTTTCCCGCCGCGCACCAGTGAAATGGAGCAAACCTTGTGGCACTCCATCGATCGTCTTAGCATCCTGAAGCCGAAATTTGTCTCGGTGACCTACGGTGCCAACTCGGGCGAGCGTGACCGTACCCACAGCATCATTAAAGGAATTAAAGATCGCACCGGTCTTGAGGCCGTACCGCATCTGACCTGTATCGATGCAACCCGTGACGAGCTCCGCGCTATCGCTCAGGACTACTGGAACAACGGTATTCGCCATATCGTGGCTCTGCGCGGTGACCTGCCCCCGGGCGGCGGCAAGCCGGATATGTACGCGACCGATCTGGTTGGGCTTCTGAAAGAGGTGGCGGATTTTGACATCTCCGTTGCCGCTTACCCGGAAGTGCATCCGGAAGCGAAAAGCGCCCAGGCGGATCTGCTTAACCTGAAGCGTAAAGTCGACGCCGGTGCCAATCGGGCGATTACCCAGTTCTTTTTCGATGTCGAAAGCTATCTGCGTTTCCGTGACCGCTGCGTCACGGCCGGTATCGATGTGGAAATTATTCCGGGGATCCTGCCGGTCTCCAACTTCAAGCAGGCGAAGAAATTCGCCGATATGACCAACGTGCGCATCCCATCCTGGATGTCCCAGATGTTTAACGGCCTGGATGATGATGCGGAAACCCGCAAGCTGGTCGGGGCGAGTATCGCGATGGATATGGTGAAGATCCTTAGCCGCGAAGGCGTGAAGGATTTCCACTTCTACACGCTGAACCGTGCCGAAATGAGCTATGCCATCTGCCATACGCTGGGCGTGCGTCCGGCGATATAAAGCATAAACCCTTCAAAAAGTACGTTTTTTGTGAGCGTTGGTAAATAAAAGGAATTGGCTATCGAATCTGTGGATTTTTTCGACTATATCTGATCTCTGAAGGTGTATATCGTAACGGTATACACGATAAAGGGAGCAGAGCGATGAGCACGTCAGACGATACCCATAACAAGACATCAGCGGGCAAATGTCCTTTCAACCATGACGCTTCAGATCAGAGTGCGGGGGCAGGGACAGGTAGCCGCGACTGGTGGCCGAAGCAACTCCGCACAGACCTTCTCAATCAACACTCCAGCCGCTCAAACCCGTTGGGTGACGATTTCGATTACCGCAAAGAATTCAGCAAATTAGATTATTCAGCGCTTAAAGGCGATCTGAAAGCGCTGCTCACCGATTCGCAGCCATGGTGGCCTGCGGACTGGGGCAGCTATGCCGGTCTTTTTATCCGTATGGCCTGGCATGGTGCAGGCACCTACCGGTCCGTTGACGGTCGTGGCGGCGCAGGGCGCGGCCAGCAGCGCTTTGCCCCCTTAAACTCCTGGCCCGATAACGTCAGTCTGGATAAGGCACGCCGTCTGCTGTGGCCTGTCAAACAGAAATATGGCCAGAAAATCTCCTGGGCCGATCTGTATGTCCTCGCGGGTAATGTTGCGCTGGAGAATTCTGGCTTCCGCACCTTCGGATTTGGTGCCGGACGCGAGGACGTCTGGGAGCCGGATCTCGACGTGAACTGGGGCGATGAGAAAGCCTGGCTTACCCACCGTCATCCCGAATCGCTGGCGAAAGCGCCACTGGGTGCGACAGAGATGGGGCTGATCTACGTTAACCCTGAAGGGCCGGAGCACAGTGGTGAGCCGCTTTCCGCCGCCTCGGCGATCCGCGCCACTTTTGGCAATATGGGGATGAACGACGAAGAGACCGTGGCGCTGATTGCTGGTGGTCATACGCTGGGCAAAACGCATGGTGCTGCGGCCTCGACGCACGTGAGTGACGATCCTGAAACCGCGCCGATTGAAGCACAGGGCTTCGGCTGGAACAGCAGCTACGGTTCGGGTTCAGGTGCCGATGCGATCACCTCTGGCCTGGAAGTTGTCTGGACACAGACCCCCACCCAGTGGAGCAATTACTTCTTCGAGAACCTGTTTAAATATGAGTGGGTGCAGACCCGCAGCCCTGCTGGTGCGATTCAGTTTGAAGCGGTCGATGCGCCGGAGATTATCCCGGATCCGTTCGATCCGTCTAAAAAACGTAAGCCGACGATGCTGGTGACGGATCTGACCCTGCGTTTCGATCCTGAGTTTGAGAAAATTTCTCGTCGTTTCCTTAACGATCCGCAGGCCTTCAATGAAGCCTTTGCCCGGGCCTGGTTTAAACTGACGCACCGCGATATGGGGCCGATCGCACGTTATCTTGGCCCGGAAGTGCCAAAAGAAGAGCTGATTTGGCAGGATCCGTTGCCGCAGCCGACGCTGCATCCGACGGAGCAGGACATCCAGAGCATCAAAGCCGATATTGCTGTATCCGGGCTTTCCATCAGCGAACTGATTTCCGTCGCCTGGGCTTCTGCATCGACCTTCCGCGGTGGCGACAAGCGCGGTGGTGCGAACGGTGCGCGTCTGGCGCTGGCACCGCAGAGAGGCTGGGAGGTCAACGCCGTTGCCGCCCGTGCGCTGCCTAAGCTGGAGGCCATTCAGGCGGCTTCAGGAAAGGTATCTCTTGCCGACGTTATCGTGCTGGCAGGCGTTGTCGGTGTCGAACAGGCTGCGAAAGCGGCAGGTACGGAAATCAGCGTACCCTTTACGCCAGGTCGCGTAGATGCGCGTCAGGATCAGACCGATATCGAGATGTTTGACCTGCTTAAGCCGATTGCCGATGGTTTCCGCAACTATCGTACGGCACCTGGCGTATCGACCACAGAGTCACTGCTGATTGATAAAGCCCAGCAGCTGACGCTGACCGCGCCGGAAGTGACTGTGCTGGTGGGTGGGTTACGCGTGCTGGGGGCCAATGCGGATGAGCGTCAGCATGGCATCTTCACCGATCGCGTGGGTGTGCTGAGCAATGACTTCTTCGTCAACCTGCTGGATATGCGCACGGAGTGGAAAGCCACGGACAGCGCTTCCGAGTTCTTTGAAGGCCGGGACCGTCTGAGCGGCGAGGTGAAATACACCGCTACCCGCGCCGATCTGGTCTTCGGGTCAAACTCGGTACTGCGTGCGCTGGCGGAAGTGTACGCCAGCAGCGATGCTCAGCAAAAATTCGTGAAGGATTTTGTCGCGGCATGGGTAAAAGTGATGAATCTGGATCGTTTTGATCTGCGGTAAGTCTTTTTCTGACGCATAAAACAAAAATCCCCGCACGGTCCACAGTGCGGGGATTTTTTTGTCGGGACTATTCCCACTCTTGCAGGAAGCGCTGACCGTACTGATCGGCCACCAGCAATGCCGCATACACCTGATCCGGCGTGGCTCCGCCTGGCATATTGTGGATGGTTTCCCCCTCTACGCAGGCGGCTTCAGCCACGGTACGCATTTTGGCAGGAATATCCGTTTTGATATCCAGCTGCGCCAGAGTGATGGGCAGGCCCACGCTGTAACAGAGTGAGGCAACGGTTTCGATCTCCTCAACCGACGCGTTCTCCAGCACCAGTTGAGTGAGGGTGCCGAAGGCGACTTTTTCACCGTGATAGAAGTGGTGTGCATCCGGAATGGCCGTTAACCCGTTGTGGATAGCATGGGCTGCGGCAAGGCCACCGCTTTCAAAGCCAACGCCGCTCAGATAGGTATTGGCTTCCACCACCCGCTCAAGCGCCGCCGTGACCACATGCTGTTCTGCGGCCAGCATTGCCTTTTCGCCTTCTTCCACCAGCGTGTTGTAGCACAGCTCGGCCAGCGCCAGTGCGGCCTGGGTGCTCTGACCGCCCGCCATGGTTTTGCCGCCGCTGCGGGAGCAGGCGCGGGCTTCAAACCAGGTTGCCAGCGCGTCGCCAATCCCGGCGGCCAGCAGTCGTGCCGGTGCTCCGGCGACGATACGGGTATCGACAATCACTATTTCGGGATTTTTGGGCAGCATCAGATAGCGTTCAAACTCGCCGTCGTCCGTATAAATCACCGACAGGGCGCTACAGGGGGCGTCAGTCGAGGCAATCGTGGGGGCAATCGCGACCGGGAGGTGCATAAAGTGCGCCAGCGCCTTGGCGGTATCGAGCGTTTTGCCGCCGCCAATCCCCAGTACTGCATCGCAGCGAGATTTTTCCGCTATCGTTTGCAGGCGATCGATTTCATTTTGCGAACATTCGCCGCCGAAAGGCGCAATTTCCACCGCCAGCCCGGCATCGGTCAGGCTTTTGCGTAGGGCCTCTTCGGCAAAACCGAGAACAAACTTGTCGCCGACGATCAGCCAGCGCTCTGACAGGGGTTTGAGATAGTCGCCGAGGCGGGTAAGCACGTCCGCACCCTGGATGTATTTTCCTGGGGATTGAATGATGTGATCCATACGTTTCCTCCGGTAATCATTAACGGGATAAATACACTTGTTATTCCGACTTTACTGCGGGCGTATTGAAGAATTATTGCGCTATGTCTAAAGGAGGGAAGGAACTGTGATGATTTTGCTAAATAAAAAAAATCCCCGCATCGCGGGGATTTCTGTTCTTTGGCAATACGATCAGCCCGTATTACGCATCCCGGCGGCCACGCCTGCGATGGTTACCATCAGCGCCTGCTCGACGCGTGGATCCGGCTCTTTGCCTTCCTCTTCCGCTTTACGCGAGCGGTGTAGCAGTTCGGCCTGCAGCACGTTCAGCGGGTCGGTGTAGATATTACGCAGCTGGATGGACTCGGCAATCCACGGCAGGTCGGCCATCAGATGTGAATCGTTGGCGATATCCAGCACTACTTTGATATCCGCCTCCAGCAGCGTGCGCAGTTCGTTACCGAGTTTCCACAGCTCAGGTTTTACCAGGCGCTGATCGTAATACTCCGCCAGCCACAGGTCGGCTTTGGAGAACACCATCTCCAGCATACCGAGACGGGTGGAGAAGAACGGCCAGTCACGACACATGGCTTCCAGCTCACTCTGCTTGCCGTCTTCCATCACTTTTTGCAGCGCTGCACCCGCGCCCAGCCAGGCCGGAAGCATCAGGCGGTTCTGGGTCCAGGCGAAGATCCACGGGATCGCACGCAGCGACTCTACGCCGCCGGTTGGACGACGTTTGGCCGGGCGCGAGCCCAGCGGCAGTTTACCCAGTTCCTGCTCAGGCGTTGCTGAGCGGAAGTAAGGTACGAAGTCTTTGTTTTCACGCACGTAGCCGCGGTACAGATCGCAGGAGATATCGGACAGCTCGTCCATAATATGGCGCCAGTCGTCTTTCGGCTCCGGCGGCGGCAGCAGGTTAGCTTCCAGAATGGCGCTGGTGTAGAGCGACAGGCTGCTGATGGTGACTTCCGGCAGGCCGTACTTGAAGCGGATCATCTCGCCCTGCTCGGTCACGCGCAGGCCGCCTTTCAGGCTGCCCGGCGGCTGTGAGAGCAGTGCTGCATGTGCCGGTGCACCGCCGCGACCGATGGAGCCGCCGCGTCCGTGGAACAGGGTCAGCTCAATACCGGCTTTCTCGCAGGTTTTGATCAGCGCATCCTGAGCCTGATACTGCGCCCAGGAGGCCGCCATCACGCCCGCATCTTTAGCAGAGTCAGAGTAGCCAATCATGACCATCTGTTTGCCCTGAATAAAGCCGCGATACCAGTCGATATTCAGCAGCTGGGTCATCACGTCGTTGGCATTATTCAGGTCGTCGAGGGTTTCAAACAGCGGGGCGACCGGCAGGGCAAAGCTAATCCCGGCTTCTTTGAGCAGCAGGTGAACCGCCAGCACGTCGGAGGGTGTTTTCGCCATGGAGATAACATAGGCGGCAACCGAACCTTTTGGCGCATCGACAATGGCCTTACAGGTTTTGAACACTTCCTGCGTCTCTTCGCTCGGCTCCCAGCTGCGCGGTACCAGAGGACGTTTGGAGTTCAATTCGCGGATCAGGAACGCCTGTTTATCGGCTTCTGACCAGCTTTCATAGTCGCCAATGCCCAGATAGCGGGTCAGTTCACCCAGCGCTTCGGTGTGGCGGGTGCTTTCCTGACGCACGTCAATACGCACCAGCGGCACGCCAAAACACTTCACGCGGCGCAGGGTATCGAGCAGTTCACCGTTAGCGATGATGCCCATTCCGCACGCCTGGAGTGATTTATAGCAGGCATACAGGGGATCCCACAGCTGCTCATTCTGACTCAGCAGACCGGCAGGTTTCGGCAGACGCTGACCTTTCAGGCGCGCTTCCAGCCAGGCCTGGGTCGCCATCAACTGGCTACGCAGGGTTTTCATCAGGTAACGATAGGGCTCGCTGGCACCCTCTTCACCGACCAGCTCCAGCAGTTCAGGCGTGGCTTCAACCATCGACAGCTCGGAAATCAGGATCTGGATATCTTTCAGGAACAGATCGGTCGCTTTCCAGCGGCTGAGCAGGAGGACGTGGCGGGTGATATCTGCGGTCACATTTGGGTTGCCATCGCGGTCACCGCCCATCCAGGAGGTGAAACGGACGGGAACAAAATCGACAGGCAGACGATAACCCAGGTTTTCTTCCAGCTGTTCGTTCAGCTCGCGCAGGTAGTTTGGCACGCCTTCCCACAGGCTATTTTCGACAACCGCAAAACCCCATTTTGCTTCATCAACCGGGCTTGGGCGATATTTTCGGATTTCATCCGTATGCCAGGACTGGGCAATCAGCTGGCGCAGGCGGCGCATCAGCTGGTTGCGTTCGTAGTCGGCGATCTCTTTATTATCGAGCTGCTTCAGGCAGTTATTTACTTCGACCATTTTATGGATCAGCGTACGGCGCGTGATCTCGGTCGGATGGGCGGTAAGCACTAATTCCAGCGAAAGGGATTCGACCGCTTTTTTGATGGTCGCTTCGTTAAGTTCAGGCTGGTCTTTGAGTTTTCTGAGCGTACGGGCAATCACTTCCGGGTTGCTGGCGCCTTCGCCGTTTGGCGAGATGCTGTGGTATTGCTCGGCGGTATTCGCGAGGTTCAGAAACTGGCTGAATGCGCGAGCCACCGGCAGCAGCTCGTCATTCGACAGATTCTGCAGGGTGGTGAGCAATTCCTGGCGGTTGGCTTCGTTGCCCGCGCGGGAGGATTTTGACAGCTTACGGATCGTCTCTACGCGGTCGAGGATGTTCTCTCCCAGCGCGTCTTTGATGGTCTCTCCCAGCACTTTGCCGAGCATACTGACATTACTACGCAATGCGGAATATTGTTCGTTCATGTTAACCCAGACACCCCATCTCATTTTATTTTGTTATACCTGACGCCCCGGAACCTGAGACATCGGATATCGACACCGTCCTTTATAAAGCCACGTAAAACCCCGTGCGTCAATTGTGGCGAAATCGCTTCAGCAAACGAAAAAATGTCGGCAATTTACGAAATTTAATTCACTTTGCGCCAGATAAGCATAGCTTATGAAAACGGGGGTTTTTGGACCTTGTATGAGGATCATAAAAGGTCCAGAGAGGCGATTAATGCCAGCAGAAGTGGTGCACAACCTGGGTAATTAATTCCCGCGTCGGCTTAATAAAGCGCGTTTCCAGGTATTCATCCGGCTGGTGGGCCTGATTGATAGAGCCAGGCCCCAGTACCAGCGTCGGGCAGAGGGTCTGAATAAACGGCGCTTCGGTGCAGTAGTTCACCACTTCAGTCTGTGCGCCGAGCAGCTTTTCCACGACTTCAACCAACTGATGGTCCGGCGGGCACTCGTAGCCGGGGATCGGCGGGTGCAATTCGGAGATGGTCACGCGGCCCGGCCAGCGTTCGCTGAGCGGAGCCAGCGCATCGTTAAGCAGTCCGTCCAGATCGTTCAGGGTCATTCCCGGCAGCGGACGGATATCCATATGCAGCTCGCAGCAGGCGCAGATACGATTGGCCGCGTCGCCGCCGCTGATATGGCCGAGATTGAGCGTCGGGTAAGGCACGGTAAAGGCCTCATAGTGATAGCGCTCTTTCAGCGTGTCGCGCAGGGTCAGAATATGGCCGATGGCGTCGTGCATCAGCTCAATGGCGTTGACGCCGCGCGCCGGATCGCTGGAGTGGCCGGACTGGCCGAGGATGCGGATTGCGTTGGAGAGGTGGCCTTTATGAGCACGGACCGGCTGCAGCGATGTCGGCTCGCCGATAATGGCACAGTCCGGGCGCAGAGCGGTGGTTTCTGAGAAATAGCGCGCCCCGGCCATGCTGGTCTCTTCATCGGCGGTGGCCAGAATATAGAGCGGCTTTTTCAGCGTTGTCACGTCCACGTCACGCAGGGCATCAAGAATGAAGGCGAAGAAGCCTTTCATATCGGCGGTGCCGAGGCCGTACAGCTTGTTGTCGTGTTCGGTCAGGGTAAAGGGATCGCGGGTCCAGCGGCCATCGTCAAACGGAACCGTATCGGTGTGACCGGCCAACAGGAGGCCACCGGCACCCTGCCCGGTACTGGCAAGCAGGTTGAACTTATTGCGCGTTCCCGGAACGGGCTGTACCTCCACCGCAAAGCCAAGATCGCTAAACCAGCCTGCCAGCAGATTGATTAAAGACGCATTGCTCTGATCCAGTGCTTCTTCCGTTGCACTGATCGACGGAGTGCCGATCAGAGCGCGGTAAATCTCGATAAATGGCGGTAAATTCTTTTTCATTGTTGACATACCCTGGCTCGTGATAGTATCAATATTCATGCATTATTTGTGAATAAAAATACATTAACGTTGAGCGGAATAAAACCCATAATCACAGTGGTTATTGGTCGCGCTGAACTCGGTAAGGGAAGATATCCGTAGGCTAAAGTCTATCTCTCCCCGACAAACATGACGTAAGAAGGTGAACAGCCCCGATGTTAAATACGCTGATAGTGGGCGCCAGCGGCTATGCCGGCGCAGAGCTTGTGACCTATGTAAATCGCCATCCTCATATGAACATAACTGCTTTGACGGTCTCAGCGCAAAGCAATGATGCAGGAAAATTAATCTCCGATTTGCATCCGCAGCTGAAGGGGATTGTGGATATGCCCCTGCAGCCGATGTCCGATATCAGCGAATTCAGCGCCGGTGTGGACGTGGTGTTTCTCGCCACCGCCCACGAGGTGAGCCACGATCTGGCGCCGCAGTTCCTTGATGCGGGCTGCGTGGTATTCGATCTCTCCGGGGCCTTCCGCGTTAACGACGGCGCCTTCTACGAAAAATACTATGGTTTCACCCATCAGCACCCGCACCTGCTGGCCGAGGCGGTGTACGGCCTGGCCGAGTGGAACGGCGAGGCGATGAAAGAAGCGAATCTGATCGCCGTACCGGGCTGCTATCCGACGGCGGCGCAGCTCTCTCTGCGCCCGCTGATCGAAGCAGGTCTGCTGGATCTAAACCAGTGGCCGGTGATCAACGCCACCAGCGGCGTCAGCGGCGCGGGACGTAAAGCGGCTGTCTCGAATAGCTTCTGTGAAGTGAGCCTGCAGCCTTACGGCGTGTTTAATCATCGTCACCATCCGGAAATCACCACCCACCTGGGGGCAGAGGTGATCTTCACCCCGCATCTGGGCAGTTTCCCGCGTGGGATCCTGGAAACCATTACCTGCCGCCTGACGCCGGGCGTCAGCAAAGAGCAGGTGGCAGAAACCTTCCAGCAGGCGTACGGCGATAAACCGCTGGTGCGTCTGTATGACAAAACGCTGCCAGCGCTGAAAAATGTGGTTGGGCTACCGTTCTGCGATATCGGTTTTGCGGTGCAGGGCGAACATTTAATCGTGGTGGCTGCCGAAGATAATCTGCTGAAAGGCGCGGCGGCTCAGGCGATGCAGTGTGCAAATATTCGTTTCGGCTATGCTGAAACCCAGGCTCTTATTTAAGGTGTGATGATGAACCCATTAATTATCAAACTTGGTGGCGTACTGCTGGATAGCGAAGAGGCGCTGGAGCGTCTGTTTACCGCGCTGGTGAACTACCGCGAGTCCCATCAGCGTCCGCTGGTGATCGTCCACGGCGGCGGTTGCGTGGTGGATGAGCTGATGAAGCAGCTGAATCTGCCGGTGAAAAAGAAAAATGGCCTGCGCGTGACGCCTGCCGATCAAATTGACATCATCACCGGCGCACTGGCCGGGACTGCCAACAAAACGCTGCTGGCGTGGGCGAAGAAAAACCAGATTGCCAGCGTGGGGCTGTTCCTCGGCGACGGCGATAGCGTGTCGGTGACGCAGCTGGATGAAGACCTGGGCCACGTGGGCCTGGCGAAACCGGGTTCACCGAAACTGATTAACGCCCTGCTGGAGAGTGGTTTCCTGCCCGTGATTAGCTCCATCGGGGTGACCGATGACGGCCAGTTAATGAACGTCAACGCTGACCAGGCGGCGACCGCGCTTGCAGCCACGCTGGGCGCGGATCTGATCCTGCTTTCCGACGTGAGCGGTATTCTCGACGGTAAAGGGCAGCGTATCGCCGAGATGACGGCGGCGAAGGCAGAGCAGCTGATCGAGCAGGGCATTATTACCGACGGCATGATTGTTAAAGTGAATGCGGCGCTGGATGCGGCCCGTACCCTGGGTCGTCCGGTGGATATCGCCTCCTGGCGTCATGCCGAGCAGTTACCGGCGCTGTTTAACGGCACGCCGATCGGTACGCGTATTCTGGCGTAAGTTGTTCTATAAGGCCGGGAAGGCAGATGCCGCCCGGCGAAGTAAATATCAGATAATTAAGGAAGCACGGTTATGGCACTTTGGGGTGGGCGTTTTACACAGGCAGCGGATCAGCGGTTCAAACAGTTTAACGACTCGCTGCGTTTTGACTACCGTCTGGCCGAACAGGATATCGTCGGCTCTGTAGCCTGGTCCAAAGCGCTGGTGACGGTTGGTGTGCTGACGGCGGATGAGCAGCTGCAGCTGGAAGAGGCGCTGAAGATCCTGCTGGAAGAGGTGCAGGCTAACCCGCAGCAGATCCTCGAAAGCGATGCTGAAGATATCCATAGCTGGGTAGAAGGCAAACTGATCGACAAAGTCGGCCAGTTGGGTAAGAAACTGCATACCGGCCGTAGCCGTAACGACCAGGTTGCTACCGACCTTAAACTGTGGTGCAAAGATACCGTGGCTGAGCTGCTGGCAGCAAGCCGTCAGCTGCAGTCTGCGCTGGTGGAAACCGCAGCGAACAACCAGGACGCGGTGATGCCGGGTTATACCCACCTTCAGCGCGCTCAGCCGGTGACCTTTGCGCACTGGTGTCTGGCCTATGTGGAAATGCTGGCCCGCGATGAGAGCCGACTGCAGGATACCCTGAAACGCCTCGACGTCAGCCCGCTGGGCAGCGGCGCGCTGGCGGGGACCGCCTATGAAATTGACCGCGAGCAGCTGGCCGGCTGGCTGGGCTTTGCGTCTGCGACCCGTAACAGCCTCGACAGCGTCTCGGATCGTGATCATGTCCTCGAGCTGCTGTCCGACGCCTCCATCGGAATGGTGCACCTCTCCCGTTTTGCCGAAGACCTGATTTTCTTCAACTCCGGCGAAGCCGGTTTTGTCGAGCTGTCCGATCGCGTAACGTCCGGCTCTTCGCTGATGCCGCAGAAGAAAAACCCGGATGCGCTGGAGCTGATCCGGGGTAAATGCGGACGCGTGCAGGGCGCGCTGACCGGCATGATGATGACCCTGAAAGGTCTGCCGCTGGCCTATAACAAAGATATGCAGGAAGACAAAGAGGGGCTGTTCGACGCGCTCGATACCTGGCTCGACTGTCTGCATATGGCCGCGCTGGTGCTGGACGGTATTCAGGTGAAGCGTCCGCGCTGCCAGGAAGCCGCGCAGCAGGGTTATGCTAACGCCACCGAGCTTGCTGATTACCTGGTGGCGAAAGGCGTACCTTTCCGTGAAGCGCACCATATCGTGGGCGAAGCGGTGGTTGAGGCGATTCGTCAGGGCAAACCGCTGGAAGCGCTGGCGCTGGCCGATCTGCAAAAATTCAGTGCGGTGATTGGAGACGATGTTTACCCGATCCTCTCCCTGCAGTCCTGCCTGGATAAACGTGCGGCCAAAGGCGGCGTATCGCCGACGCAGGTTGCGCAGGCGATTGCGGATACCAAAGCGCGACTGATTTAAGCTGCAATACGGTATTAATGTGAAAGCACGAAAAGCCTGGCGAAAGTCGGGCTTTTTCAGATAAAAAAAAAGCGGACACGGGGGTCCGCAAAACGTTCACGTTGGCTTTAGTTGTTCGAGAGAAACTCTCCAGACGAGGCGTTAGCTTTCAGGGTTAAATGAGGGCCGCCTCGTCTTGATACGTATTATTAAGCAGAAAGCTTGATAGGGATAATCGTTCGTTGCTATGCTATCTATCGCCACGAACTATCGTGGTGACGGAGGATGAATAATGAATATTCGTGATCTTGAATACCTGGTCGCGTTAGCCGAGCATCGCCATTTTCGTCGTGCGGCGGACTCGTGTCACGTCAGCCAGCCGACGCTCAGTGGGCAAATTCGCAAACTGGAAGATGAGCTTGGCGTAATGCTGCTGGAACGCACCAGCCGCAAAGTGCTGTTCACTCAGGCAGGTTTACTGCTGGTGGATCAGGCACGTACGGTACTGCGTGAGGTCAAAGTGCTCAAGGAAATGGCGAGCCAGCAAGGAGAGACCATGTCCGGTCCATTGCATATCGGCCTAATCCCGACAGTCGGACCCTACTTACTACCCCATATTATTCCGATGCTGCACCAGGCGTTTCCGAAGCTGGAAATGTACCTGCATGAAGCCCAGACGCATCAGCTGCTTGCGCAGCTTGATAGCGGCAAGCTGGACTGTGCCATCCTGGCGCTGGTCAAAGAGAGCGAGTCCTTTATCGAAGTACCTCTCTTTGACGAGCCGATGCTGCTGGCGATCTATGAGGATCACCCGTGGGCAAACCGGGATCGCGTACCGCTCTCCGATCTGGCGGGCGAGAAACTGCTGATGCTGGAAGATGGCCACTGCCTGCGCGATCAGGCGATGGGCTTCTGCTTTGAAGCGGGTGCAGATGAAGACACCCACTTCCGGGCGACCAGTCTGGAAACGCTGCGTAATATGGTCGCGGCAGGCAGCGGTATCACGCTGCTGCCGGCACTGGCGGTACCGAAGGAGCGTAAGCGTGATGGGGTGGTCTATCTGCCGTGCATCAAGCCTGAGCCGCGTCGTACCGTCGGTCTGGTTTATCGTCCGGGATCGCCCCTGCGCAGCCGCTATGAGCAGCTGGCAGAGTCGGTGCGCGGGATGATGAGCACCCACTTCGACAGCGGGTTAAAACAGGCGGTTTAAGCCGTTCAGCGCGGCCACCCGATAGGCTTCCGCCATGGTCGGGTAATTAAAGGTGGTGTTAACAAAGTATTCGATGGTGTTACCACCACCTTTCTGCTCCATAATCGCCTGGCCGATATGAATAATCTCGGCGGCGCGTTCGCCAAAGCAGTGGATCCCCAGAATCTCTTTTGTTTCCCGGTGGAACAGGATCTTCAGCGTTCCCACGTTCATTCCGACGATTTGCGCCCGCGCCAGGTGTTTAAACTGCGCACGTCCCACTTCATAAGGCACTTTCATCGATGTCAGTTCCTGCTCGGTTTTCCCGACGGAGCTGATCTCCGGAATGGTGTAGATACCGGTCGGGATATCCTCCACCAGATGCGCCGTCGCTTCGCCTGTCATCATCGCCTGGGCAGAAATACGTCCCTGATCGTAGGCGGCTGAGGCCAGGCTCGGGTAGCCAATAACGTCACCCACCGCATAGACGTGCGGCAGCGCGGTCTGATACATGCTGTTGACCTTCAGCAGGCCGCGACCATCCGCCTTCAGACCAATGTTTTCCAGCGCCAGGCTGTCGGTGTTGCCGGTACGGCCGTTGGCGTAGAGCAGGCAGTCTGCCTTGACCTTCTTGCCGGAACGCAGGTGCATAATCACCCCGTCATCGGTGCCTTCAATACGCTCATACTCTTCGTTATGGCGAATAACGACGCCGCTATTCCAGAAGTGATAAGAGAGCGAGTCGGACATCTCCTGATCGAGAAATGCCAGCAGGCGGTCGCGGGTGTTAATCAGATCCACCTTGACGTTCATCCCGCGGAAAATCGAGGCGTATTCGCAGCCGATCACCCCGGCGCCATAAATAATGACGTGGCGTGGTTCGTGGTGCAGGCTGAGGATCGAATCGCTGTCGTAGAGGCGCGGATGTGAAAAATCGACGTCGGCCGGGTGATAGGGGCGTGAGCCGCAGGCAATTACAAACTTCTCTGCCGTCAGGGTTTCGACGGAGCCGTCAGGACACGTCAGCGCCAGCGTATGTTCATCCACGAAACGGGCATCGCCCTGTAAAATTTCGCAGTGGTTGCGCTCATAAAAACCCTGCCGCATATGCGTTTGCTGGGTAATCACGTTATCGGCATGATTAAGGATATCGGCAAAGGAGGAGCGCAGAAGTCGGGAGTGGTCGCTGTAGAGTGGGTTTTGATTAAATTCGATAATGCGGCTGACGGCGTGGCGGAGGGCTTTTGACGGGATGGTACCCCAGTGGGTACAGCCGCCACCGACGCTGCTGTATCGCTCGACCACCGCGACCCGCGCGCCTTGCTTAACCAGCCCCATGGCCGCGCCTTCGCCGCCCGGGCCTGAGCCTATAACTATTGCATCGTAATCGTAAGAATGTGGCATGGTATGGATTACCTGTTCTTATACATAAAAGCAACAGAATAGTAACATCATCGCCGGGATAACCCAATTATCACTGTGCTTTTTTGTTGTGAGACCACGGGAATATCTCGTAAACAATCATTCACAATCCAGCATGAACGGATTAATTTTATTCTCTGGTATAGTGCCTGCTGGGCTTTTGGAAGGATTCAAATATTGTGATGGGCGTTAGAGCGCAACAGAAAGAAAAAACCCGGCGTTCGCTGGTGGAAGCGGCATTTAGCCAGTTAAGCGCGGAGCGGAGTTTTGCCAGCCTGAGCCTGCGTGAGGTTGCGCGTGAAGCAGGGATTGCACCGACATCGTTTTATCGTCATTTCCGCGATGTGGACGAGCTGGGTCTGACGATGGTCGACGAAAGCGGCCTGATGCTGCGCCAGCTCATGCGCCAGGCGCGCCAGCGTATTGCCAAAGGCGGCAGCGTGATCCGCACATCTGTCTCCACCTTTATGGAGTTTATCGGCAATAACCCCAACGCATTTCGTTTGCTGCTGCGTGAGCGTTCCGGCACCTCGTCGGCGTTTCGTGCCGCCGTCGCCCGCGAAATCCAGCACTTTATCGCGGAACTTGCCGACTATCTTGAACTCGAAAACCATATGTCTCGCGCCTTTACTGAAGCCCAGGCGGAAGCAATGGTTACGATTGTTTTTAGCGCCGGTGCGGAAGCGCTGGATGTGGGTATTGAACAGCGGCGTCAGCTTGAAGAGCGCCTGGTGTTACAGCTGCGGATGATCGCCAAAGGCGCATACTACTGGTATCGCCGCGAACAGGAAAAGAGTCCGCAATCCGTCGAATAATCTGAAGGGGATATAATGAAACAGAGTGTTCAGGACAAAGGTACGCTGCTGCTGGCGCTGATTGCCGGCCTTTCCATCAACGGCACCTTTGCCGCGGTGTTTAGTTCAATAGTACCGTTTTCTCTCTTCCCGATGATCTCGCTGGTGCTGACGGTCTATTGCCTGCATCAGCGCTACCAGAACCGCACCATGCCCGTCGGGTTGCCGGGTCTGGCCGCTGCCTGTTTTATTCTCGGGGTGTTGCTGTACAGCACGGTGGTGCGCGCAGAATATCCGGATATCGGCTCTAACTTCCTGCCTGCGGTGCTGTCCGTGGCGCTGGTCTTCTGGATTGGTTTCCGCATCCGTAATCGCCGGGTCGTAGAGTAATGTCCGGGCGGTGAACCGCCCGGGTATCATCTTACTTACGCGTCAGGAGCACGCCGCACTCCATATGGTGCGTGTAGGGGAACTGATCGAACAGGGCCAGCCGCGTAACGTCATGGGTCTCGCTTAAGGTTTGCAGGTTCTGGCACAGGGTTTCCGGGTTGCAGGAAATGTACAGAATGCGCGGGTACGCCTGCACCATCTTCTCGGTTTCGCTATCCAGCCCGCTGCGCGGCGGGTCGACGAAAATCGTTTCGCACTGATAACTTTTCAGATCGATCCCCTGCAGGCGGTTAAATTCCCGCACGCCGTTCATCGCCTGAGTAAACTCTTCTGCGGCCATTCGAATGATTTGCACATTATCGATATGGTTGGCCGCAATATTGTACTGGGCAGAGGCGACGGACGGTTTGGCGATTTCCGTGGCCAGCACCCGGTTAAAGTTACGCGCCAGCGCCAGGGAGAAGTTGCCGTTACCGCAGTACAGCTCCAGCAGATCGCCGCTGGCGTCTTTGGTGCTTTCCAGCGCCCACTCCAGCATCTGAATATTGATCGCCGCATTTGGCTGGGTAAAGCTGTTCTCGACCTGGCGATAAATCATCTCTTTGCCCGCCACCGGCAGACGCTCGTCAACAAAGTCCTGACCGAGGACGATTTTAGTTTTGGACGCGCGGCCAATGATATGCACATTGATATTCTGCGCCCGCAGCGCGTCGCGCAGGGCGGTGGCTTCCCGGGTCCATTCGTCGTCCAGCGCCTTGTGATAGATCATCGACACCACGGCCTGGTTGCTCATCGTGGTGAGGTAATCGATCTGGAACAGTTTGTGGCGCAGGATGCGGGTATTGCGGACGCCGTCGAGCATCGCCGTCATTAACTGATTGATCAGCTCGCTGGCCGCCGGGAAGCTATCAACCCGAACCGGTTTTTTGCTCTGCTGGTCGAAGATGATGTGATACATATCATCGCCATCGTGCCAGATGCGGAACTCAGCGCGCATACGATAGTGGCTGACCGGTGAGCGGAACACCTCCGGTACCTGCGCGGTAAACGGCGCCATCATACTTTGCAAACGTACGACTTTTTCGGCGAGCTGCGCGTCGTACTGCTCTGTCGGAAGGTGTTCTGGGGTCATGATGCATCCTGAATAATAAAAGTACGCGGGGATTGTAGGGATTGCCCGGTGGATGTCCAGCCTTAGATCTGAGCCCAATCCTTAATTAGCAGTCTGGACATCTATACGTAACTGATTGTAGCATCCGGGTTCCGGTCTTATGAGTTAACAGGGAATCCAGTGCAAATCTGGAGCTGACGCGCAGCGGTAAGGAAAGGTGGGATGAGTGCATTGTGCAGACACTGCTGATTAAAGTGGGAAGTCATCATCCGTAAAACGCCTCCGAGCCCGAATACCTGCCGGATTACGTCGCATTTGGTTCTTCATCATCGCGTGCTATCGATGAAACCTGCGGCATCCTCCATTTTATTGGATGCTTTAACAATGATTAAAAAAACCTCGCTGCTGACGGTTCTCTCCGTCACGGCATTTTCCGGCTGGGCGCAGGACAGTAGCCCGGATACCCTGGTGGTGACAGCAAATCGTTTTCAACAACCTGTGAATACGGTGCTGGCGTCGACCTCTGTCGTTACCCGTGAGGATATCGACAGATGGCAGTCAAAGTCGCTGATTGATATTGTCCGTCGTCTGCCCGGTGTGGATGTCGCACAGAATGGCGGAATCGGACAGTCCAGCTACATCTATATTCGTGGTGCCGAAGCGCGTCATACTCTGGTGCTGATTGATGGCATCCCGCTGGCGAAATCCGGGATCACCGGGATTTCTGATTTTGGGCAGATTCCGGTTGCGCTGATTCAACGCGTTGAGCTTATTCGTGGTCCGCGCTCTGCCGTATACGGTGCGGATGCCATCGGTGGCGTTATTAACGTGATCACGCAAAATGCCACGCCGGGCGGCGCGGTGCAGGTTGGGATGGGATCTAACCATTTCCAGCAATATGAAGGTAGCGTGCGTCAGCAGATTGGGGATAACACGCTACTCACGCTTGCGGGAGCGTTCCAGGATACCAAAGGCTTTAACGTTAAGCCGTCTTCAAACTACAGCGTTGACAGCGATCGCGACGGGTTCCGTAGCAAGACGCTGTGGGCCGGTATTAATCACCACTTTAATGACAATTTCTCCGGGTTTGCTCGTGGTTACGGCTATAGCAATAAAACCGGCTACGATGCGGGATACACCAACGGTGGGGATGAACGCCAGGTCTATAACCATACCTACGAAACCGGTCTGAACTTCAGCGACGGCATTTACTCTTCCGAACTTTCCGGCAGCTATCAGCGTTATAAAGACTATAACTATGCCGGTCCGCTGGGCCTCTACAATACCGGCACATCGCTGGATGATATGACACAGCGAAATCTGCAGTGGGGTAATACTATCGCGCTCGGGAATGGCACCCTGAGCGGGGGTATCGACTGGCAACAGCTGAAACTGACCACGGTTGATTCTTTTGCAGGCGATCGTTATCAGCGGGATAACACGGGTTATTACCTGACGGGTCAGCAGCAAATTGATACGGTAACGCTGGAAGCCTCCGCACGCGGTGACGATAACGAGCAGTTTGGCTGGAATGGCACCTGGCAAACGGCCGCTGGCTGGGAGTTTGTGCCGGATTATCGTGTCACGGTGTCCTACGGCACGGGCTTCCTTGCACCGACTCTGGGTCAGATGTACGGTCAAAAGCGTATGAGTATCATTGCCAACGCCGATCTCGCGCCGGAAACTTCACGTCAGTGGGAAATCGGGCTTGAGGGAAAAACAGGACCGCTCGACTGGCGTCTGTCTGCTTACCGTAACAAAATTAAAAATCTGATCGATTATTACAGTGACGATATTACCTATGAAGGGCAGTACTACAATGTACAGTCGGCAACCATTAAGGGTATTGAGTGGACAGGTAGTTTCGACACCGGCCCGCTGAAGCATGAAGTGATGCTGGGATACCTGGACCCTCGCCGGGACCAGGACAACGAAGTGCTTGCCCACCGCTCGAAGAAGCAATTTAAGTACCAGCTGGACTGGGATCTTATGGGCTTCGATATGAATATGGCGTACCAGTACTTCAGCCGCAGCTATAACAACAACAGCAATCAGTTTGCCTCGACCCAGCGTCGTATGCCGGGCTATAGCCTTGTGGATTTCTCTGCGTCATATCCAGTGACCTCCCAGCTGACAGTTCGTGGTAAAATAGCCAACCTGTTCGATAAAGAATACGAGACAGTTTATGGCTACCAAACTGCAGGACGGGAATACACCTTGTCTGGCAGCTACACCTTCTGAAGCACGTCCCACCGTCCTGGTGTTTGATTCCGGCGTCGGTGGGCTTTCAGTCTATGACGAGATCCGGCAGCTGCTGCCGGATCTGCATTATATCTACGCCTTCGACAACGTCGCTTTTCCTTACGGAGAGAAAAGCGAGGCTTTTATTGTCGAACGTGTCCTTGAGATCGTAACGGCCGTACAGCAGCGCTACCCGCTGGCGCTGGCGGTCATCGCCTGTAACACCGCCAGTACTGTTTCCCTTCCCGCGCTGCGAGATAACTTTCCCTTCCCGGTTGTTGGTGTCGTCCCGGCAATTAAACCGGCTGCCCGCTTAACTGCTAACGGCATTGTTGGTCTGCTGGCGACGCGGGGTACGGTTAAGCGTCCTTATACCCACGAGCTGATTCAGCGTTTTGCCAACGAGTGTCGTATTGAGATGCTGGGATCGGCAGAGCTGGTGGAGCTGGCCGAGGCGAAGCTCCACGGTGAGGCGGTACCGCTCGATGAACTGCGCCGGATCCTGCGACCCTGGCTGCGTATGCAGGAGCCGCCGGATACCGTGGTACTGGGCTGTACCCACTTCCCTCTATTACAGGAAGAGTTATTGCAGGTACTGCCGGAAGGCACCCGGCTGGTGGATTCTGGCGCTGCGATTGCGCGTCGAACGGCCTGGCTGCTTGAACATGAAGCTCCGGATGCGAAATCTTCCGACGGTAATATCGCTTTTTGCATGGAACTGACGGCTCAGGCTGCTCAATTAGCGCCAGTTTTATCGCGTTATGGCTTCGGAATGCTCGAAAAACTGGCAGTTTCACCGCCTTCCGAACAAAAAAGAGACGGTTGAAAACTTTTTTGCAAAGAGGGGTTGTCAACGTCCGAGAACTCCCTATAATGCGCCTCCACTGACACGGAACAACGGCGTAAACACCGGCCTGTCAGTTGAAGGTAATCGAAAATAAACGGTTGACTTCACAGCGGGAAAGCGTAATATGCACACCCCGCGCCGCAGCAAAAAATGCGTAGCGGCACTGCTCTTTAACAATTTATCAGACAATCTGTGTGGGCACTCGAAGATACGGATTCTTAACGTCGCAAGACGAAAAATGAATACCAAGTCTCAGAGTGAACAACAGTAAATTCATTTATGAATGAACAGTTTTAATTCT
>DATEKR010000294.1:0-9467 GCA_035277345.1 Enterobacteriaceae bacterium
ATGGCGGTACGGATAAATTTATGTACGTGACGGTCATAGCCGATCCACAGATCGATAGACTGCTGGCCCCAGCTAATAATGCGGTCCAGTTTGCTTTGCAGATCGAACACCAGGCGATCGACAAAATGCAGGGCTTCCTGCGCCAGGGTGGCGTCCTGAATACGCAGCAGGTTAGCCTGCAGCTTATCGCCCGCCGCCTCCAGCGTATCCTGCAATTCACGCAGGGTGCCGGAGGTTTCCGACAGCAGCAGTTCACAGCTGGAGATCGCCGCCCGCCAGTCTTTATTCAGCAGCTGAGCGATATCGTCTTTCACCTGCTGCTGCTGCTCATCCATCAGACGCTGGGTCAGGTCGATACTGTCAAAGATTTCGGCCACGGAATACTTCAGCGGCGCGTAGACGTTACGGTGCCAGTGGAATTCATCCCCGCCTTCGTCCGCCGCATCGGCAGCGCGTTTTAATTCATCGGCCACGATAGACAGCTGCATAGAAAGACGCAGGGTAGAGAATTCACGCTGGCGGATATAGTAATCGGTGATCCCGATCGCCAGCGGTGTCAGGCGATAAATGGCGTTGCCTTCGGTGAGTTCGCTGGTAAAGCGGTTCAGCAGACGTTGACGTACCATGTCGTTGATCGCGTTGTTGGCGCGCACGCTGATGGTTTCACTGGTTTGCTCAAACGCATCACTCACGTGGCGGAACGCATCCACCAGCTCACCTTCGCTCATTTCGCCATCCATACGCTCACTGTTCAGCGTGGCGACGGCCAGCAAGAAAGAGAGCCTGTCGACCGGCAGCGACAGCGAAAAATCATTTTTCCTGGCCCAGCCAACCAGTTCCGGGACTGTCTGGGAAAATTCACTCATCGTTTGTCCTTGTATCAACCTGCGGCTTAAGCGCGGTGACGTGAATATAGCGGCCAAGACTCATAAAAGGTTCCTGGCGACAGTAGCGGGTTTCGAGCTCCATGAGTTGCGCAAAAGATTCACGCGGTTTCTGCTTGTCGCGCAGATAATCATGGAACACCCGCACACCGGTCTTGCCGACGATCTGCCAGCCCATCTGTTCCAGCCAGCCATAAACCTGCTGTGGATCGCGCGGATAGTCGGGCGAGAGCGTGCGTTTTTTACGCTTTTGCATCCCCAGCGCAACGTAATCGAAGTTTCCGACCACCATATTGCGCATCACTAAACCATTCGCATTGTAAAACATTAACGACAGCGCACCGCCAGGCTTTAGGGCTGACCACAATGTTTGTAATACCGGCTGTGGATCTGCCACCCATTCCAGCACAGCGTGAAACAATATCAGATCAACCGGGGTTTCCAAATGTTCCGTCACATCCTGAACAGTGCATTGTACAAAATGCATGTTACCGCTCACACCTTTCTCATCGGCTGCCAGCTTCGCCCGGCTCACCATTTCACCGGAGTGGTCGCAGAGAGTTACGTGATGGCCAAGCTGGGCCATTTTGATGGCGGTCTGCCCTTCTCCGCCACCGGCGTCGAGCACGCGCAGCGGCTGTGATCCAAGGGTTCCTAGCAGCGCATCCAGATCCTGCCAGAGGATGGCCTGCCGCAGCTGGCCTTTGGTGGTGCCATAGATATTGCGAGCGAACTTTTCCGCGATGTCGTCGAAATTGCGATCCTGCATGATCCTCTCCGCAATACTGGCAAAGGACCTATTTTGTCACAGCCGCGCCGAGAATGGAGCTATCTGGTGTAATATCGCGGAAAATCTGTTGCTGTATGGTTAAAAAGGAACCGACACCGATGCTTTTTACCCTTAAAAAATATATTGGCGGCCTGCTGTTACCGCTTCCTCTGCTGCTTTTACTGATGGGACTTGGGATCGCGCTGGTGTGGTTTACCCGCTGGCAGAAGAGCGGGAAAGGGCTGATCAGCGTCAGTTGGCTGGTTCTGCTGCTGCTCAGCCTGCAGCCGGTGGCCGACGGGCTGTTGAAACCGATTGAAGACCGCTATCCTACGTGGCACGGTGAGCAGAAAGTGGCCTGGATTGTGATTCTGGGCGGCGGCTATACCTGGAACCCGGAATGGGCGCCCAGTTCAAACCTGATCAATAATAGCCTGCCACGGCTGACGGAAGGCGTCAGGCTGTGGCGGGAAAATCCCGATGCAAAACTGATTTTCACCGGTGCCGCAGCGGGCGGTAACCCGGTCAGCACGGCGGAAACCGGTGCCCGCGTGGCGGAAAGCCTTGGCGTACCGCGCAGCGCGATTTTAGTGCTGGATACGGCAAAGGATACGGAAGAAGAAGCGGCGTCGGTAAAACAGGCGATCGGCGATGTACCTTTCCTGCTGGTCACCTCCGCTTCGCACCTGCCGCGGGCGATGAACTTTTTCCATCACGCCGGGCTGAATCCGCTGCCGGCCCCGGCCAATCAACTGGCGATTGACTCGCCGCTGAACACCTGGGAGCGCATCATCCCCTCCCCGGCCTGGCTCATGCACAGCGACCGGGTGAGCTATGAAACAATGGGACGCATCTGGCAGTGGCTGAAGGGCGCCTCAGGCGAGCCAGGGCAGGAGTGATTTTGCCGCCAGATCAAAGCGGCCACGATCGAAACGCCCGGTGCTGGTCAGCCGGGCGACTTCATCCCACAGTAGATACAGCCAGCGTCGCCAGATAAAGGCTTCGGCCACCGGCGCACGCTGGAGATAGTGCCAGAGTAACCCTTCGGCCTGTCCCCCGTCGGCCAGCCGGAACAGCTCATATTCCCGTGGTGCCCACAGCATATTTCCCGGCCCCACCATTGCCAGCAGCTGATCGCTGCGGGCGTCCTTAAGCATGCTGCGCAGGGTGAAATTGCCGTGCACCAGAACGCAGTTATCGTTAAACCCCTCAAACAGGCCGGGCAGGCATTCACGGGTGCGGAAGAGAATACGTTTATCCTGCATGGTCAGGCCGGTATTGCTGTACAGACCGAGGGTGGTCCAGAGCACCTCCACCCGCTGGCGATACCAGCTGGGCCAGATATTTTCCTGGGTGCAGTCAACCATACCGACGCAGCCGCCGCTGTCCTGCCGGTGCCATCCCAGCAGCCCTTCAACGATCTGGTCCTTTAGCTGCTCCCAGCGCTGAGGCGTCCGGGTCGGGGCTTCAACCGACACACCGCGCAGGCGCTCGATCAGTAGTACATCCGGCCCGGGATGTTCTTCATGGGTCATCAGGCCATAGACCACCGGCATCCTCACCGTCCCGCAGCGCGCCAGCTGGGAAATCTTCCACGCCAGCTGGCGTGCAATTCCCGGCGTTGAAAAGCTGTGCGCCAGCAGCGGCAGCGGATTTCCCTGACTGTCATACAGCGACCAGAGCGCGGTATCACTTTTCTCATGAACGCACTCGACACGGCTTAGTTTCTCACCTAACAGATGGCTCAGTTCAAGACGCAGTTGTTCCATAGCACCCGCCCTTATCAAACGACTGCTTTTATAATGACCATCCGCAGGGCGGATGTCACCCGTGCCAGATCAAATTTCCATGATTAAAGTGGGGAAAACAGGGGGAGAGATCCCCTCCGGGCGGAGGGGAAGAGGAATTAACGCATTTCCAGACGAACGCGGGCGAGATCTTCCGGGGTATCCACACCGGTGCCCGGCACCTGCTGTGCCACCGCCACGTGGATTTTTTCACCGTTCCAGAGCACGCGCAGCTGCTCCAGCATTTCGATCTGCTCCAGCGGACTTGCCGGCCAGCTGACATAGCGACGAATAAACCCGGCGCGATAGCCATAGATGCCAATATGACGGAGCAGCGTGTCGCCGATCGCCTCGCGGGACTGGGCAAAACGGTCCCGGTCCCAGGGAATGGTGGCGCGGGAGAAATAGAGCGCATAGCCCTGCGCGTCCATCACCACCTTCACCGCATTCGGGTTGAACGCCTCTTCGGCGCTGTGGATCGGCACGGCGAGAGTTGCCATACCGGCCTGGCTGTTGGTCAGGTTTTCCGCCACCTGACGAATGATCACCGGCGGGATCATCGGCTCATCGCCCTGGACGTTAACGATAGCGGTGTCATCGCTAAAGCCGCACTTCTCGATCACTTCCGCCAGACGCTCGGTACCGGACTGGTGGTCGGCACGGGTCATGCAAACTTCGCCGCCCGCCGCTTCGACCGCTCGCGCGACTTCATCATGGTCGGTTGCCACAATAATCCGCGACGCGCCGGATTCGCGGGCGCGCTCCAGAACGTGGACGATCATCGGTTTGCCGTTAATATCCTGCAGCGGTTTTCCCGGCAGACGGGTGGAGGCGTAGCGCGCCGGAATAATGACAACGAAACTCATGGTCTGCTCTCTTCCGCTGCCAGCAGGCGGGCTTCATTTTCCAGCAGGACGGGAATACCGTCACGCACCGGAAAGGCCAGATTGTCGATTTTGCAGATAAGTTCCTGTTTATCCTGGATGTAATTCAGTTTCCCGTTACATACGGGACAGGCGATAATTTCAAGCAGACGATGATCCATTGTTCCTCCAGATAACGCGCAAAATTTGCCGAAAGCATACCACACTGGCAGCTCAGACGGCGTCAATTTCCCAGCCGCCGGTGCGTCCGGCGAATAATCCAGCGGGCAGATGTCCCAGGCGCACCACGCTTGCCCCCTGCCAGACGGCAAAATCATCAATTGCCCGCTTCAGCCCCTGCTCCAGCGATGCACTGAGGCTTGTCTCCGGCTCCAGATAGAGCGCCATGATCTCCAGCTCGCCCGTTTTGCGATGCATCTTGCTGTCCATCCGACCGACCAGCCTGCCCTGATGAAGCAGCGGCAAAACAAAATAGCCGTACTGCCGTTTTGCTGCCGGGGTATAGCACTCCAGGCGATAGCTGAAATTAAACAGCTGCTCCGCACGTTTTCGATCCCAGACAACCGGATCAAACGGCGACAGTACCGTGCTGTGGGTGGCGGTAAGCTTACCGGCCTGTGCCAGCGCCAGCTGCGGAAGCAGGTCCCGGTGCAGCCACATCGGCCCCAGTTTTTCCACCTCCACCGGCAGGATCTCCCCCTGCGCCTGCCACTCGGCAAGTAGCGCAGGCAGCGAGGGCTGGCGCAGCCGATAGTAGTCCGCCAGCCACTGGGGACGGAAAATACCGAGGCTGCGGGCGCTGTTCAGCAGCATACGGGCTTCGGCCTCGGGCTTCGGGATGAAATCCCGTTCGTCATCCCAGTCGGGCATCGCCCGTCGGGTTAAATCGTAAACGCGCTGAAAATTACGCCGCTCAACCACCATCACCTCACCTGCGGTAAACAGCCCTTCCAGATGCCGTTTATGCGGTTTCCAGTCCCACCAGCCGGTGGCGCTTTTGCGAGGGTGGGTGAAATCCGCCGAGCGGACCGGACCGCTCTCTTCGATATGTGCCAGCAGTTGGGCAATCTCATCGGCGTGCTCTTCCATCCAGCTACGACGATACTTCCAGCCCATATTCTCCGCCGAGAGCATGCGATGGCGCATCAGCCCAAAGTCGCTGCGCGGCAGGAAACAGGCCTCATGCGCCCAGTACTCCATCAGGGAGCCATTTTTTAGCGCCTCATCCAGCCACTGGTTTTGCAGCGTCCCAAGACGGCTGAACAGCACCAGATAAGGGCTGCGGGCAACAATATTGATGGTGTCTATCTGCAGAAGCGACATTTGCCGGATACTGTCGAGCAGATCGGCGGGACGGGCGCGGCGACGGGGCTTTTTAAGCAGCCCCTGTGCGGCAAGGTGTAAATGGCGGGCGGCGGTCAGAGAGAGTGACGTTACGGGCATCGGGATTCCTGTCAGCTAATCATGGCGCCCGCAAAGAGAACTACCGCTGCGCCAGGGTGATAAGTTCCTGTAATAACGCGTCGGCGGCAGGCTCGTCAAGCCGGGCATCGACCGGCAGATACCACCAGTTATCTTCCGCAAAGGCGCGGCACTTCACCGCGTCTTTCTCGGTCATAATCAGCGTTTCACTGCCGTTGACCAGCGCGGCTACCTGAGCATGGCTCAGGGCCTGGTGATCCGCCAGGGCCACGGTTTTTTGCAGCACTGCGCCGCAGCTTTCAAGCGTCGCGAAAAAGCGTGGCGGATGCCCGATACCAGCCATCGCGACCAGGTTTTTCAGCTGCACAACGTCACGGCGTTCGCCGCTGCGAAGATTCACCGCCTGAGCAGGCAGCAGGTGCATACCGATTTCACCGCTGCGCGGAACGCCACCGTTCGTAATCACCGCATCAACGCTTTTCAGGCGAGACGCGCGTTCACGCATCGGCCCGGCAGGGAGCCACCAGCCGTTGCCAAAGCGCCGCACGCCGTCGACCACGACAATTTCTTTATCGCGGGCCAGACGATAGTGCTGGAGTCCATCATCGGTGATGATCAACTGTAGCGCATGCTGCGCCAGCAGCGCTTTTACCGCATCGCTGCGAACCGGCGATACGGCAACCGGCGCGCCGGTACGCTGATAAATCAATACCGGCTCATCGCCCGCTTCGGCCGTGGTGGTCGAGGCATCCAGCAGCAGCGGATAGTGCGCCGCACGCCCGCCATAGCCGCGTGATACTACGCCAACCCTCAAGCCACGACGCTGTAGCTGCTCAACCAGCCAGATAACCACCGGCGTTTTGCCGTTGCCGCCCGCCGTCAGGTTTCCCACCACGACCACCGGCACCGGTGCGCGCCAGGCTTTCTGCAGCCCCAGTCGATAGCTAAGGCGAATTAGCCCGCTGACCAGGCCGTATAGCCAGGATAGCGGCAGCAGCAGGAGCCACAGCCGCGATTCACCGGACCAGATACGGGCAATCATGCGCCGAATTGCATCTTATGCAGCTGGGCATAGACGCCACGCATTTCAACCAGCTCGGCATGGTTGCCACGCTCGACGATACGGCCATCTTCCACCACCACAATCTCATCGGCCTTTTCAATGGTCGACAGACGGTGAGCAATCACCAGTGAAGTACGGTTTTTCTGCAGCTCGTCGAGCGCAGACTGGATAGCGCGCTCGGACTCGGTATCCAGCGCAGAGGTCGCCTCGTCCAGAATCAGGATCGGGCTGTCGCGCAGCAGCGCACGGGCAATAGCAATACGCTGACGCTGGCCGCCGGAAAGCAGCACGCCGTTTTCACCAATAATGGTGTCCAGGCCGTTGTCCATCTTATTGATAAAGTCCATGGCGTAGGCCATTCGCGCCGCATTTTCGATCTGCTCGCGGCTGAACTCTTCGGTACGCGCATAGGCAATGTTATTCGCCACGGTGTCATTGAAGAGGTGCACGTTCTGAGATACCAGCGCCACCTGATTACGCAGCGACGACAGTTTGTACTCGCGCAGATCGTGACCATCCATCAGGACTTCGCCTTCATCAACATCATAAAAACGGGTCAGCAGGCTGGCGAGCGTGGATTTACCTGAACCGGAACGCCCCACCAGCGCCACGGTTTTCCCTGCCGGGATCGTCAGGTTAATATCGCGCAAGGCTGGCGTTTCGCGGCCCGGATAGGTGAAGGTGACATTGCGGAATTCGATATCGCCGCGAGCACGCTCAACCACGCGCGTGCCATCGTCTTTTTCCTGCTCGCTATCAAGAATGGCGAACAGCGTCTGGCAGGCTGCCATCCCACGCTGGAACTGGGCGTTGACGTTGGTCAGTGATTTCAGCGGACGCATCAGGGCGATCATCGACGAGAAGACCACGGTAATGGTGCCCGCGCTCAGGGTTGCCATCACGCTTGGGAAGCTGGCGGCATAGAGAACAAACGCCAGCGCCAGGGAGGCAATCAGCTGAATAATGGGATCTGAAATAGAGGAAGCAGAGACCATTTTCATGCCCTGCAGGCGCATTTTGTTGCTGACCTTATCGAAGCGTTGGGTTTCGACGTCCTGCCCGCCAAAAATCAGCACCTCTTTGTGGCCCTTCAGCATCTGTTCTGCGCTGGTGGTCACCTGCCCCATGGTGTTCTGCATGTTCTTACTGATGGAACGGAAGCGCTTAGACACCACGCGGATCGCGATGGAAACAATCGGTGCAAGCACGATCAAAATCAGCGACAGCTGCCAGCTGTAGTAAAACATCATCGCAAACAGCGCAATAATCGACGCGCCTTCACGGACGACGGTAATCAGCGCGCTGGAAGAGGATGAGGCCACCTGCTCGGAATCATAGGTGATTCGGGATAACAGGGTGCCTGTAGACTGCTTATCAAAAAAGGAGACCGGCATTCCCATCATATGGCCAAACAGCCGACGGCGAATGGTCATCACCACCTTGCCTGAAACCCAGGAGAGGCAGTAGCTGGAAATATAGCTGGTAATACCGCGCACGATCATCAGCCCGATCACCACCAGTGGCATCCACAGCAGCACGGAGCGATCTGCCTTACCAAAACCCTCATCCAGTAACGGTTTGAGCAGCGACAGCATAAAGGCGTCGCTGGCTGCGTTAAGCACTAACGCCACTGCGGCCACGGCAAGCCCGGCTTTAAACGGCGCAATGGTGGGCCAGAGTCGGCGGAACGTTTGCCACGTGGAGAGATCTTTATCGTTATGCATTCAGAAAACCAGCATCTGTTGAAATAGCCGCATATTCTACCCGTTATCCCCTCTCGCGCCAAACCGCTGATGATACCAACGGGGTAAAATATCCCTTCTCAAACTGTGTACTTGCCAGGTTCCGGCAGAAAAAATCACCGTAACCTGGCCCTCATGCTGCGTATCCAGCCACTGATAGCCCTGCTGTCGGTAGCGTTCGACAATGCTTTTCGACGGCAGTCGCCAGGCGTTAAAACGGGACGTTGACGCCAGCGCCAGGCTGCCCTTTACCCGCCGCAGCAGTGTCACCGTCGAGGATGTCCGGCTACCGTGATGCGGAACCTGAATGAGTGTAGCCGCCAGATGCGTCCAGTAGCGGGACAGCATTTTTGCCTCTGCCGGGGCTTCAATATCACCGGTTAACAGGACGCTGTGCCGCCCGTCGTCTACCTTGACCACGCAGGAGCCGTTATTGCCCTCATCCCTGTTGCCGGGCAGCGGCCAGTGAACGCTAAAGGTCAGGCCCTGCCACTGCCAGCGGTCGCCGCGCTGACAGGGCTGGTGCCCTTCCCGGCGCAGTGGGCTACGCACCCAGGCGCTCGGCCAGGCTGTCTGTAAGCTGCGCAGGCCACCGCGATGATCGAGGTGGCTATGGCTAATGATCATGCCGTCCAGCCTGATATTGTGCCAGCGCAGCCAGGGATCGATGACCTGCTGGCCCGCATCGCCACCGGGCCACGCCGGACCGGTATCGTAGAGAATAGCGCGTCCGTGTCGCACAATCGCCAGCGCCAGACCGTGCCCCACGTCCAGCATATGTACCGACCAGCTATCGTCCCGGCTTTTTTGCCACAGCGGAAACGTCAGCAGCACGGGCAGCGCCAGGCAAACGGCGGGGCAAGCCTGCCATAGCCGGAGTCGCCAGGCGATCGCCGCAAGCCAGGGCAGTAGTGTT
>DATEKR010000295.1:0-6767 GCA_035277345.1 Enterobacteriaceae bacterium
AATTAAGCGGGAATAGCTCAGTTGGTAGAGCACGACCTTGCCAAGGTCGGGGTCGCGAGTTCGAGTCTCGTTTCCCGCTCCAAATTTGAAAGCCGAAAGGCAGCACCATCCAGAAGTCATGTTTCAGGCAGCAACGGTCTGAAAGCAAGATAAGCGGGAATAGCTCAGTTGGTAGAGCACGACCTTGCCAAGGTCGGGGTCGCGAGTTCGAGTCTCGTTTCCCGCTCCAAATTTCGTCCTCTTTAGATATCATCCACAGTGCCATAGCGCATTGGGGACGATTTTTTTCATTCCTGACACACTCTTGTGAACAGACTTATCCACAACCTCGTCGTTATTCTGCAAAGCCAAAAATATTCGCACGGTGAAGAGTATTTCTATAACTCATTGAATAATTTGTTAAAAATTCAATTCAAAAATGCTATAGAGATCGCTTGACGAATTTGGGCGCTTTGAATCACAAGTGTTTTTAATTTTATTCACAGGCTGTGAATGTTTCAGGCGTCTCGCGGTAACCCCTTTTCAATCACCCTGACCAGACGCTGTTTTTGCGAGGTTTGCACCTCGACTACGCAGGCCTGTCGCTTCTCAATCTGCTGCGCAATCGCCCAGTCTATGTGTTCATCGAGAAGTGGGTGCTCACCCTGACGCTGCTCAAGGGCTCGAATATTCGCTTCATCCCAGGGTGCATTCCCCAGCGCGACGGCAATATTCCGCAGCCAGCGCAGATGGCCGATACGGCGGATGGCCGAGCCTTCTGTCACCCTGAGGAAATAGGCTTCGGTCCAGGCGAAAAGCTCGATCAGCTCCGGGGCGTGCAGTGCCTTACGCGGGCTAAAATCATCTTCGGCGGTGAGCTGTGAAAAACGGTTCCACGGGCATATCAGCTGACAGTCGTCGCAGCCGTAGATACGGTTACCCATCAACGGGCGGAAGGCTTCCGGGATTGCGCCTTCCAGCTCGATGGTCAGATAGGAGATACAGCGGCGGGCGTCGACGGTATAGGGCTCAACAATCGCGCCGGTCGGGCAGATGGTCATACAGGCCACGCAGCGTCCGCAGCCCTCTTCAACCGGGCTGTCTATCGGCAGGGGGAGATCGATCAGTAGCTCGCCAAGGAAGAAAAAGGACCCGGCGTCGCGGCTGAGGATAAGTGAGTGCTTACCTGTCCAGCCCAGGCCTGCTTTTTCGGCCAGCGGGCGCTCCAGGATAGGCGCGGAATCGACAAAGGGTCTAAAATTCAGCGATGAACACTGCTCCTGAATCATCTCGCCAAGTTTTTTAAGTCGGTTGCGCAGCAGCTTATGATAATCACGCCCGAGGGCGTAGCGACTGACATAGCCAAGCGCCGGGTTTTTCAGGGTGCTGGCAAAGGCCGCATTGGCGGGGAGATAGTTCATCCTGACGCTTATCACGCGCAGAGTACCAGGAAGCAGTTCGTGAGGACGAGCGCGCATCATGCCATGACGCGCCATCCACTCCATCTCGCCGTGGTATTGTTTATCCAGCCACGCCTGCAGACGGGGTTCACTGGCGCTGAGATCGGTATCGGTGATGCCGACCTGCTGAAAGCCGAGTTCAGTGCCCCACTGTTTAATTTGCTGTGCTAATTCATTGAGATCGAGGGGCTGTGACATGACGGACCATACCATGACGAAAAACCCCACCAGTATACCACATTCCATCTGGCCTGCGGATGCCCTGCGTCGCGCTGAAAAAACGGCGGCGGACAGCCTGGGGATTACCCTGTATGAACTGATGTCGCGGGCCGGTCAGGCGGCCTTTGACGTGGCAAGCGGATGCTATCCGAATGCCCGGCACTGGCTGGTGC
The DNA here is from genome assembly GCA_035277345.1 of Enterobacteriaceae bacterium. GTDB lineage: Bacteria > Pseudomonadota > Gammaproteobacteria > Enterobacterales > Enterobacteriaceae > BIGb0383. The sequence continues at coordinate 1,832 of DATEKR010000295.1, forward strand.
TTTGTGGTCAGGGTAATAACGGTGGCGACGGTTACGTCGTGGCGCGGCTGGCTGCAGCGGCGGGAATTCAGGTCACGCTCCTGGCCCAGGAGAGCGGCAAACCCCGGCCGGAAGAAGCGACGGAAGCCCGCGAGGCCTGGCTCAATGCCGGTGGCACACCCCACGCGCTGGATATTCCCTGGCCTGACGATGTGGATCTGATTATCGATGCGCTGCTGGGCACCGGCCTGAAGCAGGCGCCCCGCGAGTCCATTTCCCCGCTCATTGAACGTGCTAACGCGCACTCTGCGCCGGTGGTGGCGCTGGACATTCCCTCCGGTCTCAATGCCCAGACCGGCACCGCGCCAGGTGCGGTGATTAACGCTGCCCATACGGTGACCTTTATCGCGCTTAAGCCGGGGCTGCTGACAGGCAAAGCCCGCGACTGGGTGGGTCAACTCCATCATCATGCGCTGGGGCTTGAAGCCTGGCTTGCCGGTCAGACAACGCAGCTGCATCGCTATGATGCCTCGCAGCTTGCAGGCTGGCTGCCACCGCGTCGTGCTACCTCGCATAAAGGCGATCACGGCAGGCTGGTGGTGATTGGCGGCGATAGCGGCACGGCCGGGGCGATTCTGCTGACCGGGGAAGCGGCCTTGCGCACCGGGGCCGGACTGGTACGCGTCCTGACGCGCCCGGAGAACATGGCCCCGCTACTGACCGCGAGGCCGGAACTGATGGTCCATGAGCTAACCGCGCAGTCGCTGGATGATGCCCTGGCGTGGGCGGATGTGGTGGCGATTGGCCCCGGCCTTGGTCAGCAGGAATGGGGGCGGAATGCCCTGCTGCGGCTGGCGGATTTTAACAAACCGATGCTGTGGGATGCGGATGCGCTTAACCTTCTGGCAATCAATCCGGATACAGGTCACAATCGGGTGCTGACGCCGCATCCCGGCGAAGCCGCGCGCCTGCTGAAATGCAGCGTGGCGGAAATAGAGAGTGACCGCTTACAGTCGGCCCGGCGTCTGGTAAAACAGTACGGCGGCGTTGTGGTGCTGAAAGGTGCTGGTACGGTGGTGGCGAGCGAAAACGGCGAGGCGGGCATTATCGATGCCGGCAACGCGGGCATGGCAAGCGGCGGCATGGGCGATGTGCTCACCGGTATTATCGGTGCGCTGCTGGGGCAAAAACTGTCCCTCTATGATGCGGCCTGCGCGGGCTGCGTGGTTCACGGCGCGGCGGCGGACAGGCTGGCGGCGGCGGGCACCCGCGGGATGCTGGCAACGGATCTTTTTGTCGCGCTACGGCGAGTTGTTAACCCTGAAGTGACTGATACAGAACATGATTAATCGAGTAATTCCTTTAGCCGACGAACAGGCGACGCTGGATCTCGGTCTGCATATGGCGCAGGCCTGCGGCGGCTCGGCGGTAATTTATCTTTATGGCGATCTTGGCGCGGGTAAAACTACCTTCAGCCGGGGTTTCCTTCAGGCGCTGGGACATAAGGGCAACGTCAAAAGCCCGACCTATACCCTCGTTGAGCCCTACACCCTTGAGTCGCTGATGGTGTACCACTTCGATCTCTACCGTCTTGCTGATCCGGAAGAGCTGGAGTTTATGGGCATCCGCGACTATTTCACCAGTGATGCCATCTGCCTGGTCGAGTGGCCCCAGCAGGGGACCGGCGTTCTGCCGGAGCCGGATATTGAAATACATCTGGACTACCAGGCGCAGGGGCGCGAGGCGCGGGTGACCGCCGTCTCCCCGGCGGGTGATGCCATGCTGGCGCGTTTTGCCGGTTAACCGAAGGGGAAGCGGGATGATGTATCGCGTAACAAAGTGTATTCGTCTGGCTGCTGCCGCAGTCCTGGCGCTGATGCTGCTGAGCCTGTCGGCCAGCGCGGCAAGTTTGTCCGATATCCAGGTCTCCAACGGGGATCGCCAGGCCCGCATCACCTTCAGTTTCCTGGGCGATCCTGAATACGCCTTTTCGCAGATTGATAAGCGCAGCGTGGCGCTCGATATCCAGCAAACTGGCGTAATTCAAGGACTCCCCCTGCAGTTTAGCGGCGATAATCTGGTAAAAAGTATTCGCTCCGGAGCTGCCAAAGATGCCCGTTCCCTGCGGCTGGTGGTGGATCTCACCCAGAACGGCAAAACGCGGGCTGTCAAACAGCGCAACGGCGCAAATTATACGGTGGTGTTTACGATCAATGCCGATGCACCACCGCCTCCGCCGCCGGTGGTGGCGAAGCGTGTGGAAACGCCGGTGGCAAAACCGGTCCCGGCACAGCCGGCGCGTAATCCCTTTAAATCTGAGAACGACCGCATCACCAGCGTCACCGGTAGCAATACCGTGACCCGGCCTGCGGCTGCCGCACGTCCGGTGTCCGGCAGTCAGGTGGTGATTGCTATCGATGCCGGTCACGGCGGACAGGATCCTGGCGCTATCGGCCCAGGAGGCACCCAGGAGAAAAACGTCACCATCGCCATCGCCCGTAAATTGCGGACGCTGCTCAATGCCGATCCGATGTTTAAAGGCGTTCTGACCCGCGACGGCGACTACTTTATTTCGGTGATGGGTCGCTCAGACGTGGCGCGCAAGCAGAATGCGCATTTCCTCGTATCGATTCACGCGGACGCCGCGCCGAATCGTCAGGCCACCGGTGCCTCGGTGTGGGTGCTGTCGAATCGCCGTGCCAACAGCGAAATGGCCAGCTGGCTTGAGCAGCATGAGAAGCAGTCCGAGCTGCTGGGCGGGGCGGGGGATGTGCTGGCCAACAGCCAGTCCGATCCCTATCTGAGCCAGGCGGTGCTGGATTTACAATTCGGCCATTCCCAGCGCGTCGGGTATGATGTGGCAACCAGTATGCTCGGTCAGCTTGGGCGAGTCGGTAATCTGCATAAACGCCGCCCGGAGCACGCCAGCCTTGGCGTTCTGCGCTCCCCGGATATTCCGTCCGTGCTGGTGGAAACCGGCTTTATCAGCAACACCGGCGAAGAGCGTCAGCTGGCCAGCGACAGCTATCAGCAGCAAATAGCCGAGGCGATCTACAGCGGTCTGCGCGGCTATTTTGTGAAGCACCCGATACAGTCAGGTCCGCAGGAGGGCTCGGCGCAAACGGCCAGCGCGGAATCCTCCACCGGCGCGAGGGTTAATTAAGGAGATCTCATGCCCATTCAGGTTTTACCCCCGCAGCTTGCTAACCAGATTGCCGCAGGCGAAGTGGTGGAGCGTCCGGCATCGGTGGTGAAAGAGCTGGTGGAAAACAGCCTGGACGCTGGCGCAACCCGCATTGACATCGATATTGAGCGCGGTGGCGCAAAACTGATCCGTATCCGCGATAACGGCAGCGGTATCAAAAAAGACGAGCTGGCCCTGGCGCTGGCGCGTCATGCCACCAGTAAAATCGCCTCGCTCGACGACCTTGAGGCGATTATCAGCCTCGGTTTTCGCGGCGAAGCCCTGGCCAGTATCAGCTCCGTTTCCCGTCTGACGATGACCTCGCGCACCGCCGACCAGCAGGAAGCCTGGCAGGCCTATGCAGAAGGGCGCGAGATGGCGGTGACGGTCAAACCGGCTGCCCATCCGGTGGGCACCACTCTTGAAGTGCTGGATCTCTTCTACAACACTCCGGCGCGGCGTAAATTTATGCGCACGGAAAAAACCGAATTTAATCATATCGATGAGATAATTCGCCGCATTGCGCTGGCGCGTTTTGATGTCACCATCAATCTCAGCCACAACGGCAAAGCGGTGCGTCAGTACCGGGCCGTGTCCCAGGACGGGCAAAAAGAGCGTCGCCTCGGCGCTATCTGCGGGACGGGGTTTCTTGAACAGGCTCTGGCGATTGAGTGGCAGCACGGCGAGCTGGCCCTGCGCGGCTGGGTTGCGGACCCGCAGCAGACCAGCAGCGCTTTTGCCGAGATCCAGTACTGCTACGTCAACGGCAGGATGATGCGCGACCGGCTGATTAATCATGCTATCCGCCAGGCCTGCGAAGATAAACTGGGGGCCGACCGCCAGCCCGCCTTTGTGCTCTATCTGGATATTGATCCGCATCAGGTGGACGTCAACGTCCATCCGGCCAAGCACGAAGTGCGTTTCCACCAGTCCCGCCTGGTGCATGATTTTATCTACCAGGGCGTGCTGAGCATCCTGCAACAGCAGTCAGAGACACCTCTGCCGCTGGACGACGAACCGACACCGCGTGCGGTGCCGGAAAACCGCGTCGCGGCGGGACGCAATCAGTTTGCTGAACCGCAGCCTGCCAGGGAACCGGCCGCACCACGCTATACCGCATCCGCCGGTAGCAGCGCATCCGGTTCACGGCCTACGGGCGACGGTGCCGGCTGGCCGAACGCGCAGCCTGGCTACCAGAAACAGCAGGGGGCGCTCTATCGTCAGCTGCTGGACACGCCCGCCGCCGTAACGGAAACTGCGGAACGGCGGCCGCCAGCGGCACCGGCCCTCGACGGGCACAGCCAGAGCTTTGGCCGGGTGCTGGCGATTATCGCCCCCGACTGCGCTCTTCTGGAGCGCGGCGGCCACCTTAGCCTGCTGGCGCTGCCGGTGGCGGAGCGCTGGCTCAGGCAGGCGCAGCTGACGCCGGGTAACACGCCGGTTTGCGCCCAGCCGCTGCTGATCCCGGTACGCTTAAGCGTCTCGGCGGCGGAGTCGACGGCGCTAAAAAATGCTCAGTCGGCGCTGGCGACGTTGGGGATTGAGTACCAGGCCGACGCCCAGCACGTGACGATCCGGGCGGTGCCTTTACCCTTACGCCAACAAAATTTACAAATCTTGATTCCTGAACTGATAGGCTACCTGGCGCAACGGACAACGTTTGATGCCGAAGACATTGCACAGTGGATCGCGCGTAGTCTGCGCGGTGAACACGCGCAGTGGAACACGGCACAGGCGATTGCCCTGCTGGCTGACGTGGAGCGTTTATGCCCA
>DATEKR010000296.1:0-3401 GCA_035277345.1 Enterobacteriaceae bacterium
GGCGGTGACCGCCGGTAAGATCATCAACCCGACGCTAAGCAGGGTCCCCAGAGCCTGGTACCCTGCCACCAGATTCAGGACCACCAGACCTAAGAACAGAAAGTGCACCGGCGAACCGAGCCGCGAAACCGAACGCAGAAACAGCGGATCGAGACACTCGGCCATCAGCGCCCGCCAGAAAAGGAGAAGCGCCAGCAGGGTGACGCCAGCGACAAGCGCGATCAGCCCCAGGGCCTCTGCGTTAAGCGCCAGCACGGTGCCAAACAACACGTGCATCAGATCCACGCTGGAGCCGCGCAGAGACACCACCAGCACGCCCAGCGCCAGCGAAATCAGATAGAAAGCGGCAAGCGAGGCATCCTCCTTCTGGATGGTCATCCTTGAGACCGCGCCCGCCGCCAGCGCCACCAGCAAACCGGCAACCATCCCACCGACGGTCATGGGGATAATCTCGAGACCATAGAGCAGAAAACCGACGGCGGCACCGGGCAAAATGGCGTGGGACATGGCATCGCCCATCAGGCTCATCCGCCGCAGCGTCAGGAAAACGCCAACCGGACAGGCGCTCAGGGAGAGCAGCAGAGAGCCGAATAACGCCCGGCGCATAAAGCCGAACTCGATAAAAGGCGACAGCAGCGCATCATACAGCCAGACCATCACGACAGCGCCTCCGCCGTGTTGTTACCGTTAAGATGCAGCCTTTGCGGAAAATGGCGGCTGACCAGGTCGGGATGGTGGACCACGACGGCAACCGTTCGCCCCTGCTGGTGCCAGGCGTCAATCAGCGCCAGCATATCGCGGGTGGTGGCGCTGTCCACGGCGTTGAAGGGTTCATCAAGGAGAATCAGGCTGGCGTCCTGGACAATGACGCGGGCAAAGAGCGCACGCTGAAACTGCCCGCCGGACAGCTCGGACAGCGGTCGGTTTTCAAATCCACCCAGCCCCACGGTAACCAGCGCGGCCGAGACGCGCTGCCTGTCCTCCCGGCGATGGCGCCGCAGCAGACCGCGTTCGGGCCACAGGCCTAAGGAGACGAGATCCCGCACGCTGGCAGGAAAGTGCCTGTCCAGCTCCGCAACCTGGGGCAGCCAGGCCGTGCGCTCCCCCGCCGCCACGGCGCAGCGGCCGCTTAAGGGTTGCAGGATCCCGGCAATCCCTTTTAGCAGAGTGGATTTACCCGACCCGTTGGGGCCCGTCACGGCGGTCAGCGAGCCGCGATGCAGGCAGCCGCTGATATTGGTGAGCGCCGGTTTACCGCGATACCCGAGGGTTAGCTCGCTAAACCGGACAGAAACATCGTTTATCACTGTTATCAATCCATACAGATAATTACAATTGTTACGTTATAACATATCTCAATATCTGTAAATGAACCGAGGGCTTCTTGACTTATTTTGTTAGTAGCGTACTTTTCAGGACATGAAAGACATTCTGATTATTGTGCCCGACGGCGGTATGCTGTTTGAGGCCACCGGCATCGCCGATATTCTGATGCAGGCCAACCGGCTGCATGCGGAAGAAGGCGCGCCGCCGCGCTATCGCATCGATGTCGCCACGACTCAACCCCATCAGGTGATCCACGGCCAGTCGGGGCTTAACCTGCTGGCCGACTATCGCCTGCCCGAGCTGGACCCGCGTGCGCCGCGCGACACCATTATCATTACCGGCAGAGGGACCAATGCCGAAGAGGGCTGCGCGGTGATCGACTGGCTGCGGCTGGCCGCACCGAGCACACGCCGGGTGACATCCATTTGCGGCGGTGCGATGCTGCTGGCCGAGAGCGGTCTGCTTGATGGACGGCGCGCCACCACCCACTGGCGTTTACTGGATGAGATGCAGACCCGCTTCCCGGCGGTCAACGTCGAGGGCGGCCCGCTGTATATTCAGGACGGGCCGGTCTGGACCTCCGGCGGCGTCAGCTCCGGGTTTGATTTAACCCTGGCGCTGGTTGAAGACGACTACGGTTTTACCCTCGCCCGCGACGTCGCGCAGAATATGGTGATGTATCTGCACCGCCCCGGCGGCCAGCTCCAGTTCAGTCGCTTCCACCTTAATCAGGCCAGCGGCAGCGGCCCTGTCGGCGACCTGCAGGACTGGATCCTGGCAAACCTTGCCGCCGACCTGTCGGTGGAGAAGCTGGCCGAACGGGTGGCAATGAGCCCGCGCAACTTTACCCGCGTATTTACCCGCGATGTTGGCGTTCCACCGGCCCGCTACGTGGCCGAAGCCAGGCTGGCCGCCGCCCGTAACCGGCTGGAGCAAACCCGCGACACCCTCGATAAAGTCGCGACGGAAACCGGCTTTGGCAGCAGCATCAATCTGCGCCGCCTGTTTGAGAAACAGCTCCACCTGACGCCGGGTGAATACCGCCTGCGCTTCCACTCCCGCAAAATGGCGTAAAGTGATCCTTTTTTGTCATTTACGCCAGAATGCCGACCGCCTACAGTGACTGCAGACACCGCATAAGAGGAGAGCATCATGGTAAAGGTCGGTATTAATGGCTTTGGCAGAATCGGACGTAACGTCCTGCGTGCCGCGCTCAATAGCCCGGACATCCAGATTGTGGCTATCAATGATTTAACGGACAGCAAAACACTCGCCCACCTGCTGAAATATGACTCCCTGTCCGGCACGCTGCCGGTGCCGGTCGACGCCGCCGAAGGCGAGCTGCGCGTTGACGGTAAAACGGTACGGGTCTTTAGCGAACGCGACCCGGCGCAAATTCCCTGGAGCAGCGTTGGCGTAGACATTGTTATCGAAGCCACCGGGTTCTTCACCGCCCGCGACCAGGCCGCGGTCCATATCAGCCACGGCGGCGCGAAACGCGTGATTATCTCCGCCCCCGGTAAAGACGACGATCTGACCATCGTGATGGGCGTTAACGACCAGAATTACGATCCGGCCCGTCACTTTGTGGTCAGCAACGGCAGCTGTACCACCAACGGTCTGGCCCCTGCCGCCCAGGTTCTGCATCAGCGTTTCGGTATTGAGCATGGCCTGATGAACACCACCCATGCCTATACCAACAGTCAGGCGCTGCACGACCAGCCGGAGAAAGATCTGCGCGGCGCACGCGCGGCGGCCCTGTCGATTGTTCCCTACTCCAGCGGCGCGGCGAAAGCGCTGGGCAAAGTGATCCCGGAGCTGGATGGTCGCCTGACCGGCTACTCTCTGCGCGTCCCGGTCCCGGTCGTCTCCATCGTCGATCTGACCGTGACCCTGAAACGGGACGTGACCGCTGAAGAAGTCAACGCCGCCTTCCGCGACGCGGCGTCAGAAGGCCCGCTGAAAGATATTCTCGGCTACAGCGATGAGCCGCTGGTCTCCAGCGATTATCAGGGTGATGCCCGGTCATCGATTATCGACGGGCTATCGACCCTGGTGATCGGCGGCAACCTGGT
>DATEKR010000297.1:0-4570 GCA_035277345.1 Enterobacteriaceae bacterium
GGAGCTGCCGCCCATATCCTTCAGCAGGGCAATGGCCGTTTCCACATCGACAATCCCGTCCGCCGTTTTGCTGCTCAGCGGGCCGGTGGAGATTTTGACCTTGCCCGGCGTGCCGGTCGGCGATACCAGACCGTTAACCACCGTCTCACTCTGACCCAGCAGCGCCCGGCTGGTGCCGACGCCGGTAAAGACCTGGTTCACATGCTGAGGCTGGATCTGACGGGAGATTTCGCTGACCATCGCCGACTGGTTCGGATCGCCAGCCCCGAGACCCACCGAGAGCGCGTTATCAATAAGCATTGCATACTCGCGCATATCCGCCACCGCGCTGGCGACGTCCGGGTAGTTTTTCGACAGCACGCCGACCAGGACGTGACCTTCCGCCGCTTCATAAATGGCGCTGGCATTGGCTTTTGACCCGGCCAGCACGTTGAGGCACACCCGGTCGCGATAGAAATTAGGCGTCAGTTTCATGCGTGATTCTCCTTACGTAAGACTTCCTCGATACGGCGGGCGACAATCGCCAGCTGAGCCGCATTAACGCTGCGCACGTCGGCTTCGATAATCCCTTCATTGGCCTTATAGCCGCGGAAATAGATAGCGTACTCGCCCTGCTTCAGGGCGCTGACCACCTCGCCTGCGCCGATGCCGGTGACCTTCTGGTCAAATTTGATCTCCGCTCGCGCAATGTCGCGCCCGGCGCTGTCCCAGACTTCACGGGCGGTCACGCCGTCGAGGGCGTTGAGTTGCTGAATAAACGGCGTCATTTTGGCGACCATCTCCGCCCCGCTCTCTTTGGCGGCGGTCAGGTAGTGTTCAATGGCGCAGGTCAGGCCCAGAATGCCCTCTTTCCCGACCTTCATTGCCCGGCCAATCCCCGCCGACTGGCGTTTCACCCACTCTACGTACCGGGTTTTGCCGATCACCAGACCGCTGGTCGGCCCTTCGATGGCCTTCGCCCCGCTGTAGATCACCAGGTCCGCACCGGCCCGGTAATAGCACTGCAGATCCTCTTCCGCCGCCGCATCGACAATCAACGGCAGGGCGTGCTCGCGGGCGACCGCGACCGCCTGCTCGACGCTGAGCATGCTTTTCTGCACGCAGTGGTGGGACTTGATATAGAGGATCGCCGCCGTGCGCGGGGTAATCGCCGCCGCCAGCTGCTGCGGCGAACACTCGTTGGCATAGCCCGCTTCGACCAGGCGGCCACCGCCCAGCGCCACCATGCTGCCGACCGGCGCACCGAAGTTCACGTTATGGCCTTTCGGCAGGACGATTTCGTTATGCTCAATCGGCGTGACGTGCAGGTTTTCCAGCAGCCAGTCGCTGTCTTTCACCAGCACGGCTGCCACCGACTGGGCAATACCCGCCGAAGCGCAGGAGACGACGGTTGCCCCTTCCACCTCCAGCAGTTTCGCGATGTACTCCCCGGTTTTGTTCACCAGGTCCTTCATTTCGAAGTAGTGGTTCATCCCGCTCAACGCCGCCTCAACCACTTCAGGCCTGGGTGTGGATACGCCCAGTGCCGTCATGCGACCGGATGTATTAATTACCTGTTTTAAATCGTATTTTTCAAAAATCGAAGGCATGTTCAGCGCTCCCTTGTTCGGTCAACCAGCCCTTACCTGCTCGCACCGCCGCCAGCGGGACCAGCATCTGTTCGGCCTGTAAACTTTCCTGCTCCGCATCCACCAGCAGGCACGGCTGTCGGCGCAGGGCGAAGAGGGTCAGATCCCCGTCGCATCCCACGTCCAGCCGGCCTTTCTGGCTCAGTCGCAGGCCGTCGGCCGCATGACGGGTCACACAGTCAATCACCTGCGGCAGCGACATGCCAATGGCGAGGAATTTTGACATCACGCTCGCCAGACTGCCCACCGGGCCGTTAAGGCGGTTGCGGCAGTAGATATCCGAGCTGATGGTATGGGGCAAAATGCCCTGACGGATGGCCTGCTTAGCCACCGCAAAGCTGAAGCTGGCGGTGCCGTGACCCACGTCCAGACGCACACCGCGTCGGATAGCGTCGGTAATCGAGGCGCGCAGCTCACCCGACGGGGTCAGAATGCGGTTTGGCTTACCGTTATAGCAGTGGGTAATGATGTCCCCGGAGGTCAGCAGCGCGGCAATCTCGTCGAGATCCGGCGGGGTATTGCCGATATGCACCATCAGCGGCAAATCGCCGTTTTCACGCTGGAAGGCTTTGGCTTTCTCCAGCGGCGTAATGCCGTTTTCACCGACGACGCTGCTGCTCATCCGCGCCTTCAGGCCGACGATAAAGTCAGGGTGACGCTTCACGGCGTCGCGCACCGCATCGCCGTCGACGTGGGCCATACTGGCCAGTTCGTTCTGCGCCACCAGCCCCACGCGGGAGATATTGAGCAGCGCGTAAACCTCGGTCGCCGCTGAGCGGGTGATGGCATAAAAGTCGTCCACGTCATCGGCCCCGGTGCTCCCGGCGTCGATCACCGTGGTGACCCCGGCTCGAATGCCGACGCTGTCCGGCTCATCGTGATAGATAGGCGAGCGCGGATAACAGTGGACGTGGGAGTCGATCCAGCCTGCGCTGACATAGTATTCGCCGCCCAGATCGATACTCTGCCTGGCCGGGCCACTCAGATCGCCCAGCGCGGCAATTTTGCCGTTAACGATGGCGATATCCGTCAGCGTATCGTCCACCTGTCGCGCACGGCGCAGGAGTAAATCAAACATACGCATCTCCTGTAAGAGCGGGCGCCGTCGCGCCCGCCGGGTTAGCTAATGGCAATCGGGAAGAAGGAGCCTAACAGCATCGCGCCGAGGATAGCCCCACCGGTGATCGGCTTCTGCCAGATATAAAACAGCAGCGCGCCCACCAGAGAACCGACGCCGATAGGGATCGAGGCGGTCATGGCGCTGAGGATAATCAGCGGCCCAAGGAAGCGACCGGAGGCGTTACCGGCACCCATCATGACGTCCGCCCCGTAGGTGGAGTCGCTCTGATTGATGGTGAACTTACGCGCCAGGATAATCAGATAGCCAATCGCCAGGCCAATCACCAGGCCGGTAATCAGAGAAGCGATAAAGTTGGCAACCGGGAAGACAAATCCCGCTCCGAGCAGCAGTGCCGGCACGCCGAGGCCCACGCCGGTCTGGATTGCACCGCCAATATCGAGGATCCCCACCAGCGAGCCTTCGATAATACGGGCGAACAGGAAACTGGCGCCGAACGCCGCTACCGCGCCATAGACGCCGGTATCCATGCCCGCTTTCAGCATCGCCACGAAGGCCACTTCGTTAAACGCGCCGATCCCGTAGAGGTAGTACATATGCGTCCCGGCAAAGACGCCGGAAGAGAGCAGGCCTACAAAGATCGGGAACGACCAGTCGGCATACCAAAAACCTTTATTCTGTTCCATGTCGGGCTCCTGTTATTTGCCGCTGAGCGAGTTGTGGATCAGTTCGAGCCAGTTCGGCACGGTCAGATGGAAGGATTCGATCATCTTCATATCGAAACCACGGAAGAAGGCACTCAGCACAAACAGCGCGACGATGGCGGTCATCATCACTTTGGTCACGCGGTTCCAGCCGCTCTCTTCCACACCTTTACCGATCAGGATCCCCAGTACCAGACCCGGTACGGCGTTGCCCATAATCAGCTGCGCGCAGCCGCCGAAGATGGTGGCCCAGAAGCCCGATTTTTTACCGGCATCGATTGCCGCCAGCCAGAAGATCACCGGCATCACGGTGTTAACCAGCAGGTTAGCCGCAGGCACCAGGACCTTCACCGCCGTCACCTGCAGCGCTTCCGGCACCGAGGAGGCGGTCATATTGAGGAAGGTCACGACGATCATGCCGATCACGCCGCAGGCAATCGCCATGCGTTTCGGATCGTGCAGAGTTTCCCCGACGTTGCGGTTTCTCATCATCAGCGCCGCCGCGCCCCAGTTGGGGATAATGCGGTGGTCCACATCCTGAGTGAAGGCACCCGCCGCAACCGACGACGCCCATGCGTTAAAGAAGAAGCCCAGCCCGAATGAGAAGTGGGACGCCGGGTCCCCTTCGCAGGAGTTCAGCTCCCCCAGCGTACGAAACGCCCCCATCCCCTGTGTGGTGGGTGCATGAAACATGCGTGCAGCCCCGGCACCCACACCGACGCCGACCAGGCCACCGATAATGAGTGATTTTATTAGTATGATTAAGAACATCTGTCTGCCCTCTTTGACCCGGTTTGTGTCTGGCACTCCGGGTTGCGTTATGTCGTGACGAAGTCCACTTTGTCGAGGTTAATGGCGGTCACGTTGACGGTGACGTCCAGCTCCACGCTGTACGCACGTCTTTCCCGACGTAAAAAGAAAAACAGAAATGCCTCTTTTCGCGTCGCTTGTTGCGCACGAACAACCTGCACATCCTGTGGCTCGATACGCAGTAAGATATGCGGCGATGCCTTCATCACCGCGGCCTGTACCTGGTTGAGCGCATCGGAAAACGCACGCGCTTTAGACTCGCCCTTGCCGCTGACTCTTACCGTGGTGATGAAGTTTTCTTTCATATTCAGACGCCGTATTTTTTCTGCCAGGCCAGGACCAGGCGCTCG
>DATEKR010000298.1:0-11082 GCA_035277345.1 Enterobacteriaceae bacterium
GGAGGCATAAAATCCGGGGCTGAGCTGCAGGTTACTCACCGTGCCGTCCGCTTCAGCATAGACCTTCGTCCAGCCGAGGTTCAGCTCGGCATCGTCCAGCGCGTTGCGGTATTTTTGCAGCGTCACGTTACGGTGTTCATCGCGCTCGCCGCGCTGAATGCGCAGGTTACGGATGTTGGCCTGAAGCGAACTGACGGACTGCTCGCTGCTCTGCCAGGCAGTGCGCACCTTGTCGAGGTCAGACTGCGAGACGTTCTGCAGCGCGCTCAGCTTCTGATAGCGGTCGAACGTCACTTTGTCGTTACGCGCGGTCAGCACCGCAGTTTTCAGGCTGGCCTGGGCGGCAGCGATCTGCGCATCCAGCTGTTCGTTGGACAGGCGGGCCTGCTCCAGTGCGATTTGCGCCGCTTCCACTTTGTTACGAAACGGCGTGTCGTCTAGCTCAAACAGCAGGTCGCCTTTTTTAACCTGGCTGTTGTTGTGCACGTGTACCGCCGCGACGTAGCCGGAGACGCGCGCAGAGACCGGCGTTACCACGCGCATCACGGTGGAGTCCGGCGTCAGCGGGATCCAGATATCCGCGACGATAAAGTAGACAAACATCAGCAGGAAAGAGGCAATACTTACCCTTACCCAGCGGGCAAACTTTTGTTCAGGAGTCATCATGATTAATTATTGTGGTTTTCTTCTTCGCGGAGTGTCCGCAAATTGCAGGCGATCTGATTCAGAGTGGTGCTGAAAACATCCAGGTTTTCAGCGCTTATATTGTGCGAAATACGGGACTGCAGGGTGGCAATAGTCTGCGCCAGCCGCTGCTGCATCGCCTGTCCTTGCGGGGTCAGCGTCAGCAGACGGATACGCCGGTCGTAAGGCGAGACGGTGCGTAACAGGTAGCCCTGAGTTTCCAGCTGATTCAGGGTGCGCGTCAGCGGCGGCAGCTCAATGCCGACCACGTCCGCCAGTTCGCTGATGGAGACATTATCCCCCAGTTGATGCAGTTGCATCATCACCATCCAGCCGGACTGCGTCAGGCCGGTATCGGTAATGGCATGGTCGATCACCGCACGCCACTGCCGGATCACCATCGCCATCCGCATCCCTATCGGTCTGCGGGAAAATTTTTCGTCTTCGCTCATCGCAGCCTCCCGGGTATCAACGACGGGCAAAATAATACTTATCAGGGTAACTATCAAGAAACAGGAAACAATACCGCATGGATTGCGAAATTAAGCTTAATGACTCCCAAAACGGGAAAGGAGCCTGCAGGCTCCCCTCCTGGTTAACCAATATCGTTCCGGTTCAGCCCGATATCGCGCAGCTCGGCGTCGCTAAGCCCCTGCAGCAGGCGACGCGTCTGGCGCTGGACGAGCCATTTTTTCCATGCGTGCCAGATCAGTACAAAGACATGAAAAGGCCGTTTCGCCCGGTTTTCATAAAATTCCATCCGCTCTCTCCTCACCCTGTTCGATGACCTATCATCGCGGAGATCGCCCGGAACAATACAGATTCAGAAATTGCTTTTGTTTGGAATACAGATCGACTAAAACATTGTCTGAATGGCGTTAAACGGTGCTATCTGTACTGGTTTATCAATCTGTATGGTGACAAAAAGGGATACAGCATGACGCGTTATCAGCATCTGGCCAATCTTCTGGCAGAACGTATTGAGCAGGGGCTCTATCGCCACGGCGAAAAACTGCCCTCGGTGCGCAGCCTGAGCCAGGAGCACGGGGTGAGCATCAGTACCGTTCAGCAGGCTTACCAGACCCTGGAAAATCTGCAGCTGATTACGCCTCAGCCCCGCTCCGGCTATTTTGTTGCGCCGCGCAAGGCCCAGCCGCCGGTCCCGGCGATGACGCGTCCGGTTCAGCGTCCGGTGGAGGTGACCCAGTGGGATCAGATCCTGACGCTGCTGGATGCCCGCCAGGATAAAGACGTGATCGCCTTCGGCAGCGGCTCGCCGGACGTGAATCAGCCCAGCCTTAAGCCCCTGTGGCGCGAAATGAGCCGTCTGGTACAGCACCAGATCGGCGATGTTTTCAACTATGACGAGCTCCCCGGCAGGCGCCTGCTGCGCGAGCAGATCGCCCGCCTGATGCTCGATGGCGGAACGGTGGTCAGCGCCGAGGATCTGGTGATCACCAACGGCTGTCACGGCGCGCTGGCCCTCGCCCTGCTCGCCGTCTGCAAACCCGGCGATATTGTGGCGGTCGAATCACCCTCGTTTCACGGCACCATGCAGCTCCTGCGCGGCTTTGATATTAAGGCCATCGAGATCCCGACCGACTCACAAACCGGGATCAGCATCGAAGCGCTGGAGATGGCTCTGGATCAGTGGCCGATCAAAGCCGTGATCCTGGTCCCCAACTGCAATAATCCGCTGGGCTTTATTATGCCTGACGAGCGCAAACGCGCGGTGCTCTCCCTCGCCCAGCGCCACGATATTGCCATCTTTGAAGATGATATTTACGGGGAGCTGGCAACCGAGTATCCGCGCCCGCGTACCATCAAATCCTGGGATATCGATGGCCGCGTGCTGCTCTGCAGCTCGTTTACCAAAACCATCGCGCCGGGTCTGCGGGTCGGCTGGATTGCGCCAGGACGCTATCTCGACCGGGTTATGCATATGAAATACGCCGCCAGCGGCACCAGCGTTCCGGCGACGCAGCTGGCAACGGCCGCCTTTATTCGCGACGGTCATTACCACCGCCACGTCCGGCGAATGCGGCAGATTTATCGCCACCATATGGATACCTACACCTGCTGGGTCCGTCAGTATTTTCCGTGCGGGATCTGCGTCACCCGGCCGCAGGGCGGTTTTATGCTGTGGGTGGAACTGCCGGAAGATGTCGATATGGTCTGCGTTGCGCGCCAGCTATGCCGGATGAAAATCCTGTTGGCACCGGGCTCGCTGTTTTCCGCCTCCGGCAAGTACCGCAACTGCCTGCGCCTTAACTGTGCCCTGCCGCTGACCGAAGAGAATCGCCTCGCACTGCAAAAAATGGGCGAGGCGGTGCGGGTCGCGATGGAGTATACGATCTCAGAGGATCAGGGACATCTCAACGCAGCGCAGTGACGTCTGCGCCAGCGCTGACGGGTATAGACCCTCTTTGGTGACGCTAAAGCCCTGGCGCTGGTAAAACCCCACCGCGTTCGGCGTGGAGGCCAGGGTCAATTGTGCATAGCCTCGTTCGCGGGCCTCCTGCTTAATCGCCTGCATAATGCGCCCGGCCAGCCCCTGACCGTGACACTCAGGCAGGGTAAAAATGGCCTCGACGCTGCCTTCAGTCAGATCCAGAAACCCGGTGGCGACCGGCTGGCCTGAGGGACCGTCGATAACAAAAAAGGGGTTGGCGGCGATAGCCCGACGGTAACCCTCCGGCATGGTATCCGGCGTCCAGTTGCGGATAGCCTCTTCCCCATAGCTGTCGCGGCAGCCGTGACGGATAGCCTGATTACGAATGTCCCAGAGTTTTTCAGCCTCGTCGGGTCGTGCCAGTCTGACCTGCATGCTCTCTCTCCTTTGTTGTTTTTCTTATCAGAGAGTTACCACGAACTAGCCTTTCTTGCTACCGGGTTTCAGCCCGCGATGAAATTCATGGATCCGCTTCATCGACTTGATCGTCCGCTGGGAGGTGGCGGAGGCCACGGAGAGAATAATCATCTCCAGGCACAGGAGCACCGTGCCGTGCAGGGGGAGCTTGCCCTTCTCGCCGCCGCGTGGAACGTGGATCACCACATCCGCCTCTTTACTGAAACGGGAATCCAGGGCGTTGGTCAGCAGAATGGTCGGAATACCGAGGCGTTTCGCCTCGCGCAGCGTCGTCTGCCCTTCCCGGTGCGCGGATTTCTGCGCCATCATAATCAGGACATCGCCACGCTGGAGCGTGAGCAGCTGCTCCGCCAGGCCGATACCGGTATGGTTTAACGCGTTAGCGGGCATCCCGATACGGCTAAACAGGCGGGCGGTATATTCGGCAAGAATACCCGACGCGCCAATGCCGAAGATCGCCACCTGCCGCGCCTCAACCAGCATGGCAACGGCCTGGGCGATGGCGTAGCGATTCGGTGGCGATGAGAGCACCTCGCAGGTGTGCTGATGCCCTTCCAGCACAAAATCAATCCCGGTATTCACATCGCAGGCCAGGACGTTCACCGTCGTGGTCATCTTCTCGGCGGAGCTGACCGTCGGCCCAAACCAGTGCTCCAGGGTGTGTTTAAGATCGCGCAGCCCGGCAAAACCCAGAGCCTGGATCGCGCGCACGACGGTGGCATCAGAGGTGTTCGTCACGGCGGCGATCTCAATCGCCGTCTGCTCCAGCACCGCTTCCCGGTTGTCGTTGATATAACGCGCTACCGCCTGCAGACGCGGCGACAGTCCGGGCGCTCTCACCCGGAAACGCTCGCCATAGACATCAACGCGGTTTTTACTCGTTCTTGTGCTCAGCATCCAGGCCTCACAGAATTATTTCGCCGTCGGCAGCGGCCGCCCGGCGATATGGGACTGCACCTGCGCCACCATCAGACTCAGAGCGGCAAAGGAGTTGGAAATCGCCTCATCCCGCGACAGCAGGATATAGCGCCCGCTGCGGCAGGCGTTGAGGAAATCGCACCAGCCCGGCAGGACCGTATTCATGGCGTCCAGCTCATCCTGCGGCTTGCCGCCGGTATCCGCGCGCCAGGTGGCAAAGACATAGTCGGCATCCAGCTCCGGCAGCCGCTCGGCGCTGACGTCGATGCGTCCGCCTTCGGGAATGGCATCGATCAGCGGCGGGAAGCGAAATCCGGCGTCGCGCAGGACCCGTCCCAGCGAGTGGTACGTATGCAGGGCGTTGATTTTGCCCTGATTGGCCTGTAATACCGAAACGGTGATATTTCGGGTATCCACCACCCGCTGTAGCTGGCGGATCTGCTCCTGATAGCGACGCTCCAGAATCGCCAGACGCGCTTCTGTTCCGGTCAGCCGGGCCAGCTTGCTGTAGATCTGCGGTGCGCCGCCGTCGAGATGGTCGATGCTGACCGTCGGGGCAATTTTCTCCAGCTGCTCCACCGGCGTATTGCGGCTCGGTTCCGTAATAATCAGGTCCGGCTTTATCGCGGCCACGGCTTCAATATCGATATCGGCGGTGCCGATAAAGCGGATCGTCGAGTTATCAAAATCGACGCCGGTCAGCAGCGCCCCGGAGCGCAGAAAGTGGCTGCCGTCGGCGCGGGTTCGGCCATGGCTGGCGACCGGCGGCACGCCGAGTTCGATCAGCGGGATCGTAATATCAAGATCGTGCAGGGAGACAATGCGCTGCGGATGCGCAGGCACCGTCACCACCCGACCGAGATCGTCGGTGAACTGCCGGGTGTCTGCCGCCGCAGCGCCAACGCTGAACAGCACCAGCAGAGAGAGAAGAATACGCATAAAACTCCTTAATACCTTATAACCGGTCCCGCCGCTGCCACAGCAGCGCGAGGAAAAAAGGCCCGCCAATCAGGGAGATAATAATCCCGGCGGGTATTTGCAACGGCGCAAAGGCCAGTCGGCCAATACTGTCAGCCAGCAGCACCAGCAGCGACCCGAGCAGGGCACTGCCGCACAGCAACGCCACCTGACCGCCGCGCAGCAGAAAACGGGCCATATGCGGGGCGATCAGCCCGACAAAACCGATACTGCCGACGCAGGAAATGCTGGCCGCCGTCAGCAGCACCGGGGCGATAAAACGCAGCACCGTCAGCCGGGCGAGAGCAACGCCCAGGCCAGTGGCGGCCTGATTGCCCAGCAGCGCCGCATCGGAGGCTCTGGCGGTGATTAACAGCAGCACGGCGGCAGGCAGCGCCCAGCACAACGCCACCGCCACCAAAGGCCAGCTGGCGGCGTGCAGATTGCCCGCCATCCACAGCAGGGCGGTCTGGACATCGCGCACGTCGGCAGTGGTAATAAAGACGCCGATTGCCGCCGAAAACGCCCAGGAGACGCCAATACCGATCAGCACAAAGCGCGGGCGGGAAAAATCACGGGCCAGCATCGCCACCAGCACGGCAACCAGCAGGCCGCCTGCCATTCCGGCCAGGGGTCGCCACATCAGCCCCAGCGCCGGATAGAGCAGGATCAGCACCAGCACCACCGCGCAGCTGCCCTCTTTGACGCCAATCAGGCCCGGGTCGGCAAGACCGTTGCGGGTGATGGACTGCATCGCCGCCCCCGCCATCCCCAGCATTGCGCCACACAGTACGGCCATCAGCAGCCTGGGCAATCGGATATCCCGCAAAATGTACTGCTGCTGCTCCGCCAGCGCCTGCGGATAAAACAGGGCCCGACCAATATCTGAGGCCGGGATCGACAACGACCCCTGCGTCAGACCGCCCAGCAGCAGCCCCGTCGCCAGCAGGGCCAGCAGTCCGCCGGTCCACAGCGCTTTCGGGCGTAGCAGAAACGAGCGGTCCCCGAGGCGCAGGGCGCGCAGCCCGTTACGTTCCAGCAGGCGGCTCATTTAAAAAACCTCGCGGCAATCACAATAAAGACCGGCGCGCCGACCAGAGCCGTCATCACCCCGGTCGCCAGTTCCTGAGGGGCCAGCAGCGTGCGGGCAGCCAGATCGGCCAGCAGCAGCAGTACCGCGCCGCCGCAGGCGGACAGCGGCAGGGCCAGACGCAGATCGTCCGTCACCAGGCGGCGGACCAGATGCGGTACCAGCAGGCCGATAAAGCCAATGGGTCCGGCGATCGACACCGCCGCACCGCAGAGCAGCGCCACCGCCAGCAACGACAGCAGCCGGGTGCGTGGGAGATTAACCCCCAACCCGCAGGCCACCCGATCCCCCAGCGCCAGCAGGTTCAGCGAGGGCGCAACGCTTATCGCCAGCAGCAGCCCGCCGCAGGCCGCCAGGCTGGCGCTGCGCAGCATGGACCAGTTGAGACCGGCCAGATCCCCGGCAAGCCAGGTGCGCATCGACAGCAGGGTCTGTTCATCAAGGATCAAAATGGCAGAGGTAATGGAGGCGGCAAAGGCCGACAACGCCACGCCACAGAGGGTGACCTTTAACGGCGTCAGCCCGGCGCGTCCGGCTCCGGCGAGGCCCAGCACCAGCGAAAACAGCAGTCCGGCACCGCAGGCGGCAATCAGCGGTCGGCCAACGGACGTCAGGCCCAGGGCGGTGGTGGCCACCACCGCCAGCGCCGCCCCCGCGTTCAGCCCGAGAATATGCGGCTCGCCCAGCGGGTTACGTATCGCCGCCTGCAGCAGCAGCCCGGCCACACCCAGCGCGGCCCCGGTTAACAGCGCCGCCGTCAGGCGCAGCAAACGCAGTTCGACGATCACTTTGTGCTCAAAGTTACGCGGATCAAAATCAAGCAGGGCCTGAATCACCACGCCCGGCGCAATGGTTCGCGCCCCGAATCCTAGATGGGCGACAGCCGCTGCCAGCAACAAAGCAAGCAGTACCGTCATTGCCACGCCAGTCCGGCGAATTCCGATCACAGGCGTGCATCCCGATGACGGAACGGCATAAAGAAAGGTTTCCCGGTCAGCGGATTGAGTGACATCTGGACCTCAACGTCAAACACCCTTTTGATCAGTTCAGGCGTACACTGCTGGCCTTCGTGGATCACGCCCTCAAGCTTGCCCTGACGCAGAAACACCAGGGTATCGCCGTAGTTCACCGCAAAATTAAGATCGTGGAGGACCACCACCACCGTTCGCCCGTGATAGCGGGTCAGGTCGTGGAGCAGTTCGAGGATCTCGACCTGGTAGCGCAGATCGAGGAAAGTGGTCGGTTCATCCAGCAGGATCGTCGGCGTTTGCTGAGCCAGCGCCATGGCAATCCAGCAACGCTGGCGCTGACCGCCGGAGAGGCTGTCTACCGGAAGATGGGCGAATTCAGCGGTGCCGGTCAGGTCGAGAGCCTGCTGCACCGCCTGCTCGTCAGCCTCCGACCACTGCCGCATCATCCCCTGCCAGGGAAAACGCCCGCGTGACACCAGTTCAAAGACCGTCAGCCCTTCCGGCAGCAGCGGAGACTGAGGCAGAATGCCGAGCTGGCGCGCCACCGCTTTGGTGGGCTGCTGATGAATAGACTTGCCGTCGAGGGTGACGCTGCCGCCCAGCGGCTTCAGCATCCGGGCGATAGTGCCCAGCAGGGTCGATTTACCGCAGCCGTTTGCCCCAACCAGCACGGTCATCCGTCCGGGCGGGATCGCCAGATCAATGCCGTCGATCACCCGCTTGTCGTGATAGCCCGCCGATAGCTGTTGCAGAACAATACCCTGTCCATCGGCCCCGTTTTCCACCCGCTGTGGCATCTTCAACTCCCGCGCCGCAGCAGCCAGGTTCTCCGGCGTGCGTTGCATCAATAAATAGAAATAGCTCTCATTCGCTTTGCGATATTGCCGTCTGAGCCTGTAGTAGTCAAGTTGATAAAGCCTGAAGGAAAAAGCGGCTAATTTCAGCAGCTACAGTGATTTACCACATGAGAAAATAAAACAATAAAACGTTATTTATCAGTTAATTGAAATTATAAAAACCCTGGTTTTATTGCGTCATCTCCACGTCGATTTTGATGTAGTCATTTTTTGTTATTTTACGTTTACTACTACATTCCGCCATGCTTGAATGATTCTCAATTACATACCTGACGGCACATTTATGTACTTAACAGGTGGCGCTGCATACAGCGTGATGACTCGGGCAATGATTTAAAAAACTTTTTCCCGCCACAGGGTGCGGGGCGTTTTGCGGAAAACACAAACAATGGCTAAATTAACTTCTTGTTTTTCTGGGATGAAAGGGCGCGCGCTGTTCTCGTCGCTCTTTTTGGGTGTCGCCTTTGCGCCGCTCACGCAGGCTGCGGAAAAAACGACCGATCCTCTGAAAGAGGGCGACACGCTGACGGTTATCGCCGATGCGAATGCCGACCGTCCGGCGACCTCCGGCTATCAGCCGCTGAGTTCCTCCACCGCTACCCTGACATCGATGCCGCTGCTCGATATCCCGCAGGTGGTGAATACCGTCAGCGACCGGGTACTGGAAGATCAGCATGCCACCAGCCTTGACGAGGCTCTGTATAACGTCAGCAACGTGGTACAGACCAATACCCTCGGCGGCACCCAGGACGCCTTTGTCCGCCGCGGCTTCGGCGCTAACCGCGACGGGTCGATTATGACCAACGGCCTGCGCACCGTGGTGCCACGCAGCTTTAATGCCGCCACCTCGCGTGTTGAAGTCCTGAAAGGCCCGGCCTCCACGCTCTACGGGATCCTCGATCCCGGCGGCCTGATCAACGTGGTCACCAAACGCCCGGAAACCACCTTTGGCGGCAGCATTTCTGCCACCTCCACCAGCTTCGGCGGCGGCACGGGCCAGTTTGACGTTACCGGCCCGATTGAGGGCACCCGTCTGGCGTACCGGCTGATCGGCGAATACCAGAATGAAGATTACTGGCGTAGTTTCGGCAAAGAAAAGAGCACCTTTATTTCGCCGTCCCTGACCTGGTTTGGCGATAACGCTACGGTCAACGTGCTCTACAGCCACCGCAGTTACAAAACGCCGTTCGATCGCGGCACCATCTTCGATCTCAACACCCAAAAACCGGTCAACGTCAGCCGTGAAACCCGCTTTGATGAGCCGTTTAACATCACCGACGGCGAATCAGATCTGGCGCAGATCAACGCGGAATACCGCATTAACAGCGAGTGGACCGCCCGTTTTGACTACGGCTTTAGCCAGGACAAATACGGCGACAACCAGGCCCGCGTGATGGCCTATGACGCAACCACCGGCACCCTGACCCGCCGCGTGGACGCCACCCAGGGATCGACCCAGCGAATGCACAGCACCCGGGCCGATCTGCAGGGGAATGTGACCGTCGGCGGCTTCTATAACGAAGTCCTGACCGGGATCTCGTACGAGAATTACGATCTGCTGCGCACCGATATGATCCGCTGCAAGAACGTGAAGGGCTTTAATATCTACAACCCTTCCTATGGCAACCTGAGCGAATGTACCCAGGTCTCCGCCGCCGACAGCGATCAGACCATCAAGCAGGAGAGCTACTCCGCCTACGTGCAGGATGCGCTCTACCTGACGGATAAATGGATCGTCGTGGCGGGTGCCCGCTACCAGTCCTATACCGAATACGCCGGGAAGGGCCGTCCGTTTAACGTTAACACCGACAGCAAAGATGAGAAGCTGACGCCGAAATTTGGCATGGTCTATAAACTAACGCCGTCGGTTTCCCTGTTCGGCAACGTCTCACAGACCTTTATGCCGCAGTACTCCATCGCCAGCTATATCGGGGATCTGCCGCCGGAAACCTCCAACGCCTGGGATATCGGGGCCAAGTTTGACCTGTTCGACGGTCTGACCGCCAATATCTCCCTGTTTGATATTCATAAGCGCAACGTGATGTATAGCGAACTCGTCAACGATGAGACGGTGGCTCAAACCGCCGGGCGCGTGCGTTCACGCGGTGTGGAAGTGGATGTGGCCGGGGCGCTGACGGCGAATATGAACCTGATCGCCAGCTACAGCTATACGGATGCAAAAGTTACGGACGATCCGAAATACGCCGGGAAGCCGATGCCGAACGTGCCGCGTCATACAGGCTCCCTGTTCCTGACCTACGACATTAACAACCTGATCGGCAGCAACACCCTGACCCTGGGCGGCGGCGGCCACGGTGTGAACCGTCGTTCGGCGACCAACGGAGCGGATTACTATCTGCCGGGCTACTTTGTCGCGGACGCCTTTGCGGCCTACAAAATGAAGCTGCAGTATCCGGTAACGCTGCAGTTGAACGTGAAGAATCTCTTCGACAAGACCTACTACACCTCGTCTATTGGCACCAACAACCTGGGCAACCAGATCGGCGACCCGCGCGAAGTGCAGTTCACGGTGAAGATGGATTTCTGACCGGCAATAAATGGCCCCGCTTCCCGGCGGGGCTATACCGATGCCAGCGGCTGTACGTCGCGATGCATCAGTCCCCGCCGACCACCATGCTGCCGTCCAGTCGCCAGCGCTCGCTGTTCTTCACCCGCGTCGCCGCCGACGGCATCCAGGCGGTGACGGTGAGGCTGGCGCGCAGAACGCTCCCGCTG
>DATEKR010000299.1:0-6907 GCA_035277345.1 Enterobacteriaceae bacterium
TGAAGCTGGCCTTCAGGTTTTTCAACTGGCCTTTCGGAATGGTGATGGACCCGGCATCGCCCGCGCTAAGCTGAACCTCATCGCGGTCGCCAAACCAGACCCGCTGGGAAACAAAAGCCGTACCGGGTTTGATCGGCGTGACCGTATCAAAGAAGCGGAAGCCCCAGGTCAGGAGTTTCTCCGACTCGTTAAAGCGGATACGGTCGGTTTTGCTGCCCAGCACCACCGAGATCAGACGCATATCGCCCTGAGTTGCCGAAGCCACCAGATTATAGCCCGCCCCCGTCGTGGTGCCGGTCTTCATCCCGTCGACCTGCAAATTGCTGCTCCACAGCAGGCGGTTACGGTTAGGCTGGCGGATATTATTGAAGGTGAACTCTTTCTCTTTGTGGATGGCGTACTCTTCCGGCACGTCGCGGATCATCGCCTGGCTCAGCAGAGCCATATCCCTTGCCGTGCTGAACTGTCCCGGCGCATCCAGGCCGTGAACGGTTTTAAAGGTGGTGCTGTTCAGCCCCAGACGTTTAGCGTAGCCGTTCATCAGGCTGACAAAGGAGTCCTGGCTCCCGGCCACGTAGTCGGCAATGGCGATACTGGCATCGTTGCCGGACTGAATAATGACCCCTTTGTTGAGGTTTTCTACCGACACCTGATCCCCGGGTTTAAGGAACATCAGGGAAGAGCCGCGCAGGGCCGGGTTGCCCGTTGCCCAGGCATCTTTGCCGACGGTGACCATATCGGTAAGACGAATTTTTTCCGCTTTAATCGCCTGACCGACCACGTAGCTGGTCATGATTTTGGTCAGGCTGGCGGGATCGAGTTTTTCATCGGCATTGCCTTCGGCCAGCACTTTGCCGCTGGCGTAATCCATCAGGATCCATGCGCGCGCATCAATCTCGGGCGCTGCCGGGGTTTGTTCTGCTGCCTGCAGAGCGGGAACCGTTAATAAGAGGAGAACTGAGCCTGCCGTCAGGCTGCGGAGGGAAAAAACATTACGCATCATAAGAGCCACCCGAGTGTCCATTCAGAAGCACGTCACATTGCCGTGTCACATAAAAAATGATTAGTAACGTACAAATGCCCGTAAAGAAACAGTGAGTTGGTAAAGTTTTTAAAGTTTAAGCAATCTGTACCCTACCCGCATCCGCTACGTGATTTTTTTTATCGGGTGTTGCGCGATTGTGTCGTTTATCCCAACATAGACCGTCATTTGGCAATGTGCCCAAACTGTTTCCAGGAGAGGTGGTTATGATTACGCTTTGGGGTCGAAACAACTCGACCAACGTCAAAAAAGTCCTCTGGACGCTGGAAGAGCTCGGCGTGCCCTATAACCAAATCCTGGCCGGGCTGGAGTTCGGGCTCAACCACGATGCGGAGTACCTGGCGATGAACCCCAACGGCCTGGTGCCGCTGATGCGCGATGAAGAAACGGGTCTGGTGCTGTGGGAATCGAACACTATCGTGCGCTATCTACTGGCACAGTACGGGAAAGAGAGCCTGTGGATTGAGGAACCCGCCCGGCGTGCCGTCGGGGAAAAGTGGATGGACTGGGCTAACGGCAACCTCTCTCCGGCACACCGTGGGATCCTGATGGGGCTGGTAAGAACGCCGCCGGAAAAACGCGATGCGGCAGCGATTGCGGCCAGCAAAAAAGCCTGCGAAGAGCAGTTCCTGATCCTCGATAACGTCCTGGCGCAGAGCCCGTGGCTCTCAGGGGACGCCTTTGGTGCCGGAGATATTGCCGTCGCACCCTTCGTCTATAACCTGTTCAATGCCACCGACGGCTGGACGCCGCGCCCGCATCTGCAGGCGTGGCATCAGAAACTGACCGACCGTCCGGCCTATCGCAAAGCGGTAATGATCCCGGTCACCTGACGCCGGATGCTGACAGCGCCCGGCGTCAAAGGCATTAGCCTGCCGGGCTCACCTTCCACAGCTCGCCCTTCGACTCATCGGTCAGCACGTAAAGATAGCCATCCGGCCCGACGCGCACGTCGCGAATACGCTGCTTTTTATCGCCAAGAATACGCCCGTCTTCCGTGACCTTATTGCCGTTGACGCTCATCACAATCACATCCTGGTCTTTTAGCGCGCCGATAAACAGTTTGTTCTTCCACTGTGGGAAGGCCGTGGCGTTATAGAACGCCATGCCGCTGACCGCCGGAGACTGCTTCCAGTAGAAGATCGGCTGCTCGGTGCCTTCCACGATCCCGCCTTTCGCCTCCGGGATCGGCAGACCGCTGTAGTTGATGCCCCAGGTTGCCAGCGGCCAGCCGTAGTTTTTGCCTTTCTCCGGGATGTTGATCTCATCCCCGCCGCGCGGGCCGTGCTCGTTCAGCCACAGGGTCTGGCTCCAGGGATTCATTGCCATGCCCTGCGGATTGCGGATGCCGTATGACCAGATCTCTTCCCGCGCACCCGCCTTGCCGACGAACGGATTATCCTCCGGCACCTTGCCCTGATCGGTCAGACGCACCACTTTGCCCTGCAGCTTATCCAGATCCTGGGCGGTGGCGCGTTCGTTATTCTCACCGAGGGCAATATAGAGGTAGCCCTTGCCGTCAAACACCAGACGTCCGCCGAAGTGATTCCCGGTTGAGAGTTTCGGCGTCTGGCGGAAGACAACCTGGAAGTTTTCCAGCCGCTGACCGTCGTCGCTCAGACGCCCGTAGCCCACGGCAGTCCCCGCTTTATTATCCTCCCCGGCTTCGGCATAGCTCAGCCACACCCGGCGCGACTCGGCAAAATCCGGGGCCAGTACCACGTCCAGCAGACCGCCCTGGCCGTTCGCCCACACCTTCGGCACGCCGGCAATCGGCGCAGAGAGCCCTTTCCCCGCCTGCCAGTGATGCAGCTCCCCGCCGCGCAGGGTGATCAGCATTCCGTTATTGTCGGGTAAAAATGCCAGAGACCAGGGGTGTTCAAGATCGTCCTGCAGCACCTCGACGTTGACCGTCGCCGCCTGTGCAGAAGAGAGGAAAAACAGAGAACCGAAAAACAGTGCCGTGGCTGAACGTCGCATAACAGACTCCCTTGTATGATGTGTCCGCGTTAAGGTTAGCCAGCGCGCCGGGAAGTGCAGTTACTTTTACAAAAATTGAATAATTGGCAGATGGGGGAGTTGCCTCCCCCGTGCTCAGGCTGAAGTGTGTGAAGCGTTTGCATTGAGCTGCTGAATACTGGTGGTTAATACCGCCAGACAGCGTTCAAGTTTATCCGCGTCCACCGCCACAAACTGCGGGCAGTCGTGGCGTCCGCTCATTAAGGATACCGCCGCGATGACCATCGCCTCCGCCGCATTGTGCAGCGCCTCCCGCTCTTTCGGCTCAGGCAGCGTACTTAGCTGCGCCCCCTGAGTGCGCATTTCCGTGCAGAGGTCAAAAAGGTTGTCACGCAGCTCGTCACTTTCGCTGACCGTCATATAACCCTTCGCTTTTCTTAACTGCAGATAAGCATCCAGGTCGATACGGGCATTAATCAGTTTATTCAGCAGGTTGCGTTTCAGTCGCGCAATCGACATAGCATTTTCCTCCTTTGTCATCTGTTAGCCCGATCTGATTATGGCTATTTATTGAGCAGGAAACATGCGTAAGGTCAATAATTGACCAAAGGGCAGGGTTATTTACACTGCAGCAGAAGGAAAGCCGCACTAAAGATACCAGTACAACTTTGCCTCCAGCTTCTGTAAAATCCGAGCCCTGATAATTCTATAAATGACTATTTTTTGACCTTATGAGCAATGTAACCCAGCAGCCGAAGATTGGTTTTGTCTCTCTCGGTTGTCCAAAGAATCTGGTGGATTCAGAACGCATCCTGACCGAGCTGCGTACCGAAGGCTATGATGTCGTTCCCCGCTACGACGACGCCGATATGGTTATCGTCAACACCTGCGGCTTTATCGACAGCGCGGTGCAGGAGTCGCTGGAGGCGATTGGCGAAGCCCTGAATGAGAACGGCAAGGTGATTGTGACCGGCTGTCTGGGCGCGAAAGTCGATCAGATCCGCGAAGTCCATCCGAAGGTGCTGGAGATTACCGGTCCGCACAGCTATGAGCAGGTGCTGGAACATGTTCACCACTATGTGCCGAAGCCGAAGCATAACCCGTTCCTGAGCCTGGTCCCGGAACAGGGCGTGAAGCTGACGCCGCGCCACTATGCCTACCTGAAAATTTCCGAAGGCTGCAACCATCGCTGCACCTTCTGCATTATCCCGTCGATGCGTGGCGATCTCGACAGCCGTCCGATTGGCGACGTGCTGGCGGAAGCCAAACGCCTGGCCGACGCGGGCGTCAAAGAGCTGCTGGTGATCTCTCAGGACACCTCCGCCTACGGCGTGGACGTGAAGCACCGGACCGGTTTCTATAACGGCGAGCCGGTGAAAACCAGCATGGTGAGCCTGTGCGAGCAGCTGGCAAAGCTGGGCATCTGGGTGCGCCTGCACTACGTCTACCCGTATCCGCACGTGGACGATGTGATCCCGCTGATGGCGGAAGGCAAAATTCTGCCGTATCTGGATATCCCGATGCAGCACGCCAGCCCGAAAATCCTCAAGCTTATGAAGCGCCCAGGCTCCGTGGATCGCCAGCTGGCACGCATTAAGCAGTGGCGTGAGATTTGCCCTGAGCTGACCCTGCGCTCCACCTTTATCGTTGGCTTCCCGGGCGAGACCGAAGAAGATTTCCAGATGCTGCTCGACTTCCTGACAGAAGCGCGCCTCGACCGCGTCGGCTGCTTTAAGTACAGCCCGGTTGAAGGTGCCACCGCCAACGAACTGGCGGATCAGGTGCCAGAAGAGGTCAAAGAGGAGCGCTGGAACCGCTTTATGCAGCTGCAGCAGAAGATTTCCGCCGAGCGTCTGCAGGAGAAAGTGGGCCGCGAACTGATGGTGATCGTCGATGAAGTTGACGAAGAAGGTGCGATTGGCCGCAGTATGGCCGACGCCCCGGAAATCGACGGCGCGGTCTATCTGAACGGTGAAAGCAAGCTTAAGCCTGGCGACGTGCTCAAAGTGAAAATCGAGCACGCCGACGAGTACGATATGTGGGGCAGCCGGGTCTAATTTCCCTTGTTCCTCTCCCGCCCGGGAGAGGAACACTTAACCCTTAATTCTCGGGTCCAGCGCGTCGCGCAGGCCATCTCCCAGCAGATTAAACGCCAGCACGGTGAGAAATATCGCCATGCTCGGGAACAGTGCCACGTGCGGCGCAATCACCATATCCGCTCGCGCCTCGTTGAGCATCGCGCCCCACTCCGGCGTCGGCGGCTGTGCACCCAGCCCGAGGAACGAGAGACTGGCCGCAGAGATAATCGAGGTGCCGATGCGCATCGTAAAGTAGACCACGATCGATGATACCGTCCCCGGCAGGATATGCTGGAACAGGATGTTTATATCGCTGGCCCCAATGCTGCGTGCCGACTCGATAAAGGTCTGCTGCTTCAGTACCAGGGTGTTGCCGCGCACCAGTCGGGCAAAGGCGGGAATGGAAAAGACCGCCACCGCGATAATCACGTTCGCCATGCCGTTGCCCATCACCGCCACCACCGCTATCGCCAGCAGAATGCCGGGGAAGGCAAAGAGCACGTCGCAGATACGCATAATAATGCGGTCCCACCAGCCCTCATAGTAGCCTGCGATCAGCCCGAGCACGGTGCCGATTAGCGCGCCAATCAGTACCGCAAAGACCCCGGCCGCCAGCGAGATTTGCGCTCCGACCAGCACCCGGCTAAAAATATCCCTTCCCAGCGAATCGACGCCAAACCAGTGCAGCAGCGACGGGCCGTCGTTGAGCCTGTCATAGTCAAAATAGGTTTCCGCATTGAAAGGCGCTATCCAGGGCGCGAGCAGCGCGACGACGATCAGCAGCAGGACAAAGAGACCGGCCAGCATTGCCGCCTTCTGACGACGGAAGCGACGCCAGAACTCAAGCCACGGCGTCCGCACATGGTCCGGTTTGACCACCGGCATTGCGTTGATGATCGCCTGACGGCGCCAGTTAAACAGTCGCATCCTTACTTGTACCTGATAGCCGGGTTAATGGCGGCATAGAGGATATCCACCACTAAGTTGATAAGAATAAACTCGAGCGAAAACAGCAGCACCTCGGCCTGAATCACCGGATAGTCGCGCATCTCCACCGAATCCACCAGCAGACGTCCCAGCCCCGGCCAGTTGAACACTTTTTCAACCACGATAGAGCCGCCGAGCAGAAAACCAAACTGCAGGCCCATCATGGTGATCACCGGGATCATCGCATTGCGCAGGCCGTGCTTCAGCACCACCCAGGTTTCGCTTACGCCCTTCGCACGGGCGGTACGCATATAGTCTTCGTTGAGGACCTCAACGAAGGAAGCGCGGGTGAAGCGGGCCATTACCGCCGCCACCGCCGCGCCCAGCGTCAGCGAAGGCAGAATATAGTGCTGCCAGGTATCGGCGCCGACCGTGGGTAACCAGCCCAGCTCCACCGAGAAAATCTGCATCAGCAGCATCCCGAGCGCAAAAGCCGGAAATGAGATGCCGGTGATGGCAAGTATCATGCCGAGCCTGTCTGGCCAGCGGTTGCGCCAGACCGCCGCAGCGATACCGGCCGCCAGGCCGAACAGCATCGCCCACAGCATACTCCATACCGTCAGCCAGAGCGTCGGCATAAAGCGGCTGGCAATTTCATCCACCACCGGGCGACGCGATACCATCGACGTCCCAAAATCGCCCTGCACGACGCTGGTCATATAGTCCCAGAACTGAATATACAAGGGCCTGTCGAGGCCAAGCTGCTCGCGTACCAGCGCCACTACCTGGCCGTCAGCCTCCGGCCCGGCGATAAGCCTGGCCGGATCGCCCGGTAGCATATGGACAAACAAAAACACCAGCACCGCTACCAGCAGCAGCGTCGGGATCAAACCCAGCAGGC
>DATEKR010000300.1:0-7647 GCA_035277345.1 Enterobacteriaceae bacterium
TAAAGTCGTGGGCCTGGATATGGGCACCGGCAGCGCGTTCTCCCTGCTTCCGGCGCAGAACGCCACCGGTAACTGGATCAAAGTGGTTCAGCGTCTCCCGGTTCGTATCGAGCTGGATGAGAAACAGCTGGCGGAACATCCCCTGCGTATCGGTCTCTCGACGCTGGTGAAGGTCGATACCGCCAACCGTGACGGCAAGGTACTGGCCAGCCAGACGCGCACCGGTCCTGCCTATGAAAGCTCGGCGAGAGAAGTGAAGCTCGACCCTGTTAACACGCTGATTTCCGAGATCATTCAGGCCAACGCGGGTTAACCTGAGGTGAGCGCAATGCAACCAAGAAAACCGCTGGAAGGCGCGCAACTGGTCATTATGACCATTGCGCTGTCGCTGGCGACGTTTATGCAGGTGCTGGACTCGACCATCGCTAACGTGGCGATCCCGACCATTGCCGGTAACCTTGGCTCGTCCCTGAGCCAGGGAACCTGGGTGATCACCTCCTTCGGGGTGGCGAACGCCATCTCCATCCCGATCACCGGCTGGCTGGCAAAACGCGTCGGCGAGGTCAGGCTGTTCCTCTGGTCGACAATCGCCTTCGTGATTGCCTCCTGGGCCTGCGGCATGTCCAACAGCCTGACGATGCTGATCTTCTTCCGCGTCATTCAGGGGGTTGTTGCCGGGCCGCTGATCCCGCTCTCCCAGAGTCTGCTCCTCAGTAACTATCCCCCGGCGAAACGCTCGATTGCGCTGGCGCTGTGGTCAATGACGGTGATCGTTGCCCCGATCTGCGGGCCGATCCTCGGCGGCTATATCAGCGATAACTACCACTGGGGCTGGATCTTCTTTATCAACGTGCCCATCGGTGCCGTGGTAGTGGCGCTGGCGCTGCAAAGCCTGCGCGGGCGCGAAACCCGCACCGAACAACGGCGTATTGACGGCATCGGTCTGGCGCTGCTGGTGGTGGGTATCGGGAGCCTGCAGATTATGCTCGACCGCGGTAAAGAGCTGGACTGGTTCGCCTCCAGCGAAATTATCGTGCTGACCGTGGTCGCGGTGGTCGCCATCAGCTTCCTGATCGTCTGGGAACTCACGGACGATAACCCGATAGTCGATCTCTCCCTGTTTAAGTCGCGAAACTTCACCATTGGCTGCCTCTGTATCAGCCTGGCCTATATGCTCTACTTCGGCACCATCGTTCTGCTGCCGCAGCTGTTGCAGGAGGTCTATGGTTATACCGCAACCTGGGCGGGGCTGGCGTCTGCGCCGGTAGGCTTAATTCCCGTGCTGCTGTCGCCCATTATCGGCCGCTTTGCCCATAAGCTCGATATGCGTCGGCTGGTGACCTTCAGCTTTATCATGTACGCCGTGTGCTTCTACTGGCGTGCGTATACTTTTGAACCGGGAATGGACTTTGGTGCCTCGGCGTGGCCACAGTTTATCCAGGGCTTCGCGGTGGCCTGCTTCTTTATGCCATTGACAACCATTACGCTATCCGGTCTGCCGCCGGAGCGTCTGGCGGCGGCATCGAGTCTGTCTAACTTTGCCCGAACCCTGGCAGGCTCTATTGGTACGTCGATTACCACCACCCTGTGGACCAACCGGGAATCGATGCACCATGCGCAGCTCACAGAGTCGGTTAACCCGTTTAACCCCAACAGCCAGGAAGTCTACCGGCAGCTTGAAGGGCTCGGAATGAGCCAGCAGCAGGCTTCCGGCTGGATTGCCCAGCAGATCACCAACCAGGGGCTGATTATCTCCGCCAATGAGATTTTCTGGTTCTCGGCGGGTATATTCATACTGATGCTGGGGCTGGTGTGGTTCGCGAAACCGCCGTTCGGTGCAGGCGGTGGAGGTGGCGGAGCCCACTAATTATGATGGGGCCTGCGGGCCTCATTTTTTTTGCAACTTTGTCATAACAAGCGTATTCTCCGCCCGTCCCCGATATTTCCCACTCACTTTTTAACCGGTTCTGAGCCCATTCACTCAGGTTTGTTTCACTTACCCCCGATTTCCCGTACCGGCACGCCAATGCGCTGAACCGGGAAAAAAATTAATCACCATTAGCCCCTTTTTCACTCACAGCCGCTGTGCGTCTTCGCACGCCTGTGTGCCGCGAAGCTATGGGCATAAAAATAAGAAAAATTATGGATACTCAACGTAAATACGGGAGAACCTGGCACTATCCTTTCTCCCCCGGGACCACCAGCGACGACCGGATCAACGCCGGATACTGGCGGGATATACAGGCTATCGACACGCTGGTGCATACAGAAAAGATGGACGGTGAAAATAACTGTCTCAATCGCTACGGCGTGTTTGCCCGCTCCCATGCGGCTCCGACCGACTCCGCATGGACCAGCCGGATCCGCCAGCGCTGGCAGCTGCTGAAAAACGACCTCGGCGACCTGGAGCTGTTTGGTGAGAACCTGTATGCGGTTCACTCCATTGAATACCGGGCCCTGGAGCAGGACTTTTATCTGTTTGCCGTGCGCTGCAAGGATATGTGGCTGAGCTGGGAAGAGGTGCAGTTTTACGCCGCCCTGTTCGACTTTAAGTGCGTACCGGAAATCCCGCAGCCACAGCCTGCTGACGATGAAAGCCGCTGGCGTCAACATTTTCTGGCGCTGACCGCCAGCCGGGGGGCGTTCGATCCCTGGGATGTGCAGACCGGCCAGCCCTGCACGCAGGAAGGCATTGTCAGCCGCAACGCCAACGCGTTTCCGGTCGAGAGCTTTGCGCACAACGTCTTTAAGTACGTACGCAAAAATCATGTCAAAACCACGCAGCACTGGAAGCGCAACTGGCGCCGGGCGCTGATGGGGTGGGAGTTTGCCCACAAGGAGGAAAAATGATCTGGCAGATAAGTCAGGATAAATCGTGGGATGCGCTAAGCCAGCGTTTTGACTGGGTCAAAGACATGCACGGCGTAGTGCAGGATCCGTATCACCACGCTGAAGGCGACGTGGCGATTCATACCCGGATGGTGCTCAGTGCCCTGGAGTCACAGCCCGCATGGCAGGCGCTGGATCCGCAGCAGCAGGAGCTTTTATGGGCCGCTGCGCTGCTGCACGATGTGGAAAAGCGCAGCACCACCCGGACGGATGAGCATGGCCGCATCAGCTCGCCGGGCCATGCCCGAAAAGGCGAGCTCACCGCCAGGCACATTCTTTATAGCGAGGTGGGCACGCCCTTTGCGCTGCGGGAACAAATCGCCTCACTGGTGCGCCTGCACGGGCTGCCCCTGTGGATGATGGAACGTCCGTCGCCGGAGCGTCAGCTGCTGGCTGCAGCCATGCGTGTGGATACCCGTCTGCTGGCTACGCTGGCCAGGGCGGATATGGCAGGGCGTCACTGTGAGGATAAACAGGAGATGCTCGACAGGATCGATCTGTTTGAGCTGTTTTGCCAGGAGCAGCAGTGCTGGGGCGAAGCGCGAGCATTCTCCTCCGCCAACAGCCGCTGGCACTATCTGACTCACCCGGAAAGCGCGCCGGATTTCGAACCCTGGATCACAGAGGGTTTTGAGGTGATCCTGCTCAGCGCCCTGCCCGGTATGGGGAAAGACAGCTATATTCGCGAGCACTGTCAGGGCATGGCAACGGTAAGCCTGGATGATATTCGCCGCCAGCACGGTGTCAGCCAGGGTGATTCGTCCGCAACCGGGCGCATTGTTCAGCAGGCAAAAGAGGAGGCCCGCGTGCTGCTGAGGCGTAAAACACCGTTCGTCTGGAATGCCACCAACATTACCCGGCAGCTGCGAACCCAGCTGATCTCACTGTTTACCGCCTACGGCGCGCAGGTGAAGATTGTCTATCTGGAAGTGCCCTGGCAGCAGTGGAAAAAGCAGAATGCGAACCGGGAGCATGCGGTACCGGAAAATGTGCTGCAGAGGATGGCGGCAAAGCTGGAGGTTCCACAGCCCGACGAGGCGCACAGCGTGGAATATCGGGTGGTGAACCCGTAAAACAGACAGGGCAGACGTGGTGTCTGCCCTGTTTTAATACTAGATGTGCAGTTCCTGCAGCGTCTCTTTCGGCAGGGCCAGCTCATCGTTGCTGTTAACGCCAACGCCGCGCGCGATGATATCACGGGCGATATCCTGGGCTTCGCTCAGGGAGTGCATCTCGTAAGTGCCACACTGATAGACGTTCAGCTCCGGGATCTGGTTCTGTTCCTTCACCTTCAACACGTCGGCCATCGCCGCTTTCCAGGCATCCGCCACGCGCTGCTCGTCAGGGGTACCAATCAGGCTCATATAGAAACCGGTGCGGCAGCCCATCGGCGAGATATCGATAATTTCGACACCATTACCGTTCAGATGGTCACGCATAAAGCCTGCGAACAGGTGCTCGAGGGTGTGGATACCGCGTTCCGGCATCACTTCTTTGTTCGGCACGCAGAAGCGCAGATCGAAGACAGTGATGGCATCGCCGTGCGGCGTGTTCATGGTTTTAGCAACACGAACGGCAGGCGCGTCCATACGGGTATGATCGACAGTAAAGCTATCTAACAACGGCATTTTGTCTCCTCCGGTTTATCCTTCTCGCTCTGGGACTGGCGGGCTCTCACCCACGTTTTTCCCACAGGATTACGAATAGCATAATTTTTTAAAATTAAATGAACTCTTTCGCCCGACCCGAGTCTGAATATATGAAAGACGCGCATTTGTTATCATCATCACTGGATTTCAGAGATGAAATTTTTGGCCACAGTAATGTGGCCTTTTTCTTTTGTACTAAGCGTGCTTCGCCAGCAGGGCTTCAAACGACTCCGTATCCGCCGCTTCAAGCTGATGCTGTCGCGTCAGGGAGGCGTCGTGCTCGGCGCTAAATTCCGCCTCGCTAAGGATCTCCAGCGGCTCTTCCCGCAGCATATCACGGTATTGATTTGCCAGCGCCTTCCCGGTTCCACCAATTCCATTATCAATCATAGAACGCAAAATACGCGCAGAGAACGTTAAGTCCGGATTATCGAAACTGGCCACCAGCTCATCACACACGTTCTGATACGCCTCGCCACCGTGGATACCGTCCAGCGTCTGCGCCACGCGTTTAAGATCGCGGAACAGATCCTTACCGACTTTCGCCAGCGGGAACTGCGCGCTCTCACAACCCATTCCCAGCGTCAGACCCGGTTTGCGGCCTTCCAGAATGACGCGATTCCAGTTGGTGCGCGTACAGAGCAGTTCATCACTGCTCATTTCCGGCGCATCCGCCAGCACGCACCAGACCATAAAGAGATCGAGGAAACGTACCTGCTGCTCGTCAACGCCAATCGGCGAGAACGGGTTAATATCCAGCGAGCGAACTTCGATGTACTCAATTCCACCGCGCATCAGCGCATCCGACGGCGTTTCACCGCTGCGGGTCACGCGTTTCGGGCGGATCGGCGCATAGAGTTCGTTCTCGATCTGCAGAATATTGCTGTTGATTTGCAGATACTCACCGTCCTTCTGCAGACCAATTTTCGCATACTCGTCCGACGGGGTTTTAATCGCCCGCTTCAATCCTGCCACATAGGTCTCTAAATCGTTAAACGTAATTCCGAGATTGCTTTGTGACTTATTGGTATAGCCGAGATCGCTCAGACGCAGAGAGGTTGCATAAGGCAGGTAGTACATCCCGCAGTCGGTTTTCTCAAACGGCAGCGTGCTCTCTTTTCCCTGCAGGAACGAGGAGCAAATTGCCGGTGAGGCACCAAACAGATAAGGGATCACCCAGCCAAAACGGTAATAGTTGCGGATCAGGCGGAAGTAGCCTGCCGAGATCGCCTCTTTATCCGTCTCACCACACTTTGCTTCCCAGAAAGCCATCGGCAGGGAGAAGTTATAGTGCACGCCGGAGATCGTCTGCATCAGCGCGCCGTAACGGTTCTTCAGCCCGGCACGGTACAGCGTTTTAAGACGACCAATATTGGAGGAGCCATACTGCGCCAGTTCGATATCCTGACCGTTCTCGATATAGCACGGCATACTCAGTGGCCACATCCGCTCATCGCCAATGTTACGCGCGGTGTAACGATGAACATCGCGCATAAAGGTCAGCATATGATCGATATCGTCATCCACCGGAGTAATAAACTCCAGCAGCGCTTCAGCAAAGTCGGTAGTGATCCACTGATGTGTTAATGCCGAGCCCAGCGACGCCGGATGCCCGGTGGTTGCCAGTGAGCCATCTGCATTGACGCGCAGCGTTTCGCGCTCAAGGCCCCGCTGGATCCCTTTAAGGGCCTGAGGGTGTTTTTCCAGCCAGGCCAGCGCCTGTGATACGTCCGGGATCAAATCGACCTCCCGCCTGTCAAAATCATGTTATTCAGCATAATTGTAATGGTTGATGATGAAGAGACGTTCCGTTCAGGGCCGCTCAAACAATCCAATTAGTGCCACCACGTCATCCCCTGGAGCGTTGCCGCCGCGATGACGATATAGCGTATCGCCTTTCCAAGGCACAAAAAAAAGAGTACCGGCCCCCAGGAGATGCGCATCCATCCCGCCAGCAGGCACAGCAAATCGCCTATAACAGGCATCCAGCTAAGTAATAGTGTGGCTGCACCATAACGCTTTAGCCAGCCCGTTGCTTTTTCCCGCCAGCGTGAGGTTTCACGCAGCGGAAACAGGCGCCCAAGAATAACGTTAGTTACCCCTCCAGCGCTATTACCCATTGTTGCTATTAATACCAGTAGCCACGGCTGGCTCACGCCTGACAGCAGCATCGCCACCAGCACGACCTCCGAATTACCGGGCAATAGGGTCGCACTAAGGAAACTGCTAACAAAAAGAGAAAACAGCGACAGCCCGTCACTCACAGCAGACGCACGTCCACGGCATCCATTCCGGCAAGTTTCGCCGCCTGCAGCCCGAAATCAGCATCCTCAAATACCACGCAACGCGCAGGCTCAACGCCCATACGCTCCGCACACAGCAGGAAGGTATCGGGAGCCGGTTTATGGTTTTTAACGTGATCGGCGGCCACAACGGCGTCAAAGTACTGACGTACGCCAAGATGGTTCAACAGGGATTCTGCCAGCGCGCTTTCGCTGCCGGTACCGACGGACATCGGGCGACGACCGTGCCACGCCTTAACCACCTCAAGAAGCGGCAAAGGACGCACCGTATCCAGCAGCATCGATTTAACCAGCGCGGTTTTCTCATTCGCCAGCAGATGCGGATCGAAGTCGGCCTGGTTCAGTTCGATAATCGACTGCGCAATACGCCAGGTTGGCGAACCGTTCAGGGCGATCATCGCCTGCAGATCGTAGCGCAGGCCATAGCGGCCAAGAACATCGTCCCACGCTTTACGATGCGTCGGCTCGGTATCGAGGATAGTGCCATCCATATCGAAAATCAGTCCAGCATAACGTTCGTACATCGTGTCCTCGCAAACCGGGTAACAGGCTGGTTACTTTAGCGTAAACGGACTTTTTTGTCGCTGATGACAATGAAGAGAATCGATGGAGGATTGCGAAGAAGAATTTTTGAAGAGATGGTGCATCCAGGAGGATTCGAACCTCCGACCGCTCGGTTCGTAGCCGAGTACTCTATCCAGCTGAGCTATGGATGCATCGGGAAGACAATTCAGTAAAAACAGAAGATGGTGCATCCAGGAGGATTCGAACCTCCGACCGCTCGGTTCGTAGCCGAGTACTCTATC
>DATEKR010000301.1:0-2997 GCA_035277345.1 Enterobacteriaceae bacterium
AAATCCTTGAGCAGGCCGCGGAAGGGAAAATCGATATTCTGATCGGCACCCATAAATTACTGCAGAGCGACGTAAAGTGGAGCGATTTAGGCCTGCTGATTGTCGATGAAGAGCACCGTTTCGGCGTGCGCCATAAAGAGCGCATCAAGGCGATGCGCGCCGACGTGGATATTCTGACCCTGACCGCGACACCGATCCCGCGAACGCTAAATATGGCGATGACCGGCATGCGCGATCTGTCGATTATCGCTACGCCACCGGCCCGTCGTCTGGCGGTGAAAACCTTCGTCCGCGAGTTCGATAGCCTGGTGGTTCGTGAGGCCATGCTGCGTGAGATCCTGCGTGGGGGCCAGGTGTACTACCTCTTCAACGATGTTGAAAATATCCAGAAAACAGCGGACAAGCTGGCCGCTCTGGTGCCGGAGGCGCGCATTGCCGTCGGCCACGGGCAGATGCGTGAACGCGAGCTGGAACGGGTAATGAACGACTTCCACCATCAGCGTTTCAATGTGCTGGTCTGTACCACCATCATTGAAACCGGGATCGACATCCCGACGGCCAACACCATCATTATTGAACGTGCGGATCACTTCGGCCTGGCCCAGCTGCACCAGCTTCGCGGCCGCGTCGGACGCTCACACCACCAGGCCTATGCCTGGCTGCTGACGCCGCATCCGAAAGCGATGACCACCGACGCGCAAAAACGCCTGGAAGCCATTGCCTCGCTGGAGGATCTGGGCGCAGGCTTTGCATTAGCGACGCACGACCTGGAAATTCGCGGCGCGGGTGAACTGCTCGGCGAAG
Source organism: Enterobacteriaceae bacterium (assembly GCA_035277345.1). Classification (GTDB taxonomy): domain Bacteria; phylum Pseudomonadota; class Gammaproteobacteria; order Enterobacterales; family Enterobacteriaceae; genus BIGb0383. Next base: position 805 of record DATEKR010000301.1, read on the forward strand.
ACCAGAGCGGTCAGATGGAGACCATCGGTTTCTCGCTCTATATGGAACTGCTGGAAAATGCCGTCGATGCCTTAAAAGAGGGTCGCGAGCCCTCGCTTGAGGATCTTACCAGCCAGCAAACGGAAGTGGAGCTGCGTATGCCTTCCCTGCTGCCGGATGATTTTATCCCCGACGTCAACACGCGCCTCTCCTTCTATAAACGCATCGCCAGCGCCAAAACCGCCGGTGAGCTGGAGGAGCTGAAAGTCGAGCTGATTGACCGTTTCGGCCTGTTGCCCGATCCGGCACGCAATCTGCTGGATATCGCCCGTCTGCGCCAGCAGGCGCAGAAGCTGGGGATCCGCAAACTGGAAGGCAATGACAAGGGCGGCATGGTTGAATTCGGTGAGAAAAACCACGTCAACCCTGGCTGGCTGATTGGCCTGCTGCAAAAACAGCCTCAGCACTTCCGCCTCGATGGACCGACGCGGCTGAAATTCTTCCAGGATCTCGCCGAACGCAAAACGCGTATGGAGTGGATACGCCAGTTTATTCAGGAACTGGAAGAGAACGCCCTCGCCTGATCCTCACCTCCCCGGCTGGTCGGGATCCTTTCTCGGCCAGCCGGTAATATTTACAAATTATTTGCAATCTGCCTGGGTTTTTCGACACATCTCCTCGCCATAATCGTCGTTAATTCTTTATAAAACAATAACCTTATAATTAATACGGATATATGGTGATGATTAAACACACGCGCTTTACTCGCTGGCTGGCACTGCTCACCTTAGCTGCAACCGTCGCGCTGGCGCTGCCCGCCCGCGCAAATACCTGGCCCTTACCGGCTAACGGCAGCAAGCTGGTGGGCGAAAACCGTTTTCACGTGGTGAAAAATGACGGCGGCTCGCTGGAGGCGATTGCCAAAGAGTACGGGGTCGGCTTCCTGGCCCTGCTTCAGGCTAACCCCGGCGTTGACCCGTACGTGCCGCGTCCTGGCAGCGTGCTGACAATCCCGCTCCAGACTCTGCTGCCGGATGCACCACGTGAAGGCATTGTGATGAATCTCGCGGAGCTGCGTCTCTACTACTATGCGCCGGGCAAAAACACCGTCACCGTTTACCCTATCGGCATCGGCCAGCTGGATGGCGACACGCTGACGCCGACCATGGTGACCACCGTGTCCGATAAACGCGCTAACCCGACCTGGACGCCGACGGCCAATATCCGCGCCCGTTATAAAGCCCAGGGTATTGACTTGCCTGCGGTGGTCCCTGCCGGTCCGGAAAACCCGATGGGCCACCACGCAATTCGCCTGGCAGCTTACGGCGGCGTCTACCTGATCCACGGCACTAACGCCGATTTCGGTATCGGAATGCGCGTCAGCTCCGGCTGTATCCGCCTGCGCGATGATGACATTTCCGCCCTGTTTGCCGCCGTCACGCCAGGGACAAAAGTGAATATTATTAATACGCCGATCAAAGCCTCAGTCGAGCCGGATGGCCGCCGTCTGGTCGAAGTCCACCAGCCGCTGTCGAAATCCATTGATGATGACCCCCAACTTCTGCCGATCGTGCTCAATGCCGGAATGCAGACCTTTAAAGCCTCAGCGGCCACGGATGCTGGCGTGATGGATTATGCCATTGAACTGCGCTCCGGCATGCCAGTTGACGTCAGCAGCCATCTGCCGGTCGGACAGCAAACGCTGTAACCCGGACGCCAGACGGCAAAAAGCCCTGCGGTTGCATATCCGCAGGGCTTTTTTTTAGCAGTGGCAGCGAGGGTTATCGCTTATTTGTAAATAACCGCAGTACCGTGCAGGTTATTCGGACCGGTCACCGACGTGATGCGGAAAGATTTCGCCCCGGCGGCTTCGGCTTTCTGAGCCAGCTCCTGCTGGAGAGAATCCAGATTAGGACCCGCATTGGCAGCGATGGATCCCACCGCCTGCTGGCCTGCCGGCGTAGACTGAACTTCAACGGCAGCGACGCTTGCGAATGAGAGAGAGCTAAGAGCAGCGGCAATAAATAACGCATTAATGGTTTTCATATCATTGACCTTTTGCAGATGAAGGGTGATCGCAATCATTTAGTTAACGATCGATAACCAAATGATAAGTGTGATCTGCATCACAGGTCAACATATTTTTATAACGATTGATAATTAATTTATAAAAGGCTTTATTTTCATAAGCATATGATTTAATTATTTGTGCTG
>DATEKR010000302.1:0-3934 GCA_035277345.1 Enterobacteriaceae bacterium
CAGGCCCGCGTCCGCGCTGGCAGATTCCACCGGCTTTCCGGTTATGCTGGTCACTTCTTTATCACCGACCAGACGACGCTGTAGCCACCATCCACACAGTGCGACAGCAATCAGCAGCAGTGAGAGCAGTGCGGCACCCGGCATATCAATAGGCCAGTCTGCCAGTTTTTTCTCAATACCCACCGTTAACATCACCACACCAGCGCGGGAACCGAGCGCTGCGGGCACGCCATACTCTTCAATGGCAAGGGTAAAAGCCAGCAGCATACCGGCGGCCAGCGCGGGGGCAGTCATCGGCAGCGTAATGTGCCAGAACGCCCGCCAGGCAGACGCGCCGTGTACCCTGGCGACCAGCGCCAGCCGCTGCCCGCTGGCCATCAGGCTGCGCGATACCGCAAAGTAGATAACCGGGAAAATATTGAGGGTCATCACCAGCATAATGCCGGTCCGGCTGAACAGCAGATCGTTAAGATCCATGCCGGTCAGCTGCGCCATGTAGCCGTTATGCTGCAGGACCAGCGTCCAGGAGAGCGCGGCAATATAGGGCGGCGTTAAAAACGGCAGGACAAAAAGCAGATCCCAGAGCGCCGCACCGGGCAAGCGGAACAGGCCGCGCGCCACGCCCAGCGGCAGACCGATAAGCGCACTGCACAGGGCCACGCCCAGGGCGATCCACAGGGTTCCGCCCAGCATCGCTGGCAGTTGCGGATCGCGGATCAGCGGCAGCACGCCGCTAAAGGGCTGTGCCAGGGATCCGGCGCTAAAGTGGGGAAAGACGGCCTGTAACACGATAAATAACAGCGGCAGCGCCACCAGGACAATCAGCGAGATTGTCGTAATCAGGGGGATGAGTCGTTGTTTCACCAGCGTATCCTGCAGGCGGGGTTGCCCCCGCCGGGTCAATTACTTCGTGAAGAGCGTATTGAAACGAGTGAGTACGGTCCCGCGTTCGCTGGTGCCGTCGCTGGTGGTCGGCAGGATCGCCAGTTCATTAAACAGAGGGCGTTTCGCTTCGACATCGGTACGCGCCGGCATCAGCCAGGCGTCGGCCACCATTTTCTGCCCTTCCGGCGACAGAACGTAGTCGACAAAGCCCTGCGCATCTTTCGCATGCTGGGTGGTTTTAAGGATCATCATCGGACGCGGCGCAATCACGGTTCCGCTGGCCGGGAAGATCACCTTCAGGGATTCGCCCTGGCTGATATTGCCGTAGGAGACATAGTCTACCGCGCCAAATACCGCCGCCTTCGCGCCCTGCATCACCGGCGTTACCGCCTGCGCGTTCGGGCCGCTGACGACCATACCGTTAGCTTTCAGATCGTCAAACAGCTTCCAGGCCCCGTCGCCCATACTATTCTGCAGACCGATCAGCAAATCGAGCGAGGCACCGGAGAGCGCCGGATCGGGCGTAGTGACCTTATCTTTAAAGTCCGGCCCGGTCAGGTCACGCCACTCTTTGGGTTCCGGCGTGCCGCTTTTGGTGTTCCAGACAATCCCCAGGGCGGAAATGCCCTGCGCCACAAAATCGGCAGACTTCAGCGTATCGGGAACCTGGGCGGCGTTGGCGCTCCGGTACGGCAGCAGCCAGCCGCGATTATGCAGATCTTCCGCCGTATCCCAGGAGGCAGAAATAAGAATATCCGCCTGCGGGTTCTCCTGTTCGGCCTCCAGTCGCGCCATCACCTTGCCGGTGGTGGCCTGGAAGATATTCACTTTTACGCCGGTTTGCTTTTCATACCCGCTGGCGAGGTTTTTCGCCAGAGAGCCCGGTCCTGCGGTATACACCGTCAGCGCATGGGCGCTGGAAATCATAGCTGATGACAACATCACGGCTAACGCGACTCCTTGTTTTACAGACATTAACGCTTTCATACGACTTCCCCTGAAGATGATGTAACAGACTGGACAGCGCTGACGCTGCCGGCGGACAGCAACACAATACGGTCGGCCAGCAGTTCGGCCTCCCGGCGATCGTGGGTAACATAAACGGCGGTGGTGCCAAGCTGACGCAGTAGCTGGCTCATTTCGCGGCACAGGGACTCGCGCAGCTCGCTATCAAGATTGGAGAGTGGTTCATCGAACAGCAGCACGCGGGGTTCGCCGACGATGGCGCGGGCCAGCGCGACGCGCTGCTGCTGACCACCGGAGAGCCCGGACGGTCTGCGAGCGGCAAACTCAGCCAGCCCCACACGATCCAGCGCCGCCATCACGCGTTCATCCCGTTCTTTGCGCGGGACGCCGCGCATTTTGAGCGGAAAGGCAACGTTTTCCGTCACGCTCATATGCGGCCACAGCGCATAGTCCTGGAACACCATTCCGATATCCCGCGCTTCCGGCGGCAGCGCCTTGCCCTTGCTTGCAACCTGCTTATCGCCAAACCAAATCTCGCCCCCGGCCGGAACGGCCAGTCCTGCAAGCAGACGCAGCAACGTGCTTTTGCCGCAGCCGGAAGGCCCCAGCAGCGCAACAATAGAGCCGGCATCAATCTGCAGATCGAGATGGTTAAGGACGACATGCTTGTCGAAAGCGTACGAAACGCCTTGTATCTGGATTGAGGTAAGCGCGCGCATCAGTATTCTCCCGTCAGGGCAGAACGACGCTTTCCCGCAGGCGAATTCCGGCGGGCCGCACTCACCTGCACATAAGTCAGGGGAGTCATCACATTGTTATCCTCTTTGGGATTTGATAGCCGGGAATATAGGCAGCGTTTGTGACGGGGAGATTACGGTTATGTTGCGTCTTGATTTTTAGCGGAAAAGAGACGATCAATACCGGCAGTCCCCTTTCTGCCTGAGGAGTTCCCGTGAGCCACTTCCGCCCTGTCGCCTTACCCCACGCCAGCCGCCTGCTCAATCACGGCCCGACCATACTGATCACCAGCCGCGATGAGCAGATCGACAGACGAAACGTAATGGCTGCGGCCTGGTCAATGCCGGTCGAGTTTGACCCGCCGCGTATTGCTATCGTGGTGGATAAAAGCACCTGGTCGCGCGAGTTGATTGAACGCAGCGGCATGTTCGGGATTGTGGTTCCCGGCGTGGAGGCGACCAACTGGACCTACGCGGTCGGCAGCGTCACTGGCCGCGATGAGGATAAATTTAACTGCTACGGCATTCCGGCGATTTCCGGGCCAATACTTGGCCTGCCGGTCATCGAAGAGCGTTGCCTGGCCTGGATGGAGTGTCGCCTGCTGCCGCCGACAGCCGCGCAGGAGAAGTACGATACGCTATTTGGTGAGGTGGTGAGTGCCGCGGCAGACTCCCGGGCGTTTATCGACGGGCGCTGGCAGTTCGACGACGATAAGCTCAATTCGCTGCATCATCTTGGCGGCGGAAATTTTGTGACCAGCGGGCGCAAAGTCAGCGTGAAATAGTCACAATGTACACTTTAATGAGGAATACTGAGATATTCCCCATTAAAGTTATAGCACAAATAACAAGAGACCTTTTAAAGTCCTTCTAAAATTACGATGTCACATTGTTAACAATAAAGTTATTGGTTTGCTAAACTAACCGTAGTTATTACTACTGCGGCTTTTCCGGCTATTAATTCTGCGGGTGGCGCGTCCGATAAGGTGACCACTTTATTACTTACGCTGGCAATATCGAGCGACAGTATTTTCCCAGTTGCAGCATCCTGATACAGCATTTTGGTATCGCTTATCGTTGCACCATAATCAGGCACCTCATCAAGTGTTACCTTATTACCACTGATCGAAATAATAAAATGTTCTGACCTGGCGGTATTCACACTTAGTATGCTCAAATTTTTTGAGTAGCATTGAATGCCTTTCCCGATTTGCGCCATATTAATCGCGGAATCATATGTAATATGCGCCAGTCTTTTAGCCTTATGAATATGATGATAACTTCTGACGGTTTGTGTTGCTTTCTTAAAACGCCGACAAACAATCCGCAAATGATCAAAGACCGCA